>JACZJB010000042.1 GCA_014860805.1 Anaerolineales bacterium
AAAAGATCTATATATTCTCATTTATTTTTTGTATGATTGCCGATACGAAAAGCTATTTTGTTTGGGAGAAAATCAATGACGTCAAAACAGCCTTTAAAAGAAACTCAAAAAAAGATATCTGAAATAATTGAAGTAATAAAAACTTTTTGGGTGCCAATAGTAGGTTTGATTGGGGCTGTAATATTAGGTGTTCAATTTCTTGAACTTCTGAGAGCAAAGCCGAATTTAATCCTAGATGTTATAGTTATTTTGCTGTTTGGTACGACGCTCTTTATATTTTATTATCTTACATCGCAACGAAAAAAAATGGACAATAAAAATAAGGCATTTTTTATTGTCTTAATATTAGGTGCTCTTGTTGGTGCTTTTTGGGTTAAAGGACAGGCAGCTAGGCAAACTGATTACTTCATCTTGGATGCATCTGAAAATACTGGGGAATTATTTCAGCAAGTAAGAGCAAAATTGAATCTAACATTAACGGTTGATTCGATACCAAACAACAAAGACGTAGGCTTAGCCGTTTTTGGTGGAGGAACAAGAGGAAACTATGGATGTAGCGATATTGAAGAATTAGTTCCACCTTCTCCTAAAGAAAAAAGCGCTCCACAAATAGATGCTGTTGTTAATTCATTAGTAAACAATAAACCATCTGGACCAGGAAATATTCAGGGAGCTATATTATTCGTGTTGGAAAAACTAAGATCTCGCCCTGGCACACCAAGGATTGTTTTAATAACTTCTGGAATCGATGAAAGCTGTGCTCGATTAGACCGAACCGCGCTTGATAAATTTGCTCAAGAAAATAATTCGAGATTTGAGCTTGTTATTTTAACCGTTAATGTGAATGAGGCTGATCAAATTAAATTGAGAGCATACGCTACTAATCAGATATTAATAAATGCGGAAAACTCGGATCAAATTTCAAATAGTATTGAAGTTATTCTAAATGCACCGCCTGCATCTAGCGACATATATTATTTTGGTTATTATGGATATATACCAACATCTGATAAATAATCATTGGCGATAATAATGATGACCATTTATCAAGATGAAAAAAAAAGTGTAAATAATCGGCTCCTAATAATAATTCTTATTTCTTTTTTATTTTGGGGCATCGCATTTTTATCTGGCGCACAATTGAATTCGTGGGACGGATTGACCCATATTTTCTTTTCTAAAGGTTATGCAGATAATTGGTGGAGTGTTTGGGATGATAGATGGTACGGAGGCTTCAATAAGGCTTCTTATCCACCGTTGGCGCACCAACTGGTAGCGCTTCTTATTATTATTACAGGCAAAATTGAGTTGTCCTACAGTATTATCTTATGGCTCTTCCTAACGATATTCCCTTTGGCTGTTTATAGATTTTCGAGAGTATTTATTAATGCAGATGGAAGCTTGATAGCTGCATTTCTTTCAATATTTCTACCCTCTATTAGAGTAATGACCTTTGTATTTGGCCAATTTGCTGGATTTGCAAGTTTGACATTTTTGCTTTTGTCTATATCATCATATTCGATTTTTATGAGGCAGCGCTCATTGCTGGCTGGCTGTGTATCGGTTGGTTGGCTTGGATGTGTTGTTGCTTCTCATACAAACACATTTTTCTTTTTAGCACCGCTGCTTTTTGTTGTTACAGGTCTATATCTTTTTAATGTTTTGAAAATTTCTTTAAAACAAAAGTTGGTTAGTAATTTAATAATTATTTCTTTGTACTTACTAATTTCCGCGATTATCATACTGCCTTTTTGGCTATGGTTTTTGGATTACAGGATGCAGACTCCTATTATGCATCCAAGTCGATGGAACCTATTATCGTTAGTGGGAACTGGGATATTTCGCCTTTATTTTTTAGACATGTATGACTACCTGCTTTTAGCATATTTGGTATTAGCAATTGGATTATTTAGAGATAGAAGCTACTTGCTGTTATTCTTTTGCTTTTCAATTTATTTTTTACTTGGCTTAGGAGGTAGTACTGATCTGCCCAATATTGTTTTTGGAAAAGATTGGGAATGGCTTACCTATGAACGGTTCAGCGTCTGGGCATCAGTTATTTCATTGCCTATGATCGGTTATGGACTTCAAAGTTTGCAAGTCCCTTCTTTGAGATTTTTATTAAAGGTCTTTGTTTTGATAAGCGTACTTAATGCGTTCATATGGCTTTTTAATCCTAGCATTAATCAAATGACAAGGCAACGAATGGATTTAAGTTCTGTGTATGAAGTGTTCAATAGCAATACACAGTGCAAAAATAGATTCTTAACCTTGGGATTCGATTATCAACTACCCGAATTTTCTATTTATACGAATGCAAGAACTCTTGATGGATTATGGCATACTGCAAGAACAGATGATTTTCTGCGACAAAGTGGAATGGGCTCGTTGGACACAGCTTTATACTGGGGAAATGGAGAAAACCTTCTGAGAGAATTTCTCGCAAGGAAAGATTTAGTTCCAGCAAGATGCATTTTTCTCAATGAGACAAATTTGTTGAATGCTATGAAATATAGAACTATATTAATTGAAACAGGATGGCGTCAAGAAAAGATCGATGGGAGTCTGATTTCTTATTGGGTAAGAAGTTATGAGATTCTTGCCCAAGAAAATTCAGAACCAAAGGATGGATCTTTGAATTTGCAGATTTTATTGTGGGGTATTTTGCCAATATTTAATCTATGTCTAACAATTTTTGCTGAGGTAGTAAGGTGTAAGGTTGCCTCATGCGAATAATAGCAATAACTACCTTTTCTCCGAGTCGAAATGTTCTTAGCTCATTTGGCTATCAGTGCATAAAAGGTTTTTTGAAAATTCCTGAAGTGCGAGAAGTAGTTGTTCTTGGCGATAAGATATTTCAAGGTGATGAAATTCTAAAAAACGAGAAGGTAGTTGTTGATCGATGTTGGGAGCCTAATTCTTTACTTAATCTAATAGCAATTGTATATAAAGTGATATGTTATTCTCCAGATATTGTCTGGGTTAACTTTCAATACACTTTATTTGGCCCGAGTTTTTTGTCGGCGTTCTTGGGCTTGTTTAGCATCCCTTTGTTGAGGCTGATGGGATATCCTGTTGTGACGGTTTTGCATAACTACTACGGCGCAATAGATATTAGCAAGTTGGGGATACGTAGAGATAAAATAATTAAGTGCCTCATGAAAATATTAGACCCAATAATAATGTGGGCAATTGTTGGGTCTAATAAAATATTTGTAATGACTAAGGAGTATTTGTGTGACTTAAAAAACAGATATCCTTTTGCTAATGTTGAATTTGCGGAACAAGATTTGTGGGATGTCCCAGGTTACCGACAAGTAAACCATAATACTAAAAATATTTTAACGTTTGGCTATTTTGGAACATATAAAAAGCTCGAGCCCCTTTTAGATGTATTCCCTAAAATTCAAGTGGCTTTTCCAATTTCTAAACTGATTATTGCTGGGCAAAGTCATCCCCAAACCCCAAATTATCTTGACAATGTGCTTCTTCAATACTCTGCTACTACGGGTGTTCTTTACAAAGGCTATATCCAAAACAATGATTTAGATAAACTGTTTTGGGATGCCAATGTCGTTGTACTAACAAATAGCGTGGTTACTGGCAGTTCTACTGTTTTGAGGTTTGCATCGTGTTTTGGGCGTGGAATAATTACTCCAAGTGTCGATGAGTATGACGGTTTAGATGAAGGGCTTTGGGGTGTAAAAAAATATATAGAAGGAGATCGAGAACAGCTTTTAGAAAATATCTTAACCGTCTTGTCTAGTACGGATTTGCAAATGTCATTGAGTCAAAAGAATTACAAACAAGCTGTTTTAGGAGAAGGGCTTTTTATTTCTGCGCACGGGAAAGTTTTTAGAGAATTAATATCTGCCAGACAAAAAAATATATAAGTTGGATACTTATTGCGTGATATGGGTAAATCAATGTATATGCTTTCAATTGTAATTCCTACTTATAATGAAGAAAAACGACTACAACCAACAATATTGGCAGCTATTGAGTATTTGAACTCACGAGGTTTAATTGGCGAAATTATCATCTCTGATGACGGTAGTAATGATGAAACTATAAGAATTGCCACTAAACTTTTAAAAAATGTACCATCAATAATTATTACTGATTTCACTCATCATGGAAAAGGTTGGGCTGTTCGGAAGGGGGTGCTAGCTTCTAGAGGTGATATGGTGCTTTTTGCCGATGCTGACTTGAGTACTCCATTTATTATGTTAGATTCTATGGTTCCTTGGCTTTTGAAGGGTTATAGTTGTGTTATCGGTATTAGAAAGAAACAGCTGTTCAAAAGATATTCTCAACCGCTTTGGCGTTTTTTGCTTGGATGGGGTTATCTTCATATTGCTAATTTTGCATTAGGAATCTCTTATGAAGATATTAATTGTGGATTTAAGATTTTTGAAGGCAAAACTGCACGGAAGCTATTTTCTTTACAACAACAATGGGGCTGGGAATTCGATGCAGAAATTCTTTTTCTTGCAAGTAGATTTAGTTTTAAGGTAAAAGAAGTGCCAGTTATATGGCATCACAAGAATGGGTCAAAGATTGATGCTTGGAATGATATATTGCGAACTATATTTTTTCTAGGTCAAATTCGTTTGAAGATATGGTTCAATCGATATTGAGCGGGGCATAACGGGAAAACAAATGCTTATCGGAACAGAATCAACCATCCCTTAAGTAAGAAGCGGTAAAATCATTCCCAATGACACCGACCTTCGCATATTCCCTCATCCTTGTCCTCTCCTATCTCGGCGTGTGGATCATCCGCCGTTATGCCGAAAAACGCAGTATTTTAGATCACCCCAACGAACGCAGTTTACATTCCACGCCCACGCCGCGCGGCGGAGGGTTGATGATCGTGCTGCTCGTGACGGCGGCTGGTTTGTGGGCCGTGTACGAAGCGGGCTTCACCCGTGGATTGATCTACATCGTCTGCGGGCTGGTCATTGCATGGCTGGGCTGGCGCGACGACCTGCATTCGCTTTCGCCGCGTTTGCGTTTTGGCGTGCAAAGCCTCGTTGCGCTGGCGTCTGTGCTCGGGCTGGGATATTTCAAATCGGTCACCATCCCCTTGTTCGGAGAATTGCAACTTGGCGTGGTGGGCTTCGTCATCACTTTTTTTTGGATCGTTGGCCTAGCCAACGCCTACAACTTCATGGACGGTATTGACGGCCTTGCGGGCGGCGTGGCGTTTGCGGGCGGCATCGGCTGGATGGTGCTTTCCGTGAACATGGAAAACACTTTCGCATTTTGGGTCGCGCTTGCGGTTTCAGCCAGCAGCCTGGGCTTTCTTTTGCATAACTGGTCGCCTGCAAAAATTTTTATGGGTGACGTTTCCAGCACTTTCCTCGGCTACACCTTTGCCGTCCTGCCGTTGCTTGCCGCAGACGAGGGCGGCGACGTGCTCATGCTCGGCACGCTTTTGATGTGGACCATCATCATGGATGCGGGTGTCACCTTCATTCAACGCGCGCTTCGGCGGGAAAACGTCCTCGCTGCGCACCGCACGCATGTCTATCAACGGCTCGTGGCGGGCGGCTATTCACACGGGACCATCAGCTTCATGTTCATCGTCCTCACCTTCGTCGCCGTCAGGCTCACCCTCGCATGGTCGCAAGGCGCAGTCATCGCCCCCGTCCTCATCATCATCGGTCTGCCCGCCATTTGGGTCGTCCTTTATCGTCATGCAACTCAGTTATTAAACACGACGGACACAAAGGACACGAAGTGATTCGATTGAGAATTACGAATTACGCATCACGAAATATTTTCTCATGCTCAAACGGATAAAGATCCTCGCCTCTCTCTCCCTTGAACTTGGTCTGCGTTGGTCAGCCTTTCGCCTTGCCTACGCATTTCGCCACCGCAGCGGACTCATCCGCCTGCAAATGCCGCAATATAAATGGACAGACCGTCCGCTGGCGACGTGGTTAAAGAAAAACATCCCCTCCGAATCAACCGCCTACGCCGAATGGCGCAAAGCCAATGCACCAAAAATTTTCTTTGATGAAAACACTGGTGGTCGAGTAGCGCGGACGGTTTTCCCGCGCGTATCGAGACCACCTATTGAAGAAGCCGACCGCATCCTCAACGGCGAGATCAAATTCTTTTCTCACGAATATCAACGAACAGGCTTCCCTCCCGTTTGGAACGATGGACAACAAAAACACTGGTCCCAAATCTCCGACGACTCAGATACCGACATCAAATTTATCTGGGAACCGAATCGTTTTGCCTTCATCTACACCCTCGTCCGCGCCTATGCTGCCACGAACGACGAAAAATATCCACAAGCCTTCTGGCAATTGATTCAAGATTGGGCTGAACACAATCCACCCAACACTGGCGCCAACTGGAAAGATGGACAAGAGATCGCCTTGCGTCTCATGGCATGGACATTCGGCTTCTATGCCTTCATCCATTCCCCATCCACCACGCCTCAGCAGATTTCCCAATTCACGCAACTCGTCGCCGCCCAAGCTGAACGCATCCACAAGAACATAGGCTACGCCATCTCCACCCGCAGCAATCACACTATCAGCGAAGCCTTCGGCCTGTGGATGGTCGGTCTGCTTTTCCCTGAACTCAAAGACTCCGAAAAATATTTCACCCTTGGCCAAAAACTGCTCGAAGAAGAAGCCGCCAAACAGATCTTCCCCGATGGAAGTTATGCAATGTACTCGCTCAACTATCATCGTTTCATTCTTCATATTTATTTGTACGCTATCAAACTTGGTGAACTCAACCATTTTCCAGAGCGAAGTCTCCCTGTGGGACTTTCCATTTCCCTCAAAACCTCAATCTCCAATTCCATTAATTACCTCTCCAACCTCATCGACCCCGCCACAGGCCAAATGCCCGTCTACGGCTCAAACGATGGAGCACTTGTCCTCCCTCTGAACAATTGTGATTTCACCGATTACCGTCCGCTGTTGCAATTGGGTTCGGTTATTACGACAGGTGAGCGCATGTTTGAGTCAGGCGAATGGGATGAAGATGTGTTTTGGTTATGTGGAGAGAATCCCCTCTCCCAGCGGGAGAGGGTGTCCGAAGGACGGGTGAGGGAGAAATTCCAATCATCCTTCCCTGATGGCGGTACCTACATCCTTCGCAACGAAAACTCCCGCGCTGTCATCCGCTGCACAGACTTCACCTCCCGTCCCTCCCACGCCGACCAGCTCCACGTGGATCTGTGGATGGGCAGCGACAACATCGCCATTGATGCTGGAACCTATCTCTACAGCGGCGAAGGCATCTGGCGCAACGGACTCGCGCGCACGTCCGCACACAACACGGTGACCGTAGATGGTAAAGATCAAATGTCCATGGCCAGCCGCTTCACGTGGACGGATTGGGCAAAAGGCAAAGTATTGCAGCATGGCGATAATCTCTGGGTAGGGGAGCAGGATGGGTATAAACCTGTCACTCATAAACGCACGGTCATGTCACTGGATGGGGATAGATGGTTGGTGATCGATAATCTCGACGCAGATGAATCGCATCAATACATACTTCATTGGTTGTTGAATGATGTGCCGTTCACAGAAAGCAAAAACTCGATTTATCTAAAGTATGAATCGAGTACATACAAAATTCAAACGGGTTTACTCGGCGGTGAGGCGAAATTTTCCACCGTCCGCGCCGACGCCAACTCCACGCGCGGGTGGTGCTCGCGATATTATGGTCACAAAGAACCTGCGATTTCTCTCTTGCTCGAAGCGAATCTACCTAAAGTATGTTTTTGGACATTCTTCGGGTTTGAAAATGATTCGGTTGAATTGAGGAAAGATGTGTTGCGGGTAAATGGAACGGAGATCAAATTAACGACGATGGACGACAGACGCTAGACTATCGTCCATCGTCCACGGTCATTCCTTCTCCGTCAGGTAGTGGAGCAGGATCAAGCCGAGGCCTAGAAAAAGCGGGACGAAGCCGCCCAGCATCCACGGTCCGAGGTGAAGCGGGTAATTGTTGCCAGAGTCAAAGCCTAATGGGTAGAGTCCCAACGAAAGAGCGAATCCAAGCGCGGCGATGACAATTCCCCAGCGCAGCAAACCTTTTTTGCCAGATTTGCTTTCGGGGCGGGATAATCCCTTTTCGGCAAGTGCGATGGTTTCCTTGTAATTCATGTAACGCATGAAGGCGAGAAAACCGAAGATAATGGCGAGAACGCCGACGACACCGAGGCAGGGAATGAGATCGTTCATGAGCAATCCTTTATAAAAATTCAGGGACTGGAGATCTCTCCAGTCCCTGTTATTTTACTTGATGGCGGTGATGTTGATGCCGCCGCTGTTGGCACTGACAGTGAGTTGTTCGCCGCCGCCATTCATGGTTCCAATCTGGCGGTTCTTTTCAGAGTTTCCATCCAGTGTGACGGTGAGCGGAATATTTGAAGTGATTTTTCCAAAATCGGTTTTGAGATCTACATTAAGTTTTGAGTCTGCTGGCAGGGAGAGTGTGATATCGCCAAAATCCGATTTGACATTGTGAGGGCCTGTGCCAAGCGAACCGCTGAAATCGATGGTGCCGCTGTTCGTTTTGACATCCAATGTGACAGATTTCGCGTTTGAGATTTCGATGTTTCCGAAATCAGTGCTAGCTTTAAGGTTGCCCTTTGCGCCGTTAATAGTGATGCTGCCACTGTTGGTGTGAAGGTCGTAGGTGCCTGCCATTGCCTGGTTCAAGTCAATGTCGCCAAAATCATTTTGGATATTCAATTCCTTCGCTATATTAACCTTGGTTACAGATGTTTTTCCGCTGTTGGTGTCTAAGGTAAGTGATGCGGCGGAGCCGTTTTCGTAGATGGTGTTTCCAAAATCGGTTTTGATGAACACATCTCCTGTAGCACGGACATCGGTGAGTGTGATGGTCCCGCTGTTCGATGTGATATTGACATCCTTGCCTTTGATTTTTTCCAGTTCAATGTTGCCAAAATCAGCTTTTATCGTCACATTGTTGCTGCCCGCGTTCACGGCCATGGCATTGATCCTGCCGCTGCTGCTCTCAACTGCTAAAGCACCTTCGACGTTTTCTACGGTCACATTACCGAAATCGCCATTGATATCCACGTTGCCCTTCAAGTCCGTGACGGCTACGGTGCCGAAACCTGTATCAGCGTTTACGGTGGTTTCTGTTGGGACAGTGACAATGAAATCCACGGTATTGATCTTGTTGTTGAAGTTCATAGACTTGGGCAGTTCGTACTTGAGGGTAATGGTATCGCCGACCTGCTCAACGGTATATTGGATGGCCTTCACTTCTTCGTCTGCGCGGGCCTGGGTGGAGTCGTAGGCGGTTTTGATTACTTTAACCTGCACCGTATCCACGTCTGCACCTGTGACGGTGATGTCGCCTGAGTCATCCGCCACGATCAGCGTAAGCGGCTTTTCCGTATCTACTTTGATGGTCTTGCTTTCCTCCACCACGGAAGAGATATTATTTATATCGAATGGACTGTTGGCCGGGAAACCGCCATTGACGGCAAAAAATGCCACCGCACCGATGCCCAGACATACCAGCGCCAGCGCAACGATTAAAAGAGTAATTACAACGGGTCTTTTCATTTTATTTCTCCTGAATTTACAAAGTGCCGCAAATGGCGGTATGATGTTCTCATTTCGTTTGACAGGCGATTGGCGAAAAAGTTTCAAATTTGTTTAACCACGAAGGAAAACCAAAGCTTTTATTCATCGTTCATAATTCATCCTTGCTCTTCTGAAACTTTTTTCCACTTTCCCTGTCTAACCCTGTAGAGATTCCATGCCCGAGACTGAAGCCACCCTCATCCAGCGCGCGCAAAAGGGAGACCATGATGCTTTTGCCGCACTGGTCACCGAACATCAACGCTACGTCTACAACCTTGCGCTGCGCGTCGTCAAGGATGAGAACGAGGCGCTTGACCTGGCACAGGAGACCTTCGTGCGCGCATGGACGGCGCTGCCCAACTTTAAGGGACAGAGCCAGTTCCGCACCTGGTTGTATCGCATCGTTACCAACCTGTGCTACAACCGTCTGCCCAATCTGCGCCGTTCACTCAACGACCTGGGTGATGATGTGATGGAAGAGATTCCTGAATCTGACCCCGCCTTTGACAATCCCGTGCAGAGCCTTGAATCCCAGGAACTGCGCGAATACCTGCGTCGCGCGCTGGATAACCTCGACGAACAATACCGCCTGCTTCTCACGATGCGTTATCAGGATGAACTTTCCTACGACGAGATCGCCTCGACTCTTAATCTGCCGCTTGGCACTGTCAAAACAGGCTTATTCCGCGCGAAAGCGCAATTGCGCCTTGCACTTGAATCCTACGAGGAGCCCTCATGGACAATCGCTTAACCCCCGAACAAAAAGATGCTCTCATCGAACGTGCCCTTCACGATATTCCACTTGCGCCCATGCCGCGCGATATTACCGCCAACATCATGGCTCGCATTCAGGTGGATAAACGCCCCACCCTCGCCACATGGAATGACTTTGCCATTGCATTCACGATTGCGCTTTGCGTAGGGGCCCTATTTTTTGCCGCGCAAAATCTCCCGCCGATCATACTGGCAAAAATCCGCATTCAAGGCATTCTGTTCTATCAAGATCTCATCGTCAACGCCCGCTGGCTTGTCCCCGCTGTGCTGTTTGGCGCGGCTGCATTTTTCTCCGCTCTCACCATCCCATATTTGCGAAGAGAATTATCGAAGTAAAAAAAACGTCGCGCGATAAGCGCGACGTTTTTGCTTAATCCAACCGTTGCAAGATATGACTCACGGCTGTGGATGCTGGCCCGCCGAGGGACTGGATCAATGCGGTTTTTGCGCCTGCGATTTGGTTCGCTTCAGCCTGACCTCGTAACTGGAGCGCAGCTTCGACAGCTTGATACACGCCCGCAGCCCCGCCGGGGAATCCGCGGGCTTTCATGCCGCCCATCGTGGCGCAGGGGAGCTTCCCCTTAAGTCCGATGGAACCATCCGCGGCGAATTTCCAACCCTTTCCTTTAATCGCAAATCCAATTGCTTCGAGCTGCAGTGCAGCATAGATGCTGAACACATCGTGATATTCAAAAAAATGGATCTGATCCAGTATCACACCTGCCTGCTTCATGGCTTTACCTGCGGAGATCTGCGCGGTTTCAAAGAAAAGCATATCTTTTCTATCGTGCATTGCCAGTGTATCGGACGATGCCGCCGAGCCGGCGATCTTCACGAGTGGATTCTTAAAACTGGACGGGAGCAGCTCACGGCGAGTCAGAACGAGCGCGGCTGCGCCATCCGCATTGGGAGCCATGTCGAACATGTTGATTGGGTCGCTGACCATTTCCGCTTTGGCGTAGGTCTCGGCTTTGATGGCTTTGCGGAACATGGCGTATTTATTTGCAACAGCATTTGCGTGAGCGGTCAATGCAAAATTGGCAAAGCCATCTGCAGGGACGTTGTTTTCGTGCATGTAACGTTTCATCAGCAGCGCGGCTTGCGCGGTTGCCGTCATCCCGTGCACAGCTTCAAAATCCGAATCGGTGGCAGTGGCGACGGCTTCATCTACTTCCGCGCCGACCTTGTCTGTAAATTTTTCCACGCCGACCACGAGCGCCACATCCACCATGCCGCTGGCAACAGCGAGATAGCCCTGACGCAGCGCCGCTCCGCCTGATGCGCCCGCCGCTTCAACGGTTACTGCTTCGATCCCTGTGAGACCGGCATAATCCGCAAGCAATGCACCAAGGTGCGCCTGCCTTGAAAGATTCGGTGCGAGCATGTTGCCCACGAATAAGGCTTGCGGTTTCAACCCGCCCGCATCTTGAATTGCATCGTGGATGGCGGCGTAGGCAAGGTCGCGCAGACCGATATCCCAATGCTCGCCGACTTCTGTTTGTCCTATTCCTGTAATAACGACTTCAGCCATTTTTTACATCTCATTCCCATGTCATTGCGAGCGCACGTTGCGAAGCAATATCTCATTAATTAAAAATATAGTGTAAATAGTTTTCACTCTGTTAATAAGGAGATTGCTTCGTCGCTCCGCTCCTTGCAGCGACATCATTTCATTTGGAGTTTGCCGCGGAAGCGGACGTATGTAGCATAGTCAATTTCTGTTCTTCGCGCAATGTATTCCTGTGTCTTGGTGGCAAGACCTTGTCTGGCGGTGACTTTGTCAGTGACAGTGATGTCGAAGGCGTCTGACCCTGCTCCAGAGCCGAAAGAGACGACGAGAATCCTGTCGCCGGGTTGGGCGATGTCGAGAGTCGCAGTCAGGCCGATCATCGCCGCGCCTGCGTAGGTGTTCCCTATGGTGCCGACGAGCAAACCCGGTTCGATCTGCTCCGCCGTGAAGCCAAGCTGTCCCGCCACACGCTGCGGGAATTTTACGTTCGGCTGATGGAAGACAGCCCACTTGTAATCCTTTGCGGTGCTGCCCATGGCTTCCATGAGATGGGTGGCGGCTTCGGTGATGTGCTTGAAGTAGGCGGGTTCACCCGTGAAGCGCATGCCGTGCTCAGGATACTTTTGATATTCACGCCGCCAGAAATCGGGCGTGTCGGTGACGTAGGAATACGAGGCGTTGATGGTCGCGAGTGACTCTTCGGCGGGGCCGAGAATGTACGCGCCGCCGCCCGCGCCCGCGGTGTATTCGAGCGCGTCGCCGGGCTTGCCTTGCGCGGTGTCCATGCCAATGGCCATGGCATAGTGACCCATGCCCGAGCCGACCAGACCCATCGCGGCGACCATCGCTTCGGTGCCCGCTTTGCAGGCGAATTCCCAATCCGCGGCTTGGGTGTTGGGGACAGCGCCAATCGCTTCGGCGACCAAGGTGGAAGTTGGTTTGACCGCATAGGGATGCGATTCAGACCCGACCCAAACCGCCCGCAGTTCTGTCGGGTCAATTTGTGCGCGGAGCATGGCGTTGCGTGCGGCTTCAATAGACATGGTGATCACGTCTTCGTCGAGACCAGGCACGGCTTTCTCTTTGATGGGAAGTCCGCCCGTTTTGCCTGTCCATACGCGCGCGACTTCCTTCGCAGGCAGGCGATACCGCGGCACGTACGCGCCATAGCCGACAATGCCAACAGGCTTGATGGGTTTGAGGAGGGTGGGGGAGTGTGGTTGAGGAGTTGTCATTTAGTTTTCCTGAATTCGTAGGAGAATTTTAGTTAGGATGGGCTTTCAAAAGCTATCTTGTTCATTTTCAGTGTCAAAAGGCGGTTTAGTCATCTTTTGGGATCAAATGCCTTGCACTCAATTTATTGCATGTTTCTTGACCAGGCTGAAGTATATCTTCAAGTCTGAATTAGAACGCGGTTGCGATGATGCCGATGATTGCCGTGGCGATGCCTAGCCCTTGAAATCTTGAGATATTGTCTTTCAAGAAAATCACAGCCAGCGCAATGGTCACAATTGACAAAGCGGACGCGATGGGCGTGATCAAGATGGCATCGCCAATGGTTAATCCGTAATTCACGAGCGCCACAGCGCTGACTTCGATCATACCTATTAATAGGATCACGAATTTTATTTTTGTAGAACCGTGAGTCAGTTCGATTTCCTGTTTTACAGCAAAGGAGAAGATCAATAGGAATATGGCAATCCCCAATTTTACAAGCAGAGTCGTTAATAACCACCCGATCTCTTCAGAAATAATCTCACTGATATTCCAAAAGATTCCAAAGAAGAAAGCGCCCAGAATTGCCTCTTTGACCCCCAATGAAAGTTGAAACCTTTGTTTTGTAAGATTGCCCCAGTCCATCGAAGCGAGTGTCGCGCCAGAAAGAATCATGACTACGCCAATGGTTTGTATTGTAGTAAGCCGTTGCCCCATAAAGACGAAGGCGAACAGCATGGTAAATACAGCCCATAGATTCATGGTTGCGGCAATGATCGATACATTGCCTTTCTCAAAACCTTTGAAGAAAAACAAATAACCAGCAGAATAAACGATGGCTGCAACAGGGGATAAAATGATTGCAAGGCTGGGAATGTGGAATTCTGTTTTGAAGGCAAAAGCAATTAGAAGGATGGAACCCAAACCTGCTAACTGTGACCAAAATAAAGACTTGAAAGACCCGATCTGTTTTGAGAAAACCCCGCCTAGAAAATCATATATTCCCCATCCAAGCATACCGCCTATTCCCAATAAGATACTTAATATAGTTGTATTCATTAATGTCATGAACCTTATTCACATCACAAATACCAAAACTTGGACTTCAACCCAGCCTGCCTGAAAACCTCTGCAACCTGTTCAGTGCTGCGCCCATGAAAATCCACGGACAAGCGGTTGTGATACCAAAGTTTGGACAATTCCCAAACTTGATCGATGGTCAGGATTTCTCCGCGTTCGAGATTGTTTCGTTTGCACCACTTATCAATCCATTCTTCCGACTGGAAGAGAAGCATGTTTGCTCAGGTGAAGACGAGGTCATCGTACCAGCGTGAGAAAGGAAGTGGAAAGTGGACAAGTAATTCACTGTTTGTAACTTTGCCATCCTTTACTTCCAATTGAATCGATTCATTGCTTTCAGTGCAAACTGCATCAATGACAGCGTCGCAGTGCAGCGCGGCGGGGATGCCAAGCATGTCCCAGGCGCAGTTGGCGAAGTAGGTCTTACCATTCGCGTGGACTTTGAAGTCCGTGGGAATCCCTGAGAAGGGGTTTGCCATGCGCATGGTCAATGTCTCTGGCTCGAGGAAGAAGGAATGTCGGTTATGTAATTCCTTGTAAAGTTCGCCAGCTTCCTCTGCGCTGATGTTAAAGTGCGAGGCAGTTTCTTCTACACTCGGCGGGTGAGTGGTGTCCGCGAAGTGGGCATAAACGAAATGACGAACTTGCCAGAGAATAGTATCGTCTTTCATCTTTCCACTTTCTATTTACCCAACACCGTTTCAATAATCCCAACATAGCCGCGCGCGGTCTTTTCCAATTCAAGCAGGCTGAGTTGTTCATCCACCACGTGCGCGTCCCATTCTGCGCCGGGGCCGAATCCGATGGTTGGCACGCCTGCTACGCCCATGCTATAAGCGGCGTTCGTGCAAAAGCGATAGGCGCCCAGCTTCGGGTCCAGGCCAGAGGCGCGGAGTCCCTTCAATGCCAGTTGGACGAATTCATTCTCTTCATCCAATTCCCAGGCAGGGAAGAATTTTTCCGCGTGCAGGGTTTTGCCGGTATAGGTGAGGTGGTCACTGCTGGCGATCTTCGCCGTGAAATTTACATCTTTCAATGCAGGCAGAGACGTGATCTCGTCCAACACGCCTTGCGGGGTTTCGCCCGGCAGCAGGCGGCGGTCATAGGTCACTTTGCAGCGGGAGGGAGTAACCGAATAAGCGGGATATGGCTCCGAGATGATGTCGGTCAGCGCGAGGATGGCGGGACCCATCAACGGGTGTTCTCCCAGTTTCAATTTTTCAATTTCAGCGATGACCTTTGTCATCAAATGCACGGCGTTCACGCCCAATTGTGGAGAAGAGGAATGCGCGGGTTTGCCGATGGTTTCAAGGTGAATCTCCGCACGCCCGCGCCCGCCGCGTGCAAGGTTGAGCTGGGTTGCTTCGCCGATGACAACAAAATCTGGTTTGACCTCGTCCATCACGGCTTTGAGCGCGCCGCCTTCGTACACTTCTTCCAGCACCGAAGCGGAGACGATGACCGTGCCATGCAGTTTACTTTTGTCCACACTTGCGGCGGCGTGGATCATTGCGGCGAGCGAGCCTTTCATGTCCATCACGCCGCGCCCGTACATGTGTGTGTCAGTCACTTCTGCGCCGAAAGGGGCGCGAGACCAGACTGATCCGGGAGCGATTCCCACCGTATCCGTGTGCGCATCAAAAAGCAGAGTCTTACCCGGATGCGCCCCTCGCATCGTTCCCACCACGGAGCCGTATCTGTCAACCCAAACCTGATCAAAGCTGAGAGCATTCATCTCGTCCATGACGAGCTTGCTTACAGCGCCTTCTTCGCCAGACAAACTTTGCTGGCGGACGATCTTCTGCGTGAATTCGATCAGGGCTTCAATATCCATGTGTCTCCAATTTATGACATCCTGAGGGTAGCGAAGGATCACTACCATTACTTGAAGTCATGATAATCTAAAGTAGAGACCCTTCGGTCACGAAGAACGCTCCCTCAAGGTGACATGATTAGGCATTTTATTTTCCGCTCAGCGATTTCAAAATCTCTTCCGCGCGGTCAATTCTTACAACCTTCTCAGCCACCATTTGTGCGGCGACTTTTTCGATCAACTCTCCGCTGGCGCCTGTGGCGATGGCGACTTGCCTTGCGTGTAGCGACATGTGTCCGCGCTGGATGCCTTCGGTGGCGAGGGCACGCAGGGCCGCCATGTTTTGAGCGAGTCCGACGGAGACGATGATCTGCGCGAGTTCGTTGGCAGTTTTGACGCCCATTAATTTGACAGCGGCTTGCGCAGCCGGGTGGACTTTGGTCGCGCCTCCAACAATGCCAACAGCCATTGGCATTTCTAATGTGCCGACCAGATTACCGTCTTTATCTTTGCCCCAGGTGGAGAGGGAGGTGTATTTGCCAGAGCGGGCAGCGTAGGCATGGGCTCCTGCTTCGATAGCGCGCCAATCATTGCCTGTGGCGAGGACAACCGCATCCACGCCGTTCATGATGCCTTTATTGTGGGTGGCGGCGCGGTACGGGTCAGAGGCGGCGAAGGCATACGCGGCGATAATCCCATCACGGACCGCTTCGCCGTTGAATTCGTCGGCGGCCATGGTCAATTCATTAACAGGGATGGTCGCACGTACACGCGCAATTCTGCGGTCTGCCAAATTGGAGAGAATTTTCAGGTGGATTTTCCCGCCCGTGATGGTTTCGATCTGCGGAGCAAGCTTTTCGCAAGCCGTGTTGACTGCGTTCGCGCCCATCGCATCTCGCACATCATAGATGAGATGAATGACGATGAATGCGCCGATGGGGGAGTCGTTGATCACGCGGACTTCGAGGTCGCGCGCGCCGCCGCCGAATTTCTTGAGAATCGGGTCTATCTCATCGGCAATGGCGAGCAGTTCGGCTTTGTGCTCATAGACTTTCAGCTTGGCTTCTTCCACATTCACCACGTTGATGAGCTGCATTTGGCCGATCATCAACGGGTCGGTGGTAGTGGCGTGGAATCCGCCGCCTGCGCGGACAAGTTTTGCCATGAACGAAGCGCCTGCCACCACAGACGGCTCCTCCACGACGAAGGGCACGAGCACATCGCGCCCATTCACCATGAAGTTGAGTCCAATGCCGAGGGGCAGGGAATGCATGCCGACCACGTTTTCGATCATGTGGTCAGCTGATTCAGCAGAGAGTCCGCCTGTGGTCCACGGGGCAAGATCGGATGGGGAGAGATGCGCTGCGTCCGCAAGTTTGGCGCGGCGTTCTTCGATGGTCAGGTTGTAAAATCCAGAGATGCGGGAAGTTGTCATAGTAGTTGTTCCAAGTATAGTTTGGCTTTCTTTCAAATTCTATCAAAAAGCGTTTATTCATTATAATGTCTTGAAATATTTTGAGACCACCTTTAATTCATAGGAAGGATTTTGATTCTATTTATGATTCCGGGTCTGGATGGTCTACGGGCAATTGCATTTTTACTAGTATTTGGGTTTCATACTGAATACCTTGAATTTGGCTGGGTGGGGGTACAGCTCTTTTTTGTTCTCTCAGGTTTTTTAATCACAAATATCCTTGTGAAAATGAAGGATGAGTATGGCCCGCGAGACTATTTTGTTAAGTTTTATGGCAGGCGGTTTCTGCGTATCTTTCCCTTGTATTATTTTTACCTTGTTTTGGTACTCGGCCTGACTTTTTTCTTTATTAATATCGGATACAAAACCAGTGTGATGAAACTGTTTCAGGAGCAACTTCCTTATGCTCTTACATACATTTATAATTTTCATTATGCCAGTGCTGATTACCGTCATTTGAATTTTCTCGTGCATTTTTGGTCTTTGTCTGTGGAGGAGCAGTTCTATATTTTTTGGCCTCTGTTTATTTTTCTGACTCCCAAACAATATCGAAAATCATTTTTTGTTTTTGTGGCCTTGTTTGGGCCAGTTGCCAGGTTTTTTATGGATTTTGTTTTTCGGGGAGGCTTGTTTTCGTCACTAAACCCAATGGCTCCTATGGCGTTATATCCGATCACCTTTAATCATTTGGACGCATTCGCGTTCGGTGCGCTGCTGACTGTATTCCGCATTCCCAAGCCTAGGTTGCAATTTGTTATTCTGACTATTCTTCTGCCTGTAGCAGCATTTTTGTGGCAGTTCGTCTCTGTCGGGGATGTGAGTTCCTTGCAGAGCCTTGGATATTCTTTCTTGATGCCTGTTGGTTATCAATTTGTTTGGGGGTATTCTGCTTTGAATTATTATTTTGCTGTATTGGTCTTTGCAGTGGTGAGCGAGGGAGCGTTTACAGATTTTCTGAATAACAAGGTCCTTCGGTACCTTGGAAAGATCTCATACGGTTTGTATGTTTATCACAATGGAGTCCTCTGGTTTGCTTACAGGCTGCGGGATTTTGGCGTTGGAGAGGAATATATTAAGCCTATTTCCGCGCTGGTCACATTTTTGACGACTTTGTTGTTGGCTTCGTTGACTTATTATTTGGTTGAAAAACCATTGCTTAATTTAAAGGATCAATTTTTTCCGACTTCCGGTAAAAATTAGTATTTCCTATGTAATAGTCTCATTTGAAGGCAGAAAGGCTCAAAAAGCAGTGAATTGATTATAATGTCTGCGAGGTGTCTTTTCATGTTATTAACCCGTGAACAATTGCAGGAACGATTATTTGCCCTTCATCGCGCCAGTTTGGAACTGGTGAAGGATGTTTCGCTCGAGACCTTGCTTGAACGTATTGCCTCCACAGCCTGTGAACAGTCGGATGCGCGTTATGCCGCTCTGGGGGTTTTGGATGATGACGGCAAATTGAAGCAGTTTATTTCCGTTGGGATGACCGAGCAACAGATCAAAAGAATAGCGCATCCGCCTGTCGGCAAAGGATTGATCGGCGAGTTGATGGATACCCAGACTCCGATCCGCCTGAAAATTCTTCAGGAGCACCCTGCTTCGGTGGGATTTCCTGAAAATCATCCGCGCATGGTTTCTTTTTTGGGAGTACCGATCCGCACGGGGGATAAACAACTTGGTCAAATTTATCTCACCGAAAAAATCGATTCGGTTGAATTCACGCCTGACGATGAAATGATCATCCAGATGCTTGCCGGGTATGCTGCTACAGCCATTACAAATGCGCGGCTGTACGAGCAGATGAAGGAGCGCGACCTCGCGCTGACCCGCCGCAACGTGGATATGTCCCTGTTGAACGGGATCGCTTCCACCTTAACCTCCAGCCTGGAACTCGACGAGATTCTTAATAAGACCCTTGGGCTTGTGATGAACTACATGAAAGTGGAAGCAGGCGAGATTTTCCTCCTGGAAGAAGATAAGAACACCTTGCGCATGGTGCTGCACCGTGGTCAGGCGGCGGAAGCCTTCTGGAGGCGGAATATTTTCAACGTAGGGGATGGTTATCCGGGTTTGGTAGCCAAAAGCCGCCAGCCGTTGATCAGCCGTCAGCTTGCGGATGATGCGAATTTCCTTCGTGATGCCGTAGTGGAAGCAGGCTTTCAGCAAATTGCCTGTATCCCTTTACTTTCCGGTGAAAATTTGATGGGTGTGATGAGCGTTGCCACACGTGGAACCGATCCATTTGACGAACGAAACATCCAAATGCTGACAGCGTTGGGTGCCTGGGCGGGACTTTCCATCGAAAATGCCCGCCTGCATGCCAACGCGCGCCGCCTGGCTGTGCTGGAAGAACGTGACCGCATCGGCATGGATTTACATGATGGCATTATTCAATCCATTTACGGCGTGGGTCTGGCACTGGAGGGGGTTCGTCTCACCTTAAGTGAAGACCCTGACGCAGCTAAAGGGAGAATCAACCATGCAATTGATGGATTGAACCAGGCGATTCGTGATATCCGTGCCTATATTCTGGACTTGCGGCCGCGTCAATTGGGTGCGGAAGGCTTGTTGAATGGTATAAAACGTCTTATAGCCGAATATCGCGCCAATACATTCTCCGAAGTTCATTTCACAGGCCCCGATTCAGATCTAAAAGACCTGCCTCAGACCCAATCATTGACCTTGTTCCACATCTGCCAGGAAGCATTGGCCAACGCTGCCAAGCATGCCAAGGCGAAAAGTGTGCAGGTCGCCATCTGGACGACGGATGACCGCGCATTAATGGAGATCCGTGATGATGGAAAAGGCTTTGATCTTGATGGCATGCGCACTTCCATAGGTCATGGACTCGCCAATATGCAGACTCGTGCTCATGCAGTGGGCGGTGATATCGATATTTCATCCATTGTTGGGGAGGGAACTACCATACTTGTATGGGTTCCACGCGTAATTAAAAAAACAAACGCATAATTCTTTGATTTACACAAAATGAATCACAGGAACCCGAGTCTCATTTACAACGAATCAAAAAAGTTTTACTTAACAATTCTTTAACATAGATATGCCTTCCATGACCAAAAAGCACCCTCTCCACCCATATATGGGGGGTGGCGGCAGGGTACAAGGCGCAAGTGGCTGAAACACTCGTTCTATAACATAACAATATCGTTCATGAATACGAGATGATTCTTTAACATAACCCAACCTTAAAAAAACACATCTTTTTAACTTAACGTAGGTTGAACGCCTGTTATCATTTCAAAGTATCTGCTAGAATGAAACCACGCTGATATAAAGGATGTTTGCCCCACACATCCGAATCCCGCAAGACTCTTTACAAAAAAATTACAAGAACCTACGTCTAAGCCGCAATTAAAGGCGGGTTAGTTCAATATACTCTGAAAAACAAATACTTTTCACATTGAGGAATGCTTATGAACGCAGAGCAGGCTTGGCAGTCAGTACTCGCACAACTTCAAATGGAAATGCCCCGCGCATCCTTCGACACATGGGTGCGCGATTCGCGTCCTTTGGCATACGAAAACGGAATGATCACCGTTGGCGTACGCAATGCATATGCGCGTGACTGGCTCGAGAACCGCCTGGCGACCAATGTCAGCAAATTATTGATCGATATTCTCAACTCGAACGTTGCCGTCAAGTTCGTTGTTTCCCAATCGGAAGAAAACGCCTCCACCACTGACCTTGAACCTGATGCCTCTTCCATTGAAATAACGCCGCCTGAGCCAAAACCCCGCCACGTGACCTTGAATCCGCGCTACACGTTCGATACGTACGTCGTCGGCTCTGGCAACCGCCTTGCACATGCGGCTTGTCAGGCAGTAGCAGAGAAACCCGCCCGTGCCTACAATCCGCTTTTTCTCTACGGCGGTGTGGGGCTCGGCAAAACACATCTTTTGCATGCCATTGGCAATGCCTGCCATGCCAGCGGACTTAACGTTCTTTACGTTTCCTCCGAAGAATTCACGAATGACATGATCAATGCCATTCGTACACACACCACTCAGGCATTCCGCGAGAAATACCGCTCAGCAGATGTCCTTCTTGTAGACGATATCCAGTTTATCGCTGGCAAGGAATCCACGCAGGAGGAATTCTTTCATACCTTCAACACCCTGCATGGACAGGATAAACAGATCATTGTTTCATCTGACCGCCCTCCCAAGTCTCTTGTCACGCTGGAAGAACGCCTGCGCTCCCGTTTCGAGTGGGGGTTAACCGCCGACATTCAGGCTCCCGACTTTGAAACCCGCCTAGCCATCCTGCGCTCCAAAGCCGAGCGCACAGGCCGTCAAATCTCAGATGAAATTCTGGAAAGCGTCGCCAAGCAGGTTCAGTCCAATATCCGCGAACTGGAAGGCGCGCTCAACCGCATCATCGCTTTCGCAGACCTGAGTGGTTCCGCCCTCACCCCCAGCCTTGTGGAAGTAGCATTGGCAGATTTGATGCCTTCTCGAGGCGATATTGAACCGTCCCACGTAGTGGATTTGGTCGCCCGAAAATACAATCTGACTGCCGAGAAACTCCTTGGCCGTGATCGCACAAAAGAGGTTGCTTATCCCCGCCAGATCGCCATGTACCTGCTGCGCGAGGAAGCAAAGATCTCTTTCCCGCAGATTGGTGAAGTCCTCGGCGGGCGCGACCACTCTACCGTCATGTCAGCCATCGAAAAGATCAAAGAGCAAATTCGCCATGGGGACAGCCGCCTGGAAAAAGACATCGCATCCATCAAACAGCAGTTGTACGATCAATCCGTACCTGCATAAAACAAAACAGGAACAAAAATTAAAACAGGCGCACCCATTGGTGTGCCTGTTTTTTTATCCCCACTCTGACCTGTCAGGTCTTGTCTTATAATTGACGAATGCTTAAAACCGTTTCAAAGTACCAAGCTCCGCTGCTTTTTGCCATCATCACAATCGCCGCCTACGGATTGCTCCTGCCTTTTACGGGTTTTTACTGGGACGACTGGCCTTTTGCATGGATTGCAAAGTTCCTCGGTCCCGCAGAATTTAATCCTGCTTTTGCGCCGTTCCGCCCATTCCTCGGTCCTATTTTTTATTTCACCACCAGCCTTATTCCGCCCGTGCCGTTATATTGGCAGATATTTGCATTGGTCATTCGCTTCCTCATCGGTGTGGGGGCTTTCTGGGCATTCAAACAAATTTTTCCAAAACAACAAAGGATCGCCTTTATCACTACACTTTTAATTCTGGTCTTCCCAGGTTATAGCCAGCATTGGGTCGCGCTGACACACATCAATCAAGAACTTATCCCCTTTATTTTTTATCTGTTTTCCTTTGGTTTCACGTTTAAAGCCCTGCGCGATGGCAAAACTGTGTATGCCATCATCGCCCTGCTTCTTCAAGTTTGCGGCATCTTTCCAACGGAATATTTTTTCGGACTCGAAGGCTTGCGTTTCCTTTTTTTATTTTTCTTTTTCGACGGTACATTAATTGAGCGTTTCATCAAAACCCTCAAGATATGGTGGCCGTATCTCCTCATTTGGATGCTCAACGCAGCTTGGCTCGTCTATTATTACAAATTCGGCCCCTACAATTCTTATGAAGTCAACGTAACTCAATCCTTCACCGTTTTAATGTTTTTGAAAGAAGCGCTGGATGCACTTTGGAAAGCGGGTTTTTACATCTGGATACAAGTCCTCACTTTGACATTTTCCACGCTGTCCGCGCCCGCTTCGCTCTTAAGCCTCGGCTTGGCCGCTCTTTCCTTGGCATTGCTTACGCCGTACCTGCTCCGCTTCGCGCCAATAGATGAGGTGAACGAAAAGACACTTCCCATCTCGTTGATCATCATTGGCCTGATCGGTATTTTGCTTGGCAGGCTGCCATCTCTCGCCGCAAGCCTCCCGCTCACTTTGCAATCCTCCTTCGATAGATTCATGGTTTCGATGATGATTGGCGGGAGTTTGTTTGTCATCGGGCTGGTGGAATTGCTGGTCAGGAACAGCCGCGCAAAGCTCGTCATTTTCTCTGTTCTCATTTCCCTCGGCATTGGGCAACAATTCTTCAACGCCAATATCTTCCGCAGGGATTGGGAAGACCAGAAAGAAATCTATTGGCAAATGACATGGCGCATGCCTGCTTTAAAGCCAAATACCGTCCTATTAACCGATCAAATGCCCATTGATTACGAGACCGATCTTTCTTTTACCGCCCCCATTAACTGGATGTATGCGCCAGAATATACCCGTTCTGACCTGCCTTATATTTTGCTGTACACCGAAAAACGAATTGGCGGCGGGACTCTGCCTTCGTTTGAGCCAGACGTTCAGATTTTCTATCCATACCGCACAGTAAATTTCAAGAGTTCCACTTCGAATGCGGTTGTTATGTACATGCCTCGTAACGGCTGTTTGCGCGTGCTAGATCCCGCCCGCGGTGACAGGCAGATCTACGCCAAATTACCTGCTGTGTTGACTCAGGCGATTCCGCTTTCTGATCCGTCTCGTATCATTGCAGATACGGAAAAGCCTGCAATTCCCATGTTTTTTTCCGAACCTGAACATGAGTGGTGCTATTACTTTACGAAAGCGGGGTTGGCTCAACAACAAGACGATTACGCCCAGGTGGTATCCCTTGGAAATGATGCCATGGAAGCTGGTTATAAACCTCAGGATCAAAATGAATGGCTGGTATTTATTGATGCCTACGCTCGAGTGGGTGACTTCCAAACTGCGGGGAAATTATCCGTAGACGCATTGGCTGAAGATGTGCGAATCCGCCGGGGGGTGTGTACTGTTTGGGAGCAGATTCAGGCTGAGGGCGGGGCTGGAGGCGAAAGTCAAATTATGGAGATTATGCGTCAAATTAATTGCAATCCCTAGTCTGATAGTTTCTGATAGGCGCTCGGGATAGAATTACCTTCGAAGAAAGGAACACACGAATGGAAATTCCACGACATTGGCGTCTCAAGAAACAACGATATGGTTTGGTGGGTGAGGTTTGCCCGCACTGTGATTACAAAATTTTCCCGCCCCGCGATGTTTGCCCGAATTGCGGCGACGAGGCAAAAGAACAGTTTGCCTTCAGCGGAAAGGGTGAAGTTTATTCCTTTACAACAGTTTACGAAGCCCCCGCAGGGTACGATGCGAACGCTCCCTATACGGTTGCCATTGTCAAGCTGGAGGAAGGTCCCATGCTGACCGCCCAGTTGACCGATGTGGAGAGCAGCGCAGTGCAGATCGGTATGCCCGTGGAAATGGTCACTCGTAAGATGCGCAATGATGGCGATGAACGCGGGCTTATCGTATACGGTTATAAATTCAGGCCCCAAAATTTTGTACCCGCCAAATAGAGAATAAAAATCTAAAAACGAATGAACACCCCCACGTATAGGGGTGTTTTCGTTTAAAACATTCCCATAAACAATCAATCCATTTTTTGCTGTCTACCGACAGTCTGCCTGATCCCAGAGCCTGCCTGCTTTATACTGATCCTGTCAATTCATTACTTCAGGCAGGTTCCTATGCAGAATCATTCAACCGTTCTAGATCAAATCACATGGGGAATCCATCTCAACTTTGAGGGACACTTCGCCTCCCCACCGAACCCTCCCTCCTGGCTTACTCAGCTTCAACAGCAAGATTGGCAACGGCGAGGGGCTGTCTTATGGGATGCAGAACTTCGCATCGTTGCTCATCTATATGCAGGATATGCGCTTGAACTCCTTGAGCATCTGCAAGACAATAGCGTATGGAAGACCAAAGGTTTGGTGGTTGGTTCACCAGCCTTCCAGCTTTCAAGCAATAGTGAAAACATTCCATCAACAAAGGTGGATGGAGAGTTGGTACTGAAAAACCAAATAGAACTTGGCACAGATCAAGCACAAACCCTTGTTGAATTTCTCTCAGCGCAGGAGAACTTGTTAAAACTTATTTCATCGTACGACAAAGAAGATGCGAAACAAGCCTTAAACAAGGTTTTTCGGCTTATCGCTGATTACGGCAGAAAAGTGCGGGAAAGAAAGGGAGACATAGAACTGATTGAGAATAAAGAACCGAAGGTAATACCCACCTCAATCCCACGCGGTAGTTATTTCACGGTTTATCAAGCCGCACAGGTTTGCAAAGTCACGTCAAAACAGATCAGGGCATGGATCCGTATGGGAAAACTTGAAGCACTCGATTTACCTGGATTGGGGATCATTATTGAGGCTGGAAAACTAAATGAATTCTTGGAAAGGAGAATTTCGGAGTCCAATTGATCAATGCGATGAATCCTTGCCCATGCGGGTGGCACAATGACCCACAAAAGCCTGAGGGTGTACGCCAGTAACGGCATTGCATTATCGACCTAAGTTGATTTTGGGGTATTTTCACCTCATCATGTAGTAATTGAGCAGGGAATTGATCTATTGACAAAACTTATTCCGAGTATTAGAATAAGTCAAAGAATAACAGGACTTCCTATGCTTTCCAACTTCCCCATCGACAAATCTCAACCCACAACCCGCAATATTCGCGAAGCGAATCGCCTGCAAATATTGCATCAATTGCTCCTGCGCAAAAACAGTACCCGTCAGGAACTTACCCAATTAACGGGGTTGAGCAATGCCACAGTCGCTAATCTCATTGCTAACATGATGGAAGAAGGATTGATCGTGGAAGCCGGAACTGCCGCTTCCCAAGGGGGGCGCCCAACAGCAATTTTGTCTGTTAATGCTTCTGCTGGGGCTTGTGTAGGGGTCGATGTGGCGGAAACCTATATCCGATTTGAGTTGTATGACCTAACCCTCCAAAACCTTGCAGACCATGAGATAGAACTCCCCTCCACGCAGAAAGAGCCGCAGGAGGTGGTAAACATGATTGTTTCCGGCTTTGATGCGCTGCTAGTTCGATCCGGATTGCCTCGCGATCAGGTGGTCGGCGTTGGCATCAGTATTCCGGGTCCCTTCGAGCATTCTACAGGCGTCTCCGTTTTAGCGCCATCATGGGGTTGGCGAGATGTGCCGTTGCAGTCCATGTTGGAAAAAGAACTACAGCTCCCCTTATATATGGATAACCCTCTGAAGTTCAATGCTCTCGCAGAAGCTTGGTTTGGTGCAGGGCGAGGGGTCGACACAATGGCTGCAATAGTGCTTGGAACCGGTGTTGGGGCTGGATTGGTGATTAACGGGCAACTCTTCCGTGGCGCCAGCAATACCGCAGGAGAATGGGGACATTCCGTGATCGTTGCAGGCGGGCGGACCTGCCGATTTGGAAATCGGGGCTGTCTGGAAGCGTACGTTGGCGCCCCTGGAATTATACAAACTCTGGCTGAGATCGATCCAAAAAGCACCCTGCTTTTTCCTGAAGACCAAACCCGCACGATTTCAGCCATTGCGAATGCCGCCGAAGAGGGCGACACCACGGCTTTAGCCGTTGTGCATCAAACCGCTGTTTATTTGAGTGCTGGGTTATCCAGCTTGATCAATATTCTCAACCCTGAACAAGTGATCCTCGGTTCCTGGGTGGCAGGATTATTAGGATCTGTAATGTTGCCAGAACTGCTCGAATTGGTTGAAAAACAATCCCTTGCCCAACCCTATAAATCTGTTCAATTTACCCTCAGCAAGATGAATAGAAACCCGGTCAGTTTGGGTGCGGCAACATTGGTGCTTGAAGAATTTCTTGCGAGCGCCGGACGACAGGCTAGTGCCATTCGTTCCGAAAGTTTTTCGGTAACAAAGCCTTAACGGCACATTGTTCAAAAACTTAATGTACAGGAGGTGAACGGAATTTAAACGCATTCCGGTCTATAAACACGTCTATTTCACGATCAAATCGATTTTCACATACACCAAGAAGGAGAAAAGATAATGAAACTATCCAAGTTATTTGCTGTGCTCGTTGTGTTAAGTATGCTGTTGGCAGCCTGCGGTCAAGCTGCTCCTACCACTGTAGTGGAAGAACCTGCAGCAACCGATGCGCCTGCCGCAGAAGTCCCTGCCGCCACCGATGCCCCAGTGACCGAACCGGTCACCCTGACATTAAGCTTCTGGGGCAGCGATCTGGATACCCAAGTCTACCAGCAACGCGTGAACATGTTCATGGAGAAGAACCCGGACATCAAAGTTGAACTGCTGTACATCCCCAGTGACTACAGCCAGAAGGTTCAGACCATGATCGCGGGCGGTACCGCTCCCGACGTGATCCAGTTGTCGGAAGATGTGCATTCGTATTCATCCAAGGGACAGGTTATCTCCTTGAATGATTTCGTTGCCAATGACAGCCTCGACCTCAAAACCCGCTATGGCGAGACCGGCGGCTTGACCACCGCCTATTCCCTGGACGGGAATTTATATGCCATGCCCGACCGTGGCGGCGCGCTGATCCTTTATTACAACAAGGATATGTTCGATGCCGCTGGCGTTTCCTACCCAACCAAAGATTGGACCTGGGTCGAATTCCTGGATGCCACTCAAAAACTGACCATCCGTGATGGCGATACCGTGACGCAATATGGCTTCGCCGCTGGCGGTTGGTGGCCCTGGTGGATGAGCTTCATTTATATGAACGGCGGCGCAGTGCTGGATGCCAGTGGACAACCCGTGGTCAATTCACCCGAAGCAGTGGAAGCCATCCAGTTCTACAACGACTTGGTCTACAAATATCAGGTAGCTCCCTCCCCAGAAGATTATGCCAACCTCGGCACCAACAGCCCAGATCCGCTCTTTGCACAGGGCAAGGTTGCCATGAGCACCACAGGTTTCTGGGGCATTGGCGGGTTGAAAGATGCCACCTTCAACTGGGACATCGCTCCGCTCTTCAAGAACAAGCAGAATGCCACAGTTGTGTTTGGTTCCGGCTTGGCGATTTCCAAAGATTGCAAGAACCCCGAAGCTGCCTGGAAGCTGATCGAATTCCTGACAAGCGAAGAAGGACAGGCTCCGATCGTTGATTTCAAGCAAGACGCGCCTGCCAACATCGCCAATTTGAGCGGTGATGCATTCCTCAACCAGAGTTGGAGCAGCAAACCGATCAACATGTCTGCGTTGGGCGACTCTGCCAATGCCGCATTCGCTTTGCCCCTCTCTCCGAAGTGGAATGAAATGATGTCTGTCTTCGATACCAATCTCGGTGAAGTGTTTGCAAATCGCGCCGAAGTCCAGCCAACAATGGATGCCATCCAGGAACAACTGGTCGAGTTGTTCGCTCAATAAATTTTGAAGAAACTGTGGGAGGTGCAAGCCTCCCACAGTTTTCTCCCCGGATTGCCAAATCGTGAGAATTGCATTCAAACGTCCAGCAGGCATTTTGTTATTATTCTTTTTGATTTTCTTAAGCGCCTGTGCCACAATTAAATCGGATGCAGAAACCCATTCCCCCAGTGTGGATACGACTCCCATGACATCTATCTCTCAAGACACAAAAACAGTTGTAGTAACGATCAATTACCAATCCGAAGCGCAAACAATGGAAGGCTTTGGCGCGGCGGGAGCGTGGTGGGCGCAAGATGTCGGCGGCTGGGAGGATGAAAAACGACGCCTCGTTGCCGACCTTTTATTTGATCCTGCAAAAGGAATTGGTCTGTCCTTTTACCGCCACAACCTCGGCGGTGGTAATGGCGAGAACATTCAAGATGTATGGCGGCGGGCGGAAACATTTGAAATCGCCCCTGGTCAATATGACTGGACTCGCGATGCCAACGCCATGTGGATGTTGCGCGCGGCGCGGGATCGGGGCGTTGAACATTTTGTAGTTTTTGTCAACAGCCCTCCGGCGCGTATGACCGTATCTGGATTAACTACCGGGGAAAAAGACGGCAAGTCGAATCTGTCGCCGGAAATGTATGCGGAGTTTTCACAATACATGGTGGATATAGTCCGCCACTTGCAGGATGAGGAAGACATCCCTGTTGATTGGCTCAGCCCGATCAATGAACCGCAGTGGGGTTGGAGTTACAAAAACGGACAGGAAGGTTGTCATTACGGTCCCGACGAAGCGCTTGCACTGACACGTGTTTTGCTGGAGACTCTGCGGAAAAACCAACTGGATGTGCAACTATCCTTGTTCGAGTCGGGCGAGTGGAAGACTGCGGATGTCTACATCGAAAAACTTGCCAGCGATCCGCAGGTCTGGGATGCTTTGCCCCACCTCTCGATCCATTCGTATTGGTCTACGCGTGCCGATAAAGAACGCTTCATGAAATATATGCAGAAGAATCATCCGGGCAAACCTCTGTGGATGTCGGAGTGGACCGAGATGCAGGAGGGGCGCGATGCAAGCATGGAATCCGCGTTGATCATGGCAAATGTCATCCACGATGACCTGACGATTGCCAACGTCACTTCGTGGCAGTATTGGATCGCCGTCTCCAAATATCAGTATCGCGACGGTTTGATCTACGTCAACCCGCTCGGTCAGGATGTTCTGCAAACCAAGCGCCTGTGGGTGCTGGGAAATTATTCCCGCTTCATTCGCCCCGGTTTTGTGCGCCTGGAAACGCAGGGCGGCGATGATACCCTACTTGTGTCGGCGTATCGTTCCGCAGACGATCAGCATTGGGTGGTGGTGGCGGTTAATTTGGCAAACGAACCAGTTGTCCTTAAGTTGAAAGCGTTGCAGGGTCAATTGCCTGAGTCCGTTCAGCAATTCGAGACTTCAGCGCAATTCGATCTGTCGTCCGTGGAAACGGGAAATGAGTCAGGAACATGGAATCTTGCGCCTCAGAGCGTGACCACGCTTGTCATGGACAGGTAGCCTTATGAAGAAAAAAGAAGCGTTGTGGTTTTATATGCTAGTATTTCCCTGGGTATTTGGTTTTATCGTCCTCACTCTGGGACCGATGCTCTATTCATTTTTTCTCAGTTTGACCAACTGGGATCTGTTCACCCCACCACAGTTCATCGGCTGGGATAATTACGCCCGGCTATTCACCGAAGACAAGATTTTCTGGAAAACAGTTTTCAATACTTTATATTACGCATTTATCTCCGTGCCATTGGGCATGCTTTTCTCTCTTTTTATTACTTATTTCCTGAATAGACCGATCAAAGGCTCGGCGATCTACCGCACCTTGTACTACATCCCTGCGACTGTGCCCGGGGTGGCTTCAGCGTTGCTATTCAAGTGGCTCCTCGCGCCTGATGCCGGGATGATCAATCGCTTTCTCGCGATCTTCGGCATGGATGGACCTGCTTGGTTGTTAGAACCTGACTGGGTCAAGCCTGCACTGATCCTGATGTCCTTATGGACAGTGGGTGCCAATATCACTTTGCTGATGGCGGGAATGAAGAGCATCCCTACGGAATTTTATGAAGCGGCTGAACTAGATGGCGCATCTCCAATTGCTCAGTATTATCAAATCACCCTGCCATTGCTGACGCCGGTCATCTTTTTCAACCTGATCAATGGCTTGATCGGCGCACTGCAAGTATTCACTCAGATATACATTATGACCGGTACTGGCGGCGCCAATATGGGTGGACCGAACAACGCCAGCATGATGATCGTGCCGTATCTCTTCAACAATGGCTTCCGTTTTTACAAAATGGGCTATGCCTCCGCCATCGCCTGGATCCTGTTTGTGCTGGTAATGGTTTTGACCCTTTTGGTATTCCGCTCCTCAAGTGCCTGGGTCTATTACGAATCAGAGGTGCGCAAATCATGAACAAAATGGGTAGGATCGAAAAGTTTTTTACATATCTCATCCTTACAGGATTGGGAGTGTTGCTGGCGGCGCCGTTCATGTATATGATTTCCATGTCCTTGGCAAGCGACGCCACATCAGCCAAACTTACCTTCACCTTCATCCCGGGCGAATTTCATTTCGAGAATTTCGTACGGGTCTTCACTTCCAACCTAAATTTCGGTCGGTTTCTAATCAATAGCTTGATACTGGTATTCTTCTCGATGGCGGGGCAGGTACTGGTCAGCAGTTTAGTGGCGTATGCATTTGCGCGTTTGCGCGCCCCAGGAAAAGAGATCATTTTCATCATCCTGCTCTCAACTATGATGATCCCCACCGAAGTGACGCTCATCCCACAGTTTGTCCTGTTCACCAAATTGGACTGGATCAACACCCTACTTCCTTTGATTGTGCCGAATTTTTTTGGTGGCGCATACAATATTTTCTTACTGCGTCAGTTCATTACCCGCATCCCTGTGGAGTTGGATGAAGCCGCGCAAATTGACGGCTTGAATTTCTTCGGCATTTACGTTTACATCATCCTGCCTTTGATCCGTCCCGCACTGGTGGCGGTGGCAATCTTTACTTTTGTTTGGAACTGGGGCGCATTCTTCGGTCCGCTGATCTACGTCAACGATGTCAGCAAAATGCCTCTGGCATTGGGTGTACAGATTCTGAGCGCTACCAACAGCGCCGGTCAAGTTCCGCCCTGGAATCTGGTCATGGTGGGGGCTCTGGTGTTGACCGTGCCGATGATCCTGGTCTATTTCTTTGGTCAACGCTTCATGGATCAGTTAAGTCTGTCAGGCGGCAGTGCGGGGATCAAGTGACCTATTCTTTCAATATTCTTTTTGTGGCGGCGAAATGCTAAATATCAATAAAATTTACTACGGCGGGGATTACAACCCCGAACAATGGACAGAGGAAATTTGGCGAGAAGATATGCGCCTGATGCGCGAAGCAGGCGTCAACCTGGTCTCGCTTGGTATTTTTAGTTGGGCAAAACTGGAACCCAAGCCCGGTCTATATCAATTCGACTGGCTGGATCGCATCTTGGATTTATTACATGCCAATGGTGTGCAAGTTGCATTGGCAACAGCGACTGCTTCCCCCCCGCCCTGGTTTTCGCGTCTTCATCCTGAAAGTTGGCCCGTGGCTGCGGATGGAATCTCCTATAAACCGGGATCGCGCCAATTCTATTGCCCGAATAGCGCGGCGTACCGTGAAGCATCCTCCAGATTGGCAGGCGAGATGGCGCGGCGATACGGTCAACATCCGGCAGTTTGGATGTGGCATGTGAATAATGAATATGGATGTCACGTTCATGAGTGTTATTGTCCCGTCTGTACCAAAACCTTTCAGGAATGGCTGCGTGAAAGATATAAAAGTGTGGATGTATTAAATGATGTTTGGGGAACAGCGTTCTGGTCGTTGGGCATCAGTGATTGGGCGGATGTTCAACTGCCGAATCGCACCACCTCGTATCGCAATCCGGCACAGGTGTTGGATTTTCGCCGTTTCATGAATCATTCCCTTCTAAATCTTTTCAAAGCGGAAATTGAAGCCATTCGGTCAACAGGCGCAACACAACCGCTCTTTACCAACTCCGTGTTTGGATTGAAAGCCCTGGATGGTTTTGAATGGGCAAAGTATCAAGATGTTACTGCCATTGACATGTACATTGATCCTGCCCACGGTGATCAAGCATGGAAGGACGGCGCGTTCTGGCATGATCTCACCCGCAGTTGGGGGCGCGGAAAACCTTATTTATTGGTGGAGCAGACTACCAGTCAGGTCAATTGGCGGGCAGTCAATTCACTCAAGGCACCGGGCACGATCCGCACACTTAGTTATCAGGCATTGGCGCGCGGCGCATCTAGTGTGATGTTCTTCCAATGGCGCGCATCCAAAAGCGGCGCAGAAAAATACCACGCAGGAATGATTCCCCACTACGGCGTGGATGGGAGCCGCATTTTCGCTGAAGTCAAACAAATAGGCGCGGAATTTGCGCATCTGGAAAGATTGGGCTCACAGCAAGCACATGCGCAAGTCGGCATTCTGTTTAGTTATGAGAATGTCTGGGCGCTGGAAATCGACTCCAAGCCCGCTCAACTGGATGCATGGAACGTGTTGCGTCCCTGGTACAACGCGCTTATCGAACAAAATATTCCATTGGATTTTATCCACCCGAATGATGATCTCAGCCGATACAAGGTATTGATTGCTCCATTGCTTTATCAAATATCTGAAGCCCAAGCAGAGAATCTAAAGTCTTTTGTGCAAGCAGGTGGCTTGTTGTTGATGACCTATTTCAGCGGCGTCACCGATTTGAACGAACGCATCTGGCTGGGCGGTTACCCAGCTTTGTTGCAGAATCTGCTTGGAATCAAAGTAGAAGAATGGCAACCTTTCCAGCCGGGAAAAACCAATCAAATGCTGGTAGATGATAAATCAATTAGTTGTTCCCACTGGGCAGATCTGTTATATACAACCACCGCAGAAACAATTGCAACTTATATTGAAGATTTCTACGCCGGCAGACCTGCCCTCACCCGCAACCGCTACGGCGCAGGGACAGCCTATTACGCCGGCACCCTACCCGACCAGGCTTGGCTTCGCAACTGGATCAAGAAAATTTGTGCAGAACAGGGAGTTGAATCGCTGGTCGAAGCCGACCCGGATATAGAAGCCGGACTGCGAGCCGGCGCATATGGCTCATCAACCCTGGTTTTGGTAAATCATGCCAACCGGACTGCACAGGTCGATCTAATGGGAAAACGTGGGCGTTCTCTGCTGGATGAGCGTCCTGTTACAAACAACCTGACATTGGACCCATACGGTGTAATGGTTTTGGAATTGGAACAATAACCATTCATGAATGATTTCCCTCATCGTCGCTACAACATTCTGACCCGTGAATGGGTGCTCGTCTCCCCGCACCGCGCCAAACGTCCCTGGCTGGGGCAAGTTGAAAAACAGGCGCTTGAACAACTCCCAACATATGACCCAACCTGTTATCTTTGTCCGCGCAACAAACGGGCGGGCGGAATTTTCAACCCGGATTACACTGACGCCTATGTCTTCGAAAATGACTTCGCCGCACTGTTGCCAGCCTTGGAAGAAAAACCCGCTTCGGACTCCCCTTTGCTTGTTTCTGCTCCCGAACAGGGGCAATGTCTGGTAGTTTGCTTCTCACCCCGCCACGACCTGACCCTGCCCGAACTCGAATTGCCCGCCATCGAAAATATACTCAAGACCTGGTCGCAGGCATCAGATGATTTATCGAAAAAAGATTTCATTCAATATGTACAGGTCTTTGAGAACAAAGGCGCGATGATGGGTTGTTCCAACCCGCATCCGCACAGCCAGGTTTGGGCGCAATCCCAACCGCCGAATGAAATCGTCAAAGAACTTGCTTCACAACGCGACTATTACGAAACGCATAATCGTCCATTATTACTGGATTACGTTCAAGAGGAACTTAAGCGCAAGGAAAGGGTCTTGTTTTCCAACGACCACTTCACAGCCGTAGCTCCCTACTGGGCGGTCTGGCCATTTGAAATTTTAGTCTTGGCCCACCGTCCAACGCAATATCTGAGCGATTTATCAGTTTCAGAAATATCCGCACTGGCGGATATATTCAAGCTGT
>JACZJB010000043.1 GCA_014860805.1 Anaerolineales bacterium
TTATCGGCAGGAAGATAACATGAGACAAAATCCACTTCTTTGACAAAACCCTGCGCCTCCACCAGCGACTGGTAATAGGAGTGGTTGTAATTGAGCATGGTCATCGTCTGACGGTGTTCATGCCCAAAGATCAATGTCCCATATCCATCCAGCGGACCCATGCCCTTGGGTCCAATGACCGTATCCAAACCGCGGGCTTTTGCCCAATCAAAGGCAGTCGTGAATAGCGCGGTTGCGGCTTCCATATCGTTTTCACATTCAAAGAGATAAAAATCCGCAGTCTTTTCATGATGATATGTGTTGAAAGGCTTATTTTCAATCGCAGCAATACGACCAACATCTTTTCCATCGCGCACTGCCAGAAAAAAATCCACATCGGAATGCTCATGGAAGGGATGTTTTCTTCGGTTGAGCTGGTTGTATGCGTCCACATTAAGAGGCGGAACCCACTGCGGACAATCCGCATAAATACGATGGGGTAATTCCACAAAACGCTTGACCTGTTTCTTATTTTCGGTATCCACTCTTTCAATCTCAAGCATAATAAGGTCTCCTACGCGAAGAAATAATGAATTGTTCCAAGTATATAACACCTTGCTTTGGATTGGTTGTCGCACTGGTCAGGCGCAAAATTAACCTCCGTGCTATACTTGGAAAATTCCCACTACTCGAGGCAATATGACAGGCAAAACTCATCAGGAAATGCTGGCAAAATACGCAGAAGCGATTGTAAAAGTCGGTTTGAACATTCGTGCTGGACAGCGTTTGATCATCACGCTTATGGCCACTCGCGGTGTGCCCCATCAATTTGCGCCGCTGGTGCATGAAATTACCAAAGCCGCCTATGGTGTTGGCGCAAAATATGTGGAAGTGATCTGGGCGGACGAAGAAATGATGCGCATCCGCGCGCAATATGCGCCGCGCAATTCTTTCGATGAATACCCCAATCACACCATCGACGCCATCATGAACATGATCAACAACGGCGATGCCTTGCTTTCCATTGCAGGCTCAAACCCAGATCTGCTTGGCGGACTGGACCCTGAAATTGTCGGGCTGATGCAATCGAAACATTTGCAAGTAGCCAGCAAAGTCAGCGAGAAAGTCACCACGAACGCGATTAACTGGTGTGTGGTTGCCGCTGCCGGTGAAGGCTGGGCCATGAAAATTTTTCCCGATCTTCCTCTTGAAGAAGCCAAGGAAAAATTATGGAAAGCCATTTTCGAATCCACGCGCATTGACCAGCCTGACCCAATTGAAGCCTGGCAAAAACACATCGCAGCCCTGCGCGAACGCGCGCGTTATTTACAAGCCAAACAATACACCGCCCTGCATTACAAAGCCCCAGGCACAGACTTTACTCTCGGTCTGCCCAGCGGACATCTCTGGATCAGCGCACAATCCATGGCGCAGAATGGCATTGCCTTCACAGCCAACATGCCCACTGAAGAAGTCTTCACCCTGCCAGACCGCAACCGTGCGGACGGCGTGATCACAGCCACCTTCCCGCTGAGCTATGGCGGAACGTTGATCGAAGATTTTCAGGTAACCTTTGAAAACGGACGCATCACCAAAGTCACTGCAAAGAAAGGCGAGGCTGCTTTGCAAAAACTGGTAGACACTGATGAAGGCTCGCACCGTCTCGGTGAAGTGGCGCTCGTGCCCGCATCCTCCCCCATCGGCCAGCGTGGACATCTCTTCTACAACACACTTTATGATGAAAATGCTTCCTGTCACATTGCGATTGGAAGAGCCTACCGCTTCACTCTTACGGGTGGAGAGGAGTTAAACGACGAGGAGTTTATCTCCGCTGGTGGAAACGTCAGCCTGCAACATGTCGACTTCATGATCGGCTCATCGAAAATGGACATCGACGGCATCAACAAGGACGGCTCGCATGAGCCTGTGATGCGGCAAGGCGAATGGGCCTTCAAAGTGTAAGACGGGACTTTGACCATCATTAGTTGATAAAAATAATCCCGTCACAACGCGGGATTATTTTTATAAACTGTTCAATAATTACAAGGAGAGAAATATGCCTGCCAAACCAAAGCTCACTACAGACGAAATCCTAAAAGCCGAATACAACTATATTGCCAGCACTGTATTCCAGGCAAATGAAGACCGTTCGCGAGTCACTTCATTTTATTTTGTAACGGTCGGCTCTCTGGTGGCAACCATTCTTGGTACATTATTTTCAGAAGATAACCTTCAAGGCGCGGCGCTTGCATTTACAGGTCTGTTCATAATCCTCACAGGCCTTGGCGCGTTGACTCTGGCTCAGCTTGCCCGCCTGCGGGCTGCCTGGCACGAATCAGCTCAAGCCATGAATGTGATCAAGGACTTTTACATCAAACACCACAAAGAGATCGAGCCCGCTTTTAAGTGGAGACTGAATACCCTGCCCCCCACAGATAAGCCGTACAGCATAGCAAACCTAATGGCAATTGAAGTTGCTTCGTTAAGCGCGGTGACGATTGCCGCAGCTCTTTATTTCCTGTTTCTATTTTTTGGGAATATCGCATGGTGGGGCTGGGTAATCCTGGCTGCCACTCTTCCACTCGGCTACCTTGCGCAATGGGCGTGGTACAAACACCTGCTGGTCGATAATCAATAAAAAAACATGCCTAGAAATTATAAAGATCAATCCCCGACCGCATTTCAACGCAGACCACATCTGACAAAAGATGATGTGTGGATACGCGCCTTTCTCAAGGAAGCACAAGTTGGTCATATCGCCACATCCGTGAATGGGCAGCCATTCCTCAACCCAAGCACATTTTGGTACGATGAGGAAAAACATCAGATCGTCTTTCACTCGAATATTGCGGGGAGAATCCGCTCGAATATCGAGGTCAACCCAAAGGTCAGCCTTGAGGCGAGCGAATTGGGCAGGCTGCTTCCATCCAATGTGGCGCTTGAATTTTCGCTCCAGTTCCGCAGCGTTGTCGTTTTCGGTACGGCCAGAGTTGTAACCAATCCCGATGAAGCGCGTAGATTGTTATATGGCCTGATCAGCAAATATTTCCCCGCCATGACAGCCGGGAAGGAATATCGCGAGATCACGGACAAAGAACTGCGCGCGACGTCTGTTTATGCGATCCAGATCGAGGAATGGAGCGGCAAGGAAAACTGGGCACAGCGCGCAGACCAGAGCGACGAGTGGCCGCCGCTGGATGAAAAATGGTTTGAATGAGAGGATAACATGTCTGAAAAAACGCATACGGAAGAATTCAAGATCGACGGTGAGAAATTGATCGCCAAAATCAAGGAATTGATCCACGAGGGCAATATCCGAAAAATAATCATCAAAGATAAAGAGGGGAAAGTCCTGATGGAAATTCCCATGACCTTCGGCGTGGTGGGAGTATTGCTGGCTCCACAGTTGGCAGCCATTGGAGCGATTGCCGCCCTTGTCACCGAGGCGACATTGGTCGTGGAAAAATCAGGGTAGGAAAAAATGAAAGTATTTGAAATCGCATTTTGGATCGCGATTGTTGTGGAAATGATCATCCGCGCGCCGCTGAACAAAAAACGTAAGCTGGAGAAAATGAGCGAGAGGAGAGTCACCACTCAGGAAAAAATACTGCTTTTCCTGCTCCTTGTAGGGATGTTCGTTCTGCCCATCATTTATTCTTCATCCGACTGGCTGAGTTTTGCTGATTACACACCGCCTGTCTGGGCGGGCTGGCTTGGAGTTCTGCTAATTACTGCCGCGGTATTTGTTTTTTGGCGTTCCCATGCAGACCTTGGACTGAACTGGTCCCCCTCGCTTGAGATCCGTGAGAAGCATGAACTCATCACGCACGGCATCTATAAAGCGATCCGCCACCCCATGTACGCGTCCCAATGGCTGTGGGTCATTGCCCAGCCGCTGCTCTTGCAAAACTGGCTGGCGGGGTTTGCAAACCTGATCATTTTCGCGCTGTTCTATTTTCTGCGAGTTCAAGCCGAAGAAAAGATGATGCAGGAATTGTTCGGTGATGAATACCGTGACTATATGAAAAAGACGGGAGCTGTTTTCCCAAAAATAGGCTAACCCCTACTTCTTTTAAACATTCGCCGTGGATTTCATATGATACATCGTATGAAATCCACGGCGGTTTTATTGAGATTTAGACTATTCGATCACAACCCCATCCAGATTTTCCTCTGATTCGGGGTAGCTCATTTTCAATCCTTCAAGCGCATCCACCAGCACAGAAGAGATGACCAAATCACGGAACCATTTGCGGTTGGCAGGCACGATATACCACGGGGCATGGTCGGTGCTGGTCTTGCTCAACACATCTTCAAAAGCCTTCATATATTCAGGCCACAATTTACGTTCTTCCAAATCGCCAAGGCGGAACTTCCAGTGCTTGGTGGGGTCATCCAAACGGGATTGTAATCTCTCCTTTTGTTCATCCAGATCAATGTGCAGGTAAAACTTCAAGATCGTCGTTCCGTTTTCCGCCAGCGTGCGTTCGAATTCATTGATCTGCTCGAAGCGTTTGCCCCACACCTCTGGCGGAACGTAGTTATGCACACGCACGACCAGTACGTCTTCATAATGACTGCGGTTGAAGACCACCAGCTCTCCTTTGCCAGGCACCTGCTTGTGAACGCGCCAGAGAAAATCATGGTCGAGTTCTTCAGGTGTGGGCGCTTTGAAGCTCGCCACACGCACCCCCGCAGGGTTGACACGGTCGAACACGCGGCGGATCGTTCCATCCTTGCCGCCTGTGTCCATGGCTTGCAAGATGACCAACACCTTGTGCCGATGTTCGGCAAATAACAACTCCTGCAAGGCTTCCAATTTACTGTTCAATTTCTCAAGTCTGGCGAGTCCCTCCTCCTTGCCGCCTTTGAAATCGCCCGTATCGTTCGGGTCCCATTTGGAGAGTTTTACTTTTGTCTCAGGCTTTACAAGATATTGTTTCATGGAATGTCCTTTTGTAAGAATAGCTTTGTGTCTTCGTCGCGAGAATGTTCTCTTGCCTATTATAACCAGTGAAATCCACCAAACTTCGTCTCAATAGACGATCCCTATTTAAAGATCTTGTAAAGGCCGTTACTTTTTATCATCAAACGCGACAGCAATAGTGAACACATCAATTTCAAAAAGGAGAAAATAAAATGTTCAAACTATTAATTGCCGCTTTTACTTCCCTAAGCCTGATGCTTGGCGCTGCAGAGACTGTAACCAGCCAGCCGGGAGAGCCGCTTTATAACGTCAAAGAGTGGAGCGTTCAATCGTGGAGTCGCATCCAGCAGCAGGAAAGAAGCGCTGATCCCATCCCCACAGAAGAACCGCTTCAAAGCCAGACCCGCGACCAGTTTCGGGATCAACTACAAGATCAACTCTGTGACCCGCTACTGGGAATCGTCTGCGAGCCCGCTCAAGACCAGACCCGCGACCAGACTCAAGATCAACTGCGCCTGCATCAGGAAACAGTCACAGAGCCGTTACACTTGAATCCACAAAGCGGAAACAGCCATGGCGACGGTGATGGAACCTGCGATGCAGATTGCACGCCAGCCGCAGAACCTGGCCCGCATGGCAATGGCCACTAACCAGTAGCTTGCACACCTTTTCTTGCCCCGCTTCGGTACCAAACCGCGGCGGGGTCTGTTGACTAGTAACACACCTCCCTTGCAGTTTCAGTTGAATTTGCCGTTAATAAAGAAAAGCGCGGACCTAAGTCCGCGCTTTCAAACAATGATCTTTTAATCCAAAAGCGACGCGGGGATGTTGCCGCCGTTTTCAGCGATCTTCTTCAACACTTCCTTGTGAAGCCAGACGTTCATTTTGGCTGAGTCTTTCATCAGGTCGGCAGGGCAGCCAAGTTCAGTGGCAAGTTCGTTGCGTGCCTCGCGGCTGCTGTCGATGCCCAATACTTTGAGAAGATCCACAATGGAGACTTTCCAATTGAGGTCCTTTCCAGCGGAAAGTTCTTCGAGATGCTTGACCACATCCACGACTGAAATCGCAGCAGGGGCCCCGGCGGCAGTTGCGCCTGCAGGATGAGCAACATCGTCCTTGGCTTTTTGTGCTTCTTTGGCTGCTCTTGCAGCCTGGCCGGCGGCCAAAGCATCCGCAGGCCTTTCGGAAGCAACGATCTTGGCGGGAGCGGCAGCAGGCTCATCCTTTTTCTTAAGCTTTAATTTTTCGAGAATTTTATCGAAGAATCCCATGGTAGTAACTCCTTTAGTTGGTTCGAACTGAATAGGGTTTGGGTGTGATTTTTCATAAATCACACCATTTAAGTTCTAAATCAATTATAGCCGTTTTAGACGGATGACGCAATTATCCCAGGCCTTGCATGGCTTTTCATTATTTTGGAAAAGGTTTGCATTTATAATATCCAAATGCCCATTCGGAGCAGCAAGTTTTTTCCTTATATTCCCTCCATGGTGATCTCCCGCATTGCAGAGACACTCCACTTCCCCAGCCAGCCGACAACCGAAAACTTTAAAGCCGCGGCATTATTTGCAGATATTTCGGGCTTCACTTCTTTGACGGAGAATCTGGCAGCGCGTGGACCGCAAGGCGTGGAAACTCTCAGCCGCATTTTGAACGACTATTTCGGCAGGCTTACCGACCAGATCACCAAATACAACGGCGACATCGTTAACTTTGCAGGAGACTCTCTGCTGGCAGTTTGGAGAATTGATGATGCAAGGGAACAGGAAGCCGTCGTTCAGATCGCCGTTCAATGCGCGCAGCGCCTGCAAATGGAAGTACGCAATTATGACTCGGGAGTGGAGGCAAAACTCTCCATGCGCATTGGCGTCGGCGTGGGAAATGCCCAAGCCTATTACCTTGGAGGATTCAAAGGCAAGTGGGAATTTTTCCTGACCGGGAATGCAGTTGAACAGGCATACACGACAGAAAAGAGCGCTTCACCGGGCGACATTACGCTTTCACAAGATGTTTGGGAACTCGTAAAAAACGTTGACGGGTTTCATGGGGAAGCAGACCTGTTCCGTCTGGTGGATATTCCGCTTAGGGTCGTCCCCAAACCTCATGGACTGCCAACTCTTGCCGAAGGTTCACAGAGTTCGCTGAATGGCTTTATCGCACCTGCCATACAATCCTGGCTGGCAGCGGAACAGATCGAGTGGCTGGCGGAACTTCGGCGCGTGACAACGCTGTTCGTCAACCTGGGGAACTTCAACAGCAGTATCAGCCTTGAGCATGGAACAAAGGTCATTCACGCCATTCAGGAGGCAGCCGCCCATTTTGAAGGCAGCCTGAACGAGATCGGCATGGATGAAAAAGGCGCCAGCCCGCTGGTGACTTTTGGCGTGCATCCGCTGGCGCATGAAGATGATCCGCTGCGCGGTGTGATGGCCGCGCAGGAAATTTCCAAACGGCTGAGCGAACTGGGGCAAACACACTCGATCGGCATAACCACAGGACGCGTGTTCTGCGGAGTGATCGGCGGCGCAAGCCGGCGCGAGTATGCCATCCTCGGCGATGCGGTCAACACGGCGGCGCGTTTTATGCAGGCGGCTTCAAACGGATATTCGATTCCCATCCTGTGCGACTCTGTGACCCAGCAGAGCGCAAGCTCAAAGATGAGATTTGCCCCATTGGAACCGATCCAACTCAAAGGGAAGTCGGAGGCGGTGCCTGTCTTTCATCCATTGACCGATGTAATGGTTTTACGGCAGACGCATCACGATACATCCTTCGTTGGGCGCATTTCCGAAAAGCAAACCCTGCACGATGCGCTTTCGCAGGCGTCGATGGGAGGGACGGCTCAGGTCGTGATCCTGGAGGGGGAAGCGGGAATTGGGAAATCGCGGCTGGTGGAATATGTACAGGAAAAGGCCCTGGAATTGGGAGCCGTCCATTTCGCCTGCATGGGCGACGCGATGGAAAAGAACACCAGTTACTTCGGCTGGAGAAATGTATTCCGTCAATTGTTTGGTGTGGATACTTCGAGAGACTCGAACGAACGCAAAGGGAAGATCCTTGCGCGGCTTTCTAACAATTGGCGGGAACGGGCAGCCCTGCTCAACTCCATCCTCGGTGTGGATTTTGAAGAACCTTATTTTGTGAAGGAGATGAGCGGCGAGGTGCGCGCGGAAAACCTGCGGACGCTGTTCATTGACCTGCTTCAGGAAGCCGCAAGGGATAACACTCTGGTCATCACCTTTGAAGATGCGGATTGGCAGGACTCCGCTTCATGGGCATTAACTCTAGATGCAAGCAGGCTGGTGAAACCGCTTTTGCTGGTGATCGCCACCCGTCCATTGAAAGAGCCTTTGCCTGCCCACTATCAAAGCCTGCTTGCATCGAAAGGCGCACAGCGGCTTGTCCTCGGTCCGCTTGGACCCGATGAAGCCATCCAGCTTGTCAAACAACGGCTGAACGTACACAGCCTGCCCGAAGACATGGCAAACCTGATCCGTACAAAAGCGGAAGGGAATCCTTTTTTCAGCGAAGAACTGGCATATTCACTGCGCGATTCAGGCTTGATCGAAATCAAGGACAACGTTTGCCGCATCGTCCACGGCGTGGACCTGCAAGCCTTTTCCTTTCCCGACACCGTGCAGGGAGTGGTCACCAGCCGCATCGACCGCCTCAAACCGCAGGAACAGTTGTGTGTGAAGGTCGCCAGTGTCATCGGGCGCATTTTTACCTATCAGGTATTGAACGATATTCATCCGATCGTGAACGACAGGCAATACTTAAAGCGCTACCTGGAAGAACTTGAAAAGCTCGACCTCACCCCGCTCGAATCTGTCGACCCTGAACTGACGTACATCTTCAAACACGCCATTACGCAGGATGTCGCTTATAACCTGATGCTCTTCGGTCAGCGGCAGGAACTTCACAAGGAAATCGCGCTTTGGTACGAGAAGCACTTTGCCCACGACCTGACTTCCTTTTACCCCGCATTGGCTCATCACTGGCGTTTTTCAGGAAACCACGAAAAAGCATTGTATTATCTGGAAGCCGCCGCCCAGCAGGCATTGAACGCCTTTGCCAACCGTGAAGTCGTCGAGTTCATGAATTCGATCTTCCAGATCGATGCGCAATCCCCGACCCGCGATAATTTCCGCAGGGCAGGCTGGCACAGGAAATTAGGCCAGGCATATAAGGGACTTGGGAATATGGAAACCAGCCGCAGCCATTTACAGCAGGCGCTGCGCTTTATGGGGTATCCCATCCCCGGAAATCAAGCGGGCTGGGTGCTGGAGATACTCGGTCAGTGGCTGCGCAGAATGCTTTTCCCTGTGCAAAAAGCGGCGGAGGACAAACAACAAGCCAAACTAAAAGAAGCGATCAATACCTATGAAAGCCTCTCTGAAATTTATTATTACGCCATAGACCTGCCGCCTTTCCTGGCATGTTTGCTGCGCCTGATCAACTCCGTGGACAGGCTGGACGACTCGGCGGAAATGGCTCGTTCCTACAGCGTGACCGCTTTCGTGGCGGGTTTGATCCCCCTGCACGGCGTTGCGAAACGGTATGAAAAACGCGCGCTGGAAACCATCAACTCTCTCGGTCAATTTGAAGACCTTGCCTTCGCCTTGTCTGTTTTGAGCTTGTACAATATGGGTCTCGGGGAATTTCAAAAGGCGCTGCACAACATGACCCGCGCCGTGGAGTCGGTCACCTTTTTGAACAACCGTCCGCGCATGGCAGAGGTCTTCACCACGATGGCGCAGGTCCATCAACGCCTCGGGCAATATCAGGAGAGCTTCGAATATTTCGAACGCGCCTATCAGGCGGGACTACGCACCGAGAACCCGCAGCATCAGGTCTGGGGATTGAACGGCAAGGCATGCATCCTGCTCTATCAAGGAGGAACAAATCACGCCCAGCAAGCCGTGGACTTGATCAACGCCTCTCTCCCGCTTTTGGTTGGCAGCATCGACCATACAGAAGACATCCGCGCCTACGGCATGCTCGGAATTGCCCGCTTGCGGCTGGCACAACCCCAGCTTGCCCTGCAAGCCGCGGATAAAGGCTTGCACTTCATCTCTACCACATCCCCCACCGCGCACGATGCCTTTGAAGGCTATGCGGGCGTGGCAGAGACCTGCCTGCGTTTGCTCGAAGCCGACCCAACCGACAAAGGCCTTGCGAAGAAGACCCGCAAAGCCCTGCAAGGCTTGCGCAAGTGCGGAAATCTCTTCCGCATTGCCATGCCGCGCTATTGGTGTTACACAGGCTGGCTTGCGTGGCTGAACGGCAATAAAAACAAAGCCAGCCTCAGCTGGGAAAAAGGCCTGGAATTGGCAGACCAGCTTGAAATGAAGTATGAAGCGGCGCGCCTGCATTTCGAGTCAGGGCGGCACACGCTTGACCGTTCTAAAATGCAGGAAGCCGCCGAGGGATTTGAATCTCTTGGCGCGGGATACGACCTGGCACAGGCACAGGACTGGTTGAAATCCAACCAGTAAACGATCAGGAAGGACGGGATGGAAAACCTCCATCCCGTCTTGTTTTATTTATAACCTGAGCATCCTGCGGGCAGCGCGCTCCTGCTCAAGGGGAGTTTCTGCAGCGGACGATCTGAGAGATTGCAGTATCTCATCAGGCAAGTTGTTGAACAGGTTTGCGCCTCCAGCATCTCGAAGCGATACTTGCAAAGGCGCGCCAGATTGGGATCTCTTCCAATCTGCAAACGCCCTGCCTGTATACATGGCGCGGGCCGAGTCGATGGTGTCCTTTGTATTTTGAAGTATTCCGATCAACGAGTGGACGGGAGCGGAGCCTGTTCCGATGACCAGCCCGGTAATAATAATGTCTATCGGTTTAAGGAAGCTTCCCGCAGGCAGAATGCCAAGCAAGACGAACATTTGAAGCTCAGCCTGCCAGGCAACGATCAACCCTAAAATAATGGCGAAAGGCACGCTGATCTTCTTTTTGAATGTGACATATACAGGGGATTTATGGTATTCAGATAAGCGGTCTTCTGCCTTGATCAATTCTTTTTCCAGCCTGGACTTCTCTTCGGTGGGGGGATTCTCGGCGGAGATCAGGTTGGCGCGCGCCGTCTGTACCTGTTTCTGCGCCCAGCTTACATAATCCGTCACATTGCCCACCGCCTTGGATGCGGTCAGGAAACTGTTCTCGACAAAATCCCAGACCATTTCAATGATCCGTTCGATGAGTGTGGCTGCGGCGAGCAGACCTGCCAGTTTGGCGGCGATCTCTCCCGTTTGAGCAGGGTCAGCGGGAGGTTCCGCGCCTTGTGCGTAGACAACCCCTGTATACAACAGGGATAAACCGATTGCAAAAGTCATGGAAAGCCAGATACGTTTCATAGCATTCTCCTTGGGAGGCAGTCATTGCCCGCCCGATCTCAGCATGACATTCAACGTATTCGATACAGGGTCATTCGTTGTCGCTTCCTTCGATACGCACCTGCCTTTCGCTGCCCCTTTGGATGCAGCTACAACTTACAAACATACTATACCGAGAATCAATCGGATATTCAATAAGCAGGTTGAATTAAGAAAAACGGGATACCCCCCTCACCTTCCGATCGTGCGCAAACCCAGTTGTGGTTAGCAGCCGCCCTTCTTGCAAAACCCGGCAGGATGAACATTGTCGAGCCTGGTCCGCGGGCAGAAATGCCGCGCTGCTTTATGGCAACAAGTACTGAACAATATCAACAGCCTCCCTGTCCAGGTCGAATTTCAGCAAATCTTTCAGTATGGCGGTATGCCCCTGCCCGCCAATCGCCAGCACTTTTTCGCCAGGCTCTGCGTACCGTTGAATGTTGGCGTACATGCGGAAGTTCCGATGCCACCAGCTCGCCGCTGCATCCGCTCCTTCAAAAGTGCGCCCCGCCCCAACGTGATTGG
>JACZJB010000044.1 GCA_014860805.1 Anaerolineales bacterium
TAGGAACACGGGACGCACGAGGAGCGGCCGGAGAGCCTCATCGCCTGGAGTGCCGGAGGCGCCAGTGACAGTGCCGACGGCGAGTACGCCGTTGGACCGGAGTGCGTCTGCCGCTTTCTCACCTTCAGCAACAACTACGGGGGCGTCCGGAACCGCGTTCGCGATGGATTCGACGCCGTAAAGCGGGAGGTCTGCGGTCTTTATGCCGCCGAGGTTCGGCGTGCCGTCAGGAAGCTCCCACTTCACCTTCTTTCCCTTGGCGAGGTCCTCGCGGATGTGGACCGCGATGATGTTTCCATTCGCGTCCCGTATCTTGTATCGGGTGATCCTGCCGGGGCTGACCGTCGCCCCTGAACCTTTAATCGGCTTGGATTTGTGGATGGGAGTCTCCCGGTGAGTAAAGATATCCTGCCAGTCAAGGCCGATTGCTTTCAGGACGGCTTTCGTTTCACATCCGGCGAAGCATTTGATCAGCGGTCCGCTTCCGTTCCCAGGGGAGATGGAGAGAGAAGGATTTCGGTCATCGTGGGCCGGACATAAGGCCATGTGACCCGTACCATTCGGCCGCACGCCCTTGAGACGAGAGAGAACCAAGTCAACGGGCGACGTCATCGACCCGCCGCGTGCCCCAGAATTTGGACCTCTTCGTTGACGTCGTAATATTTCGTGTGTTCAGGGGGAAATAAAGGGGAGTTCATTTCGCTGTTCCCTTCCCCCGATCCTGCAACCCACGAAGGAACGCTTCAACGTCAGATGCCCGGAACCGGATTAACCGGGGGGAAACGCGGATTTTGGGAAGGATACCTTTCCTAGCGAGCGTATAAACGGTTGCCCGCGATATTCCGAGGTAGTTTTCTATGTCCTCGGCAGAGTAAAGGGTATCAGCGGGGGGATTTGTGACCATGCCGTTTACCTCCTTGTGTTGCTAATCGTCGCAACAAAGAAGATAACGCGGCTTTAAATTTGTGTATCGACCGAAAAGAGGATGGAAAGGTTACATTCGGCGCACCAATGACACGACTTTAGGGGAAGAAGGTAGGAATCTACTATGTTCGGCGCACCAAAGTTAACCTCACACCTTTTTATTCATAACCCTCCAGTAAAATACGTGATTTTTTATTGTATCGCGACTTAATCCCCTACCCGCTATAGTGTCCATCAGTTTCGAAAACACATAAATAGCGGCTTCTTGAGAAGGTTCATCTATGAAACTTTTCCTCAATAACGTTCGGAGGGCGTCCCCTTTGTATTTCTCATAAAATCTGTCACATAGTTTTCCAATAAAAGCGTTCACCCGGTTTCCTGTTAATTCTCCGCCTCTTCGCTTCTTGTTTTTATTCAATGCGTCATCGACAGCGTTGCAGTATTCGTTTATAAACCAATCGGGAAGACCACAATAAGCCAAGTACCTCGCTGCCTTATCTGTGTCGATGTCCTTTTTGACCTTGAAGTTTATATATGCGGTTTCCGGATCTTCAACAAGACCACCGGGGCCATGATCTGAACAATTCAAAGAGGTTTTTATAAAGTCAGGCGTAGGTCTCCACGGATCGGGTGTCCGTTTCCATATGGCGTTGAAATCCTCCTGGAAGTCTTCGGTAAGACGTTCATAGTCTTTTGTTGTTAGGTTCTTCTTGTATCCTGGAGCAGGGGGGAAGTAAACAGCACGTGTCCCGGTTTCCTTGCTACGCCTTGGTGGTTTGGACGTCGGGCCTATCGTTGATACGTCGACTGTCGCCTCTTGGCTTACCTTCGGGGGGGTCTTCCTCATGGTCATCGCCTCCTCAGTAAGCTTCTTATCGTATGCTGGAAATCATTTCAGGGAACTCCATCTGCTGGATGGACAGGTCCGCAACATGCGACACGGAACCGTTACCGCGCGTCAAAACGTATCATATTGCGCCAATCTGGGCCACCCATCTTGTGATACCCCCGATAAGAGGTTATATTCTTTGTATACTGAAAAATTATCTGAAACGAAAGACCTTGGGCCTCCTCCCAGGGTTTTTTTCATATAGTGTGTTTTTAGCGGTATTTTTAGTAAATAGATGTGTATGGTCCAACCGATATGCCATCGGCGACGCTTGCTGCCTGCGTTGATCCGATTTTTAGTCCACACCTTTAAAAATCATTGTCACGGATTCTTCCTCCGGTTAGGATGCGGTTGATGGACAAGAGCGGCAGCGCTATCAACCGTCCCAATCTGAGGAGGAGAGATGGCCAGACCGAAGACGATCAAAATCGGCGCTTTGAACATAACAACCCATCCCCATTCCAGTGAAGGATACATTCGCCTCTTCCAGGAAGCATCCAAAATTAAGTGGCCGGTGAATTATTGGGGGAATTATTTTGCGAAGATAGGCTACTTGCACAATATGGATAGCGGGCAACCAGAGAAAGGGTTGTCCGGATACATAAGGCGATTCATCGATGTTGATAAGAGTAAGCCATGGTTGAATACAAAAGAAGACAAAGAGGCGGCGAAGGAGGATTTAGAAGAACTGAACTGGCCAGATCATTTAAAACCGCAATTCACAAGCGCTAGGTTTATATT
>JACZJB010000045.1 GCA_014860805.1 Anaerolineales bacterium
ACTGGATATTTCTCGCATTGAGGCGGGGCGCATCACGCTTAGCTCGAAACCTGTGGATCTGCACAGCATCGCCGAGGATGTCGTTGCTGAAGTGCTTAATCGTTCGCAGCAGGAAGACAAACCAATGGCGCTCTCGCTCGATGCGCCAAAGGATCTGCCGCCCGTCATTGGCGATGGAGACCGTGTACGCCAGATATTGGGGAATCTGGTCAATAATGCTTTTAATTACACGCCGCAAAATGGAACGATCCGTGTGAACATTCATCAGGAAAATGGTGAAGTGCAGGTGGATGTTCAGGATAACGGCGTTGGAATTGCGCCTGAAGACCAGGATCGTATATTTGATCGGTTCTTCCGCGGCGAAAACCCGCTTGTTCTTGCAACGCCCGGAACAGGCCTGGGTCTGCCAATTGTGCGTCAATTGGTGGAGATGCACAACGGGCGTATTTGGATGACCAGTACCGGTGTGCCGGGCGACGGGAGCACTTTCTCCTTCACCCTGCCCATTCGTAAATAAATGGAGCTTGCATGGCAAGAATTTTGATAGCAGAAGACGAACCCGATATCCGCGAACTTGTAGCATTTACCCTGCGCTTTGCAGGGCACGAGGTCGTTGCCACTTCCAATGGCGAAGAGGCCTTACAGAAGGCATCCGAATTGGTCCCGGACATTATTCTGATGGACGTACGCATGCCGCGTATGACCGGCTACGATGCCTGCCGCGCGATGAAGGCAGACCCAATGTTGAAAGATATTCCCGTTGTTTTTCTTTCCGCCAAGGGACAGGATGCCGAGATCCAAACCGGGCTGGATGCAGGCGCGGAAGAATACCTGCTTAAGCCTTTTGCCCCCGACCAGCTTACTGAGCGGGTAAAAGCGATTTTGGGAAAATTTGGAAAATAATTGTAAATGAGCGCGATCATTCTTGACGGTTCAATGGTGCATTACGAGGCTTTGGGACGCGGACGCCCCATTGTCTTTTTGCACGGCTGGACTGGCTCATGGCGGTATTGGATCAATGCCATGCAGGTCGCGTCCACATCGTTCCGCGCTTATGCCGTGGATCTCTTTGGCTTTGGCGATACAGCCCGCGATCCCTCGCGCTACACCCTTGATAAACAGGCAGACCTTATTAATCGCTTCCTCGAGGAAATGGGTATTGGCAAGGTCGCCCTGGTCGGTCATGACCTCGGCGCATTGGTTGCGCTTGCTTTCATCAAACAATGGCCGAAGAGTGTGGACCGCGTTATGGCAATCAACTGTCCGCTTGAGTATGATGCGCTTAATTCCCGCATGCGGACCGCTTCCGCGACTGAACTTGTCGAGTGGCTGACATCCCGCTCGCCTGAAGCCCTTGCCGCCCTTTCAGACGCCTCAAAAGTGGACCCGCAAGCTGTTTCTGTTTCAATGACAGGTTTCCAGGCTGACAACCTTTTTGACAGCGTTCGTAATTTGGGAATCCCCTCTCTGTTCGTATATGGCACGAACGATCCCGCTCTTCCCCTGCCCGCGCAGGAAAAGACAGATGCCCTGCCATTGCACATGCATCAGATCAACCTCGAAGGCGCGGGGCATTTCCCGATGGTGGACAATACCACCCAATTCAACCGCCTGCTGACAGATTTTCTAGCTCTCGATTCTGGGGCAAGTCCGCGGGAACTTCAGTTGAAGGAAGAATGGAAACGCAGAGTCCGCTAACAGGGCAGTGAGATCACTGCCCTGAATTTTTGCCTTGACATCCCCATCCCTGAGTCATATACTCATTCTACAATTGAACGGGGAGCCTGCCCGAAAGGCTGAGAGGAGCGTACCGCGCTCGACCCGCATCACCTGATCTGGTTAATACCAGCGGAGGGATTTTACATATTAATGCAAAACATCCTCCGCAGTGAGGATGTTTTTTTGTTAATGTCATTGCAAGGAGGGCTTTAGCCCAACGAAGCAATCTCATGCATGATGAAAGAATATATGTCTCGTATCATTATTTTCGCCAACGGCAACCTGCCCAACCTTGAAAAAGCCCGGGCACTCCTCCGCCCTGATGATTTTATCCTTTGCGCGGATGGAGGAACACGCCATGCTCTCGCGCTTGGTTTGATTCCCAATGTCATCATTGGTGACCTTGATTCCATGACCTTCGACCTTCGGCCTTTGACTGAAAAGGGTACGCAAGTCATGCAACATTCCCGCGACAAAAATGAAACCGATCTTGAACTTGCCATTGATCACGCTGTGTCTCTGGATCCAGACCAAATTCTCATCCTTGCGGCTCTTGGCGGGCGCATTGATCAAACCCTTGCCAACATTGCCCTGCTTTCCAATTCTCAACTTCTTACAGGAAACATTAAACTTAGCGATGGCGTAGAAGAAATTTTCTTTTGCCGAGATCAGGCCAAGGTCGAAGGAAGAAGCGGAGACATCGTCTCATTGATTCCGTGGCAAGGGGATGTTACAGGCGTCTTCACGGAGAATCTCAAGTGGCATCTTCATTATGAAACACTTTACCCCGATAAAACCCGCGGTATCAGCAACGAAATGACCGCGGATATGGCAACCGTTCAAATCAAATCGGGATTGCTTCTCATCATCCATCGCACTGAAAATTAATTGTTGTCATTGATTACCAACTCCCAAAAGGATCACTCATGAAAAAATTTTCCCTCCTGCTTTCCTCTCTCTTCTTTCTTCTAGCCTCCTGCGCTCCCAAAGGACCAGCCACCCTCACCGTCATGACCCACGACTCTTTTGCCATCAGCGAAGATGTCGTGAAATCATTTGAAGATGCCAACAATGTCAAAGTGTCTTTCCTGCAAAGCGGTGACGCTGGCTCCGTGCTCAATCAGGCCATTCTCACCAAAGATGCCCCGCTCGCGGATGTGCTTTTCGGCGTGGACAACACCTTTCTCTCCCGTGCTTTGGATGCGGATATTTTCGAAGCGTATCAGTCACCTGCCTTGAGCGAGGTCCCTTCCGAATTTGTTTTGGATGAAACCTACCGCGCCCTGCCCGTGGACTATGGCGATGTGTGTATCAATTACGATAAAAATTATTTTGCAGAAAACAATCTGGTAGTGCCGCAGTCTTTTGAAGATTTGGCAAAACCCGAATACAAAGGCTTGCTGGTGGTGGAAGATCCCGCCACATCTTCGCCTGGCTTGGCGTTCATGCTTGCCACCCGCGCTTATTTTGGAGACGGCTATCTCGATTACTGGCAAAACCTGAAAGACAATGGCGTGGTAGTCGTGGATGGTTGGGAGACGGCTTACTACACCAACTTCTCCGCTTCCTCGGGTAAAGGTCCGCAACCGATGGTGGTCTCTTACGCTTCCAGCCCCGCCGCAGAAGTGTTCTTCGCATCCACGCCATTGACCGAATCCCCGACAGGTTCCATTGTTGCTTCAAGCATGTGCTTCCGCCAGATCGAGTTTGTCGGCATTCTCAAGAACGGACAGAACCGTGACCTCGCCCAAAAATTTGTGGACTATATGCTGAGCAAACAATTTCAGGAAGATATGCCCTTGAATATGTTCGTCTATCCTGTTAATCAAACGGCGGACTTGCCCGAAGTTTTCACACAGTACGCCCAAGTCACAGACCAACCCGCTACTATTTCCTACGCTGAAATCGCCACCAATCGCGACGCATGGATCGAAGCGTGGACACAGGTGATGAAGTAGAACGGGTTTCGCCCTGACAATATCTGTATAAATGAGAAATACTATGTTGAACCACAGAGATACGGAAACATGGAAGGATTTAATTTTCCGTGTCTTCGCGTCTCCGTGGTTTTCTCGTTTGCTCCTCTGGCTTGCCCCGCTTCTATTTCTCGTCTCTTTTTTCTTTTACCCGCTCACCAGGATACTGAGTCTCACTTTTGACATCTCTACGTTTGCCAGTACCGATAACCTGCGTATCACATTTGACTCTCTACGTTTCACCTTTTACCAGGCCGCTCTTTCCACCATCCTCACCTTTATCCTCGGCATCCCCTCTGCCATCCTTTTCTCCCGATTTAACTTTCGCGGCAAACCCATCCTCCGTGCATTAACTGCTGTTCCCTTCATGCTGCCTACGGTTGTAGTCGCCGCCGCCTTCAACTCCATTTTCTCTGACCGTGGTATTTTTTCTTTCATCTTTCCTTCTTTCATCCTTCATCCTTCACCATTCATCCTTATTCTTACCGCCCACGTCTTTTACAACACCACCATCATCATCCGCATCGTCGGCAACGCCCTCTCCCGACTCGACCCAAAGTTGGAGCAATCAGCCCGCGTCCTCGGCGCGGATTCGTTTCAAACGTGGCAGCGTATCATTTTGCCCTTGCTCCGTCCATCATTACTCGCGGCCGCCCTGCTTGTCTTTATGTTTGACTTTACTAGTTTTGGCGTTATCCTCTTGTTGGGCGGCTCGAACTTCTCCACGCTGGAAGTGGAAATTTATATCCGCGCATTGAAACTTCCCAATCTCAATCTCGCCGCATTACTTTCTGTCATTCAACTTGCATTCACCTTGATTTTTTCTGTCCTTTACACCCGCATCATCAGCCAGGTCAGTACCCAAACCGCCCCGCGCTTCTCTGCTGCTCGTCCCGCCAAAACACTAAAAGAAAAAATCTTTGTCGCGTCTCTTTGCCTTCTGCTTTCCGTCTTCTTCCTTCTGCCTTTAATTTCTCTCCCCATCCGCTCCTTCACCCGCCTCGAAGCAGACCGCGGACAACGCGGCGAAGTCCAATACGGATTCACAACTGATTACTACCAAGAACTTTTTATCAATCGCCGCGGATCGCTGTTTTACGTCCCGCCTATTCAAGCTGCCGCAAACTCGCTTGGCTATGCAGGGATCACGGTCTTGCTTTCGCTTGCGCTTGGTTATCCCGCCGCGTATGCGCTTGCCAAACCGACCCGTCTCGAAAAATTTCTCGACTCCTTCATCATGCTGCCCCTCGGCGCATCTGCGGTCATGCTTGGGCTGGGATTCATTCTCTCGTTTGGCCGCGCGCTTGCCTCGCCGTTCTTCGTGCCCATCGCGCACTCGCTTATTGCGTTGCCCTTTGTCATTCGCACCTTGCAGCCCGCGCTGGCTTCCATCCCTGAACGCTTGCGTCAGGCCGCGTCTATGTTGGGCGCGTCGCCTTTCCGCGTTTGGCAGACCGTGGATTTTCCCATCCTCTCCCGCGCCACACTCAGCGCCGCCACCTTTGCGTTCACCGTT
>JACZJB010000046.1 GCA_014860805.1 Anaerolineales bacterium
CATATATGTCACGTTCATTAAAAAAAGGTCCTTTCATTGAGCCGAAATTGCTCAAGCGTATTGAGGCCATGAACCAGAAAAAAGAAAAGAAAGTCGTCCGCACTTGGAGCCGCGCCTCTGTGATTTTCCCCCAGATGGTCGGCCACACCATTGCGGTTCACGACGGACGCCGCCATGTGCCGATCTACATTACCGAAAACATGGTCGGTCACCGCTTGGGCGAATTCGCCCCGACACGTACCTTCCGCGGTCATCAGACCAGCGAGAAAGCTGCGTAGGAGATTGAGAGATGCAAGATATTCAAGCAAAAATCCGTCACCTGTCGCTCTCCGCGCAAAAAGTACGTTATGTCATTGATTTGATCCGCGGCAAGAACGCAAATGAAGCCCTGGAAATCCTTCGCTTCGTAAATAAGCGTGCTGCATTGCCTGTCCAAAAACTGGTTGCGTCTGCTGTGGCCAATGCCGAAGAAAACTTCGGCGTCAGCCGCGACGACCTTTATGTAGCCAAGATTACAGCAGACGAAGCTCCCACTCGCAAGTGGAGACGCTTTGGCGCCCGTGGTCGTTTCAAACCACTGTTACGCCGCACTTCACACGTAACTATCATATTGCGCGAGCGCGGAGCTTAAGGAGAATTTTATGGGTCGTAAAGTACATCCTATTGGTTTTCGTCTAGGCATCAACCAACCGTGGGGCGGACGTTGGTTCGCTGAAGGAAGCACATACCGCCAGCAGCTGCACCAGGATTTTGCCATCCGCAATTTGTTGCTTGGCAAACTCTCAAAAGGCGGAGCCGCTGCGAACGAAAAAGTCCGCGGACTTCGCAAACAGATGCCTGATGCGGTCAAAGACGGCAAGGCTGGCATCTCTCGCATTGACGTAGAGCGCACTCCCGGGAAGATCCGCATTGCTATTCATACCGCCAAGCCGGGCATTTTGATTGGCCGCAAAGGTGAAGGCGTAAAGAAAATCCGCCAGGCCCTTGAAACCTTGGTTGGCAAGAAGATTGAGTTGGATATCAAGGAAATCACTTCCCCCGATACCGATGCCATGTTGGTTGCCAGAAACATTGCGGATCAACTCGAGCGCCGTATTGCCTACCGTCGCGCCATGAAACGCGCCATCCAGCAGGCGATTAAACAGGGCGCCGAAGGTATCAAGATTTTGGTTGGTGGACGCCTTGGCGGCGCAGAAATGTCCCGCGATGTGTGGTTGCGCGAAGGCCGCGTGCCTTTGCAGACCTTGCGCGCGAATTTGGATTTCGCCACCACGGAAGCCTTAACCACCTATGGACAACTTGGTATTAAGGTCTGGATTTATAAAGGCGAAGCCACACCTGAAGTTGAAGAAAAAGTCGAAGCAACGGAAGGCGTGTACGTCAGCGAGTAATCGTTGATGATGCCTGAATGAGGTTTTTGATATGTTGATGCCTAAACGTGTAAAGTGGCGCAAGCAGATGCGCGGTCGCATGACAGGAAAAGCTCTCCGCGGTGCGGAAATTTCCTTTGGTGAGTTCGGCCTGCAAGCGTTGGAACCGGGCTGGATTACAGCCCGTCAAATTGAGGCGGCTCGCCGCACCATTGTCCGTGGAATGAAGCGTCGCGGTAAGATCTGGATCCGTATTTTCCCGGCCAAGCCGTTCACGCATAAACCACCCGAAACCCGCATGGGTTCCGGTAAGGGTAATGTGGAGTACTATGTCGCTCCGGTCAAGCCTGGTCGTATTATGTTCGAAGTCAGCGGCCTGGCGGAAGAAATTGCGGTTGCTGCTCTTAAAAGCGCCCAGTATAAATTCTCCATCAAGACCAAAGTTGTGGCCCGCCACACAGGAGGAGAATAATTATGAAGGCTATGAAAGTGGAAGAAATTCGTAAATTGGGTGCGGAGGAAATTCGCACGAAATTGGCGGATGCTCGTGATGAGATGATGAAGCTGCGCTTCCAGCAGGTAACGGGTCAGTTGACTGACTCTAGCCGCCTGACAGTTTTGCGCCGTGATATCGCTCGCATGGAAACAATTCTGCGCGAGACTGAGCGCGCCGCTGCTGTGGAAGGTGCAAAATGAACAATCGTCGTCGTATGACTGGTGTTGTCACCAGCAATAAAATGACCAAGACCGTTGTGGTGGAGATCACTCGCAAATTTCGTCACCCCCTTTATAAAAAAGTGGTGTTTTCCAGCATGCGTGTGAAGGCACATGACGAGATCGGCTGTCAGATGGGTGATGAGGTTCAGATCGTTGAAACCCGCCCTCTGTCCCGTGACAAGCGCTGGGCTGTTGAGTCCGTCTTGAAGCGCGAAACGCGCACTGCTGATCAGGGCGTGGGAGAATAAACCATGATTCAGCATGAGTCTCGTTTAAAAGTTGCCGATAATACCGGCGCGCGTGAACTGCTTGTCATTCATGTTTTGGGTGGCTCTCGCCGCAAATACGGTTCCATTGGTGATATTGTTGTGGCGACAGTGAAAGCTGCCACGCCACAAGGTTCCGTAAAGAAAAGTGAAGTTGTGAAAGCCGTCATTGTGCGCTGCACGAAGGAATGGCGCCGCGAAGATGGTTCATACATCCGCTTTGATGATAACGCCGCGGTCATTCTGGATGCTGATGGCGAAAACCCGAGGGGCACTCGTATCTTTGGGCCGGTGGCGCGCGAATTGCGCGACATGGGTTACATGAAGATCGTGTCGCTTGCCCCGGAAGTGCTGTAGGAGCAAAGAATGAAAGTTAAGATTCGTAAAGGCGATACAGTGGAAGTGATCAGCGGCCGTCTCGAGGACAAAGGAAAAAGAGGCGAAGTCATCAACGTGATATTGGATGACCGCCGTGTGGTCGTGCAGGGTGTGAATATCCGCACCAAACATCAAAAACAAGTGCAGACCCAGCAGGGACGCAACATCAACCCGGGTCGCATTCAGTTTGAAGGGCCGATCAATATCTCGAACGTGATGCTTGTTTGTCCAAAATGCAGCCAGCCCACACGCGTTGCCGTCCAGCGCGATGATGAAGGGGCGCATCGCGTTTGCAAGAATTGTGAGGCCACGATTGACTAGGCCGTGGAGTGAATAAAGATGAACAGAATGCAAGAACTCTATAATAAAGAAGTGGCCCCGGCCCTGTTCAAGTCGTTCGGTCTGAAGAACGTGATGCAGGTTCCGCGCATCGAAAAGATCGTTGTGAACATTGGTCTTGGCGAGGCAATGGATAATCCCAAGGCCCTTGACGCCGCTACATCAGACCTGATGCAGATCACCACACAGAAACCGGTGCAGACGAAGGCCCGCAAGAGTATTGCGAACTTCAAGCTGCGCGAAGGCCGTTTGATCGGTGCCAAAGTGACATTGCGTGGTCCCCGCATGTGGGCTTTCTTTGACCGTTTGGTCAACATTGCCCTTCCCCGCGTGCGCGATTTCCGCGGCATTTCGGCGAACGCTTTTGATGGCCGTGGAAATTACACCCTCGGTCTTAAGGATCAGTTGGTTTTCCCTGAGATCGAGTATGACAAAATTGATAAGTTGCGCGGAATGGAGATCACGATTGTGACCTCTGCCCAAAACGATGACGAGGCTCGCGCATTATTGAAATTGCTTGGAATGCCGTTCAGTAGCAAGAAGGAAGCTTAACCTATGGCAAAGAAATGTATGCAATATCGTGAACTGCGCCGCAAACATGCCGTGCAGGTGCGAAATCGTTGTCAGCGTTGTGGACGCCCACGCGGCTTTATCCGCCGTTTCGGCTTATGTCGTATTTGCTTCCGTGAACTGGCGTTGACGGGCAAAATCCCCGGCGTCGTAAAGGCGTCCTGGTAGCCCCAGGTGGAGGTAGATCATGTCATTTACTGATCCGATCGCTGATATGTTGACCCGCATTCGCAATGCTGTGCTGGCAGGACATGCCCAGGTTGCAATGCCCAACTCAAAGATTAAAGTGGAGATCGCCAAGATCCTAAAAGACGAAGGTTTTGTCGAGGGATTCGAAGTGGTCGATGGTGAACACGAAGGGCAAAAAGTCCTGCGTGTAAAGATTAAGTATGTTGGCGAACGCCGCCAGCGACGCGCGGTGATTACAGGCTTGGAGCGTGTCAGCAAGCCCGGCCGCCGCATCTACACCAAAAAGACGGACATTCCATGGGTGCTCTCAGGTATTGGTGTTGCCATTATCTCGACCCCCAAGGGTGTTATGACCGGCGTACGCGCTCGACAGTTGGGCGTGGGCGGCGAGATCATCTGCAAGGTGTGGTAGGAGGTTTATTACTATGTCTCGCATTGGTCGTTTACCCGTAGATATTCCCAGCGGCGTGCAGGTGGAGCTGAAAGGCTCCAACATCCGCGTCAAGGGTCCAAAAGGCGAATTACAACGTGAGTTTTCCAAATCGATTGGCATCAAGATGGAAAATAATCAGTTGAATATCACCCGCAATTCCGAGGATCCTGCAGAGCGTGCTTTGCACGGTACTACACGCGCTGTGCTTGCGAATATGATTCATGGCGTTAGCAAGGGTTTTGAAGTGGTTCTGGAAGTGGAAGGTGTGGGATACCGCGCCGAAATGGACGGAAAGAAACTTGCCCTGTTTGTTGGTTATTCACACCCTGTCAAGATGGAACCACCGGCAGGCGTGTCGTTTGAAACAGATGCGAAGACTCGCCAGATCAAGGTGTTGGGCTTCGATAAGGAACTGGTCGGTCAGATCGCCGCAAATGTTCGCAAGGTACGTCCCCCCGAGCCGTATCATGGCAAAGGCATACGATACCAGGGCGAACGTGTGCGCCGCAAAGCTGGCAAGGCCGGGAAAGGAGCCAAGTAATCCATGGCTAATAAAAGTCGTTCTCTCGCTCGCGAACGCCGTCACATACGGGTTCGTAAGCATGTTTCCGGCACGCCGGGCCGCCCTCGCTTGAATGTGTTCAAAAGCCTCAGCGGAATTTATGCTCAGATCATTGACGATGTTCAGGGAAACACGCTGGTCTCTGCTTCAACCATTGACAAGGACCTGCGTGAAAAGATGAAGGGTCTGAAGAAAATTGAACAAGCCAAGGCGATTGGCCAGGCCGTTGCAGAGCGCGCCAAGTCCAAGGGAATTTCCTCCGTTGTGTTTGATCGTGGTGGCTTTCGTTATGTCGGGCGGGTCAAGGCTTTGGCTGATGGCGCGCGCGAAGGTGGCTTGCAATTCTAAAATGTTCCGTAACGCACTAGTTCCGTTACTACATGGAGAAAGATATGGCAGATAATCAATTTACTGAAAAGCAACAGTATGAAACGCAGGACGCCTTTGAGGAACGGGTGATCGAAATTGCCCGTGTTGCAAAAGTTGTGAAGGGCGGTCGTCGCTTTCGCTTTCGCGTGACTGTTGTCGTCGGAGATAAGAAAGGCACCATCGGTATGGGTGTTGGCAAAGCCAACGCCGTTCCGGATGCAATGCGCAAAGCGTCTGAGCGCGCCCGCAAGGACTTGCGTGTAGTAAACACCTCAGGCACAACCATTCCTCACGAGTCTTTGGGGAAGGTTGCTGGCGCAAGGGTATTTCTCAAGCCTGCTTCAGTTGGTACAGGTGTTATCGCCGCAGGCGGCGTCCGTGCTGTTTTGGAAGTGGCTGGCGTACGCGATATCCTCACCAAATCGATGGGAAGCGCGAATGTCCTCAATGTGGTAATGGCGACCTTCGATGCGCTGGACGGTTTGCGTTCACCGGCTCTCGAAGCTGCTCGTCGCGGCAAACGTGCTGATGAACTGGTCCCATTCTGGGAGCGGAGGAAGCAACATGCCTAAGAAAGAAACTTCCGGCAAAACCCTGCGCGTGACCTGGGTCAAAAGTGACATTGGGTTTCCCAAGGATCAAAAGGCCACGGTCAAAGCGCTTGGCTTGCGCCGTTTACATCAAACTGTTGAGCACAAGGATACACCCGCGTTACGCGGCATGTTGAACAAGATCATCCATTTGCTCAAGATCGAAGAGTAGGTTATTAAACTATGAAACTACACGATCTCGTACCCAATGTTGGGTCAAAAAAGAATCGAAAACGCGTGGGACGCGGTATTTCGGCAGGGCAGGGTAAGACCGCCGGCCGTGGTACCAAAGGCGCAGGGGCTCGTTCTGGTGAAGGCGGTCACGCCTATCGTCAGGGCGGTAACCTTCCATTCTTCCGCCGTTTGCCGTTCATTCGTGGTGAAGGATTTACCCCCCCGAACCAGGTTTTCTTCAATGAAGTGAACCTTGACCAGCTCTCACAGGCTTTTAAAGCCAATGAAGAAGTGACACCAGAAGCTCTCGAAAAGGCTCATCTTCTGCGCGATTCACGCAACCCGACAGTTGTTTTGGGTCGCGGAGAGATTTCCATCGCTCTCAAGGTTCGCGTACATCGCATCAGCGCAGGCGCCAAAGCTAAGATCGAAAAAGCTGGCGGCACTGTTGAATTGATCGCCTAACCCTTATCAAAGGATACATTGCATGAAGACCACCTTTTCAGGCTGGCGTTACCTCTGGAAGTCGGAAGACATTCGCCGCAAATTGATCATCACCTTTATCATCTTGGCGATCTATAGACTTGCGGCAAACGTGCCCGCTCCCGGCGTGAATTTTGAAATCCTTGCTGCGTTCCGTAATTCAACCACGGGCCAGGGAAATTTCCTTGGCTTCCTCGATTTGCTCTCAGGCGGTACGGTTTCAAATTTCTCATTATTGTCAATGGGTGTGTATCCGTATATTACCGCCCAGATCATTCTGCAATTGCTGATCCCGATCATTCCTTCCTTGCAGCGTAGAATGCAGGAAGATCCCCGCGAAGCGCGCCGCTGGCAGGAAAAATGGACGTATTATCTTGCTGTTCCTATGGCGGCCCTTTCTGCGATCGGTCAGATTAATATCTTCAACTCTCTGTCCATCCAGTCAATCGGTCAGGCAATTCTCCCCTTTGGATTTTCATCCGAAACATGGTTGCAATCGACGACGGTTCTAATCGCCATGACAGCTGGTACCATGTTTGCCATCTGGCTGGGCGAATTGATTTCAGAGTACGGCATTCGCGGTCAGGGTCTATCTTTGGTCATTTTTTCAGGTATCGTATCCCAGTTGCCATCCAACCTCGCTTCCTTACTTGCTGACGAAGAAACGCGCTGGATTATGCTTGTCTTGACCATTGTAATCATCGTCTTGACGGTCTTTGCCATTGTCTTTGTTCAACAAGGACGCCGCAATGTACCGGTCATGTACCCCGGACGCCGCATGGGCAGTCGTATGTCCATGCCAGTCAAAGGCACACTGCCTTTGATGGTCAACCTTTCCGGTATGATCCCGCTGATTTTCGCAAGCGCGATTTTACAATTTCCAACCATTCTGGCCAGTTACTTCACCCAAAGCGAAAACTCTGCTGTTGCTAATTTCTTTATTGGAATTCAAAACTTCTTCGGTGCTACCGGAACAAGCAACTGGGGTTACTGGATGATCTATTTCTTCATGGTGGTTATCTTCACCTTCTTCTATACATCCGTTTTGTTTGACCAGCAGAACTATGGTGACAATCTGAAGAAAGTCGGCGCGACTGTTCCGGGCGTACATACGGGTGCTCCCACTCAAAAATATTTGAGCACGGTTCAAAGACGCATTACTTTGGTTGGAGCCTTGTTCCTTGGTATTGTTGCGATCATGCCCTTCCTGCTCGGTTTGTTATTGAGCGCATTCAATCTTTCAGCTGCAAGTTCGCAAACCGGCATATTCCTAGTCTCATCCTCCGGCTTGCTGATCGTGGTCGGCGTCGTCCGTGACACCTTCCAAAATATTGATGCTGAACTCAAGCTGCACGGATATCAAGATTCGTTGCTCGTCCGTTAAGGAGGGATGATGGCGACCTTTATCGTCCTGCTCGGCCCCCCCGGTGTAGGTAAAGGAACCCAAGCCAAAATTTTGGCTGAAACGACGAAACTCGCTCATGTCTCCTCGGGAGATCTGTTCCGCGAGAACCTTAAAAATCAAACAGAACTCGGCAAACTTGCCAAATCCTTTATGGATAAAGGCGAGCTTGTCCCGGATGATGTGACCATCAGCATGATTCGTGAGCGCATCTCCCGTCCAGACTGTGAAGCTGGCGCGATCCTCGACGGATTTCCCCGCACTCCAACACAGGCGGACGCGCTTGAGAAGATGCTGGCCGAATTTGCCAGCGAAGTAAACGCAGTCCCTTACATTACTGCGGACGAGTCGGTTCTTGTTGAGCGCACGGGCGGACGTTGGACCTGCCGCGAACACGGGCACATCTATCACGAGAAATTCAGCCCGCCACAAAAGACAGGCGTTTGTGATTTTGACGGCTCCGAGTTATATCAGCGTGATGATGACAAGGTTGAAACTGTCACAAAACGGATCCGGGTTTATCTTGAACAGACCATGCCCCTGGTAGAGTATTACCGGAAATGCGGCAAATTGCTTGAGATCGATGGAGCACAGCCTGTGGAGCAGGTCACCAGGGTTTTGCTCTCTGCCTTGAATAAATAAATAGTGTGAGTATGCAGAGCGAACGATATGCTCTGTTGAAAAGTAGGTTGAAAAAATGAGTTTGGAACGCCAGGTCAATATAAAGACCCCCGCAGAACTTAGAACTATGAGGGAAGCGGGACGCATCAATGCTAGTGTTCTGGCAAAAGTAAGAGAACTTTTACAACCTGGTGTGACAACGGCAGACCTCAACGCGGCTGCTGAGGAAGTGCTGAAGTCACACGGATGTGTATCGCCATTCAAAGGGTACGGTCGTCCGCCATATCCTGCATCCATTACCGTTTGTATCAATGACGAAATGGTGCACGGAATTCCCCACCCAAAGCGCAAGCTGAAGGAAGGGGATATAGTCTCAATCGACTGCGGAACTGTCTTTGAAGGTTACGTTGGCGACTCCGCTTTCACCGCCGGAGTCGGGGAGATCTCTCCTGATGCAACGAAACTGCTTGAGGTCACGGAAGCTGCGCTGTTTGCAGGCATAGAAAATATGCGAAAGGGCAAACGCACGGGTGATGTCTCGGCGGCGATCCAAAACTATGTCGAAAGCCATGGTTTCCATGTAACCCGTGAATATACGGGGCATGGCGTCGGGAAGGAAATGCATGAAGGTCCGCAGGTGCCAAATATCGGCGTGGCGGGAACCGGAATGCTGCTCCGCCCGGGCGTTACCATTGCCATCGAACCAATGGTGCTCATCGGGACGCATGAAACCCGCGTCCTGCCTGATAAGTGGACGGTTGTGTCTGCTGATGGGTCTTTGACGGCGCATTTTGAACATACGGTGGCCGTCACCGAAGGAGACCCCCTCATCCTGACTGTCTTGTGACCATCGCGGAAAACCGTTGAAATATGGACGATTTGTAAAACAAACAGTATAATCAGACCTTTGGCTGTCAAAAGGACAGCTGCAAGTAAGGAGTTTTTTCATGAAAGTTTCGCCCTCCATTCGCAAGCGCTGTGCCAAGTGCCGTATCGTTCGGCGCAAGGGTATTATCTATATCATTTGCGAAAATCCAAAACATAAACAAAGACAGGGGTAGTGTGGTGACCATGGCGAGAATTGAAGGTGTTGATCTGCCCCGCAATAAGCGGGTCGAAGTTGGACTGACCTACCTTTTTGGTATTGGCCCAACCCGCGCTCAGAAGATTTTGGCTCAAACCAAGATCAATCCTGATACGCGCATCAAGGATTTAAGCGAAGCGGAAGTATCCGCTATTCGCGAAGTTATTTCCAAAAATTTCAAGGTCGAAGGCGACCTGCGCCGCGAAGTTCAAATGAACGTCAAGCGCTTGATCGAAATCGGCTCGTATCGTGGCTTGCGCCACCGCCGCAACCTGCCCGTTCACGGCCAGCGCACAAAGACAAATGCGCGTACCCGTAAAGGCACCAAGAAAACAGTTGCCGGTCGTGGTCGTCGCAAGGGCGCCAAGAAATAATCCTGTCCGAAAGGTAAATAAGAAACATGGCTCAGAGTGTTCGTTCCACCCGTCGCGCCACTGGCGCGAAAAAAGGGAAGCGTACCCTGTCCTCCGGACAGGTGCATGTCTTCGCCTCCTTTAACAATACCATCGTTACAGTTACAGACACCGAAGGCAATACCGTTGCCTGGGGTTCTGCAGGTTCCGCCGGCTTCAAAGGTTCCCGCAAAAGTACACCTTTTGCTGCGCGCCTTGCTGCCGAACAGGCTTTGAAAGCCGCCCAGCAGTTGGGTTTGCAGGAAGTTGACCTTTTCGTAAAAGGTCCCGGCCCCGGTCGTGAAAACGCCATCCGTGCTGTTCAGTCGATGGGTTTGAAAGTTCGCTCCATTTCAGATATTACGCCGGTACCGCATAACGGTTGCCGTCCTCCGAAAAAGCGACGCGTGTAGTTGATGAGGTTCTTGATATATGGCTAAATTATTAAGTCCGGTTTGTAAACTTTGCCGCCGTGAGGGTGAGAAACTCTTCCTCAAGGGTGAGCGTTGTTTTACACCAAAATGCTCCTTTGACAAGCGCAGCTTCGCACCCGGCCAGCATGGCCGCACCGCAGGACGCGGCGGCGGTAAGGGTATGGGTACGGGACGCGCCTCCGACTTTGCCCGACAGTTGCGTGCCAAGCAAAAGGCTCGTCGTATTTATGGCGTGTTGGAACGTCAATTCCGCCGCTATTATGACACCGCCATTGCGCGTAGCGGCGTTACAGGTTTGAATATTCTTCAGATCCTTGAATCCCGCCTCGACAACGTGGTCTTCCGCCTTGGTTTTGCATCCAGCCGCTCACAGGCTCGCTTGCTCGTGTCTCACGGCCACTTTACTGTAAACGGCCGCCGCACAGACGTCCCCTCCATGCTCCTTAGTGAGGGTGATATCGTTGCAATTCGTGAAGGCTCAAGCAAATTATCCTACTTCAAGGATTTGAGCGTTTATACCGAAAAGCGTAACGCTCCAAGCTGGCTCAGCCGCGATATAAAGTCCATGGCTGGTTCCGTAGCTCGTATGCCGGAACGCGCTGAAATTGATGGAAGCCTCGACGAACAATTGATCGTCGAATACTACTCCAGACGTTAATTCCTCCAATTGCGCCTCGGGTCGGACCGTAAAACTGGTTCCCGACCCGACGCATTATCAAAAGGGACAGGTGAACCGTGACGGGTATCATTACGAACATGGTTATGCCAAAAATCGAGCGCGAAGCAGAAGCTCGTAATTATGGCAAATTCACAATCAGCCCGCTAGAGGGCGGCTACGGTGTGACGTTGGGCAATGCCCTGCGCCGCGTGTTGCTATCCTCTCTGGAGGGAACAGCAATTACCTCTCTGCGTTTATCGGATGTGTTGCACGAATTCAGCGACATCCCAGGCGTGCGAGAGGATGTCATCCAGGTCATGTTGCAGGTCAAACAGATCCGTATCAAAATGGATGGCGTCGACAGCGCCCGCATGCAGCTTGAAGTACGCGGCGAAGGGACGGTTACCGCAGCGGATATCATTGCCCCCGCTGAGATCGAAATCGTCAACCCCGACACGTATCTTTTTACCGTGGATGGCGCCAAGACAAAACACGATATTGAATTCGTCGTGGAGCGTGGCCGCGGCTATTCTCCAGCCAATGAACGCGCAGGGCATATGCCCATCGGTGAATTGCCGGTGGATGCGATCTTCAGCCCGGTCAAGCGTGTCAATTGGGAAGTTGCCTCCGCCCGTGTTGGGCAGAGCACCAACTACGATAAATTAATTTTGGAAATCTGGACAGACGGAACCATTTCGCCGGAACGCGCACTTAGCTCCTCCGCCCGCATTTTGATCGATCATCTGCGTTATGTGGCAGGGATTAATGAAGAGATGCTGGCTGTGGCTGTGGAACGCGAAACCTCCGGAAGCCGTTTGAGCAGTGAGCTGGCAGAAACGCCAGTAGAAGCCCTGGACCTTTCTGTGCGTGTCTTCAACTCCTTGAAGCGCACCGGCATCACCACTGTGGGTGATGTGCTCGACCTCCTAGAAAAAGGCGAGACCGCAGTCATGTCCATCCGTAATTTTGGCGAGAAGAGTCTCGACGAGCTTCGCGATAAAATGAAGGAAAAGGGTTTCATGAAAAACGATACATCCTCGGAGAGTTAAGAGATGCGACATCAAGTAGCAGGTTATCGATTGGGACGCACAAAGAGCGCACGTATCGCTCTGCGCCGCAACCTGATCAAACAATTTTTTACACACGAACGAATTCAGACCACCAAAGCCAAGGCTGCCGCAATTCGCGGTGACGCTGAACGCTTGATCACGCTTGCAAAGAACAGCGAGAGCGGCACCACTGAACAAAAAATGAACGCCCGCCGACTCGCCGTTTCCAAGCTGGGCGACAACCAGATGATCAAACGTCTGTTTGACGAAATTGCCCCCCGCTTTGCAACCCGCAATGGTGGTTATACCCGCGTCACCAAACTTGGACCCCGGCACGGCGATGCAGCCGAAATGGTTGTCCTTGAATTAGTGGAAGAATAAAGAAACATTTGGCGCTCAGCTAAAAAGCTGAAAGCTATATGGCACGTTACCAAGCGATTCTTGCCTATGATGGCAGCGGATTTACCGGAAGCCAGCGGCAGACGAACTCCCGAACCGTGCAGGGCGAATTAGAAAAAGCTCTTCGCGAAGTAGGCTGGTCTGATAAGTCAGTCATTCTGGCTGGCAGAACAGACACAGGAGTTCATGCAACGGGACAAGTGGCTGCATTCGATTTCGAATGGGTGCATACAGCAGAAAAATTGCTCAAAGCGCTCAACTCGAAACTGCCACCTGATCTTGCTGTAACAAGCCTGCGCCCGGCTTTAGCAGATTTTCATCCGCGCTTCGATGCAATTTCACGGATGTACTGTTATAAGCTGTTTTGCGAATCAATTCGCAACCCGTTACGCGAACGGTACGCATGGCGGCTCTGGCCCTCATTGGACGGAAACGTCCTCCAACAGAACGCAGGCATCTTCCTCGGCACACATGATTTTGCCGCCTTCGGTTCACCGACGACCCCAAAAGGGACAACGGTACGGACGGTGACAAAGACCGAGTGGAGACAAATGCCGGATGGTGGGTGGCAGTTTGAAGTCCAGGCAGATGCGTTTTTGTATCGCATGGTGAGAAGATTGGTATTTGTGCAGGTGTCGCTTGCCCAGGGAAAAGTTTCGGTCGAGGAAGTCCAACATGCTTTATCGAAGCAAAAAAGACTCCTTTCGGGCCTGGCTCCCTCAACTGGGCTGACGCTAACAAAAGTAAATTATTGATCATTTGTAATGATATTAAGGAAACGGAGAGACGAAAGTGCAACAGAAGACGTACTATCCGAAAGCCGCTGAAATTCAGCGCAACTGGGTTGTAATTAATGCAGAAGGGCAGACCCTTGGCCG
>JACZJB010000047.1 GCA_014860805.1 Anaerolineales bacterium
GAACCAGTTGTCCTTCACGGTGATGTCAAAGAAGCCGTCCTCCACCCACCACAGTCCTTCCAGCGCCATGACGGGATAATCAATCGCATTCGTTTTTCGTTTTTTGAGCATGAACTTGAGCGTGTAAGCCAGTCCATACAAAGCCTGGGTGGCTTCCGCAAAACTTGGCGATCTCCCTGGCTCGGAGCCTTTTTCAATTGCGCCATCGATCATGGCGAATTGCAGATTCGGCACTTGCACAGCTTCGATCTTCTTCGCGGACGGTTGATACAGATGTTTGAATTGTTTTTTCAGGTCAAGAATTTTCATAGGGGTCTCCCGTCTCATAGTAGCACACACGTTCTATTTTTTCAAGTGAGTTTTATTCGTCTCCTTTATGGATGACGTTCCTTCCATACTTTTCCTGGAGTTGATCGACCACCTCTTGCAGCGTGCGGGATTTTTCGCTGCCTGCGTCCCACAAGCTGAGCTGCCGTACCGGGGCGCCGATTCCGCTGACGCCGACTCCGATCAAGCGAACGGCCTGATTCGGCTTTCGGACGGTTTTCATCAATTTCACTGCCGCATGAAAGATTTCATCCTCATTATCCGTAGAAGTGGGTAACGTGGTTTGCCTTGATAGCGTTGTGAAATCAGACCAGCGGATTTTCAACTTGATGGTCTTCCCTGCAAGGTCATTCTTTCGTAATTGATGCGCTACATCCTTGGATTGTTCGCGCAGCGTTTTTTCGAGGGTCTTTTCATCGCGCACATCCACATTGAACGTGGTTTCCTGGCTGATGGATTTTGTCTCGTACTCTGTCACGATGGGACGGTTGTCAATGCCCTGCGCATGATGCCACAAGTCGCGTCCATTTTCACCGAAGAGATTGACGAGTTCCTTCTCAGGCCAGTTGGCAATATCACCGATGGTATGGATGCCAAGTTCGGTTAATCTTGCAGAAGTTTTTGGTCCCACGCCCCAAAGCATATCCGCCGGGAGGGGAGCGAGGAATTTTGCTTCATCGCCTGCGGGGACGATGGTCAATCCGAACGGCGGTTCGTTTTTGTTCCTGCTGGATTTTTTGCCGACCTCAGTGGCGATCTTTGCCACGAGTTTGTTGGATGCGATTCCGATGGAGCTGGGTAACTGCAATTCGATTTTGATATCTGCTTGCAGGTCCATGGCGAGGCGTGCAGGAGACTCGTCAATGTTTGAGATGTCGAGAAAGGCTTCATCGATGGAAATCTGTTCGACCAGGGGAGTCAAATTCCGCAATTTTTCCATCACACCTTCGGAGTATTCTCCATACAGCCTGTGACGCCCCGGGACGATGATGAGCTGCCTGCATAATTGCATTGCGCGAGACATCGGCATGGCGCTGCGGACACCCATTGCGCGTGCCGCATACGAACATGATGCGACTACGCCGCGTTCGTTCGGCTTGCCTCCCACGGCAAAAGGTTTGCCGCGCAGTTCGGGGTTTTGCGTTTCCTCGACCGAGCAATAGAACGCATCAAGGTCCAAATGAAGAATGGTGCGGGGCATGTCTGCAATTATAGTGCAACGCTTTCAGGATTCGATTTCATGTGTAATTAAAGGGAAAAGAGGCTGTTAAATCGACCTTTTCTCTTATTGAACATTTGTTAAAGAAAAGTTATACTAGGGATGGCGTATAGTCATAAGGAACCTTTTTCGGTTTTGCAACGTTATTATTTAGCATTGATTTGATGGAGGAAGAAATGAAATTTGTAACGAAACTTGGAACCGCCTTGCTCTTGATCGCCTTGATGGTATCTGTCCTGCCGGCGACGGCTGCACAACCCGTAAAGGCTGCAACATGCTATTGGGCACAATTCATCGCCGATGTGACTGTTCCGGACGGCACAACCTATGCGGCCGGAACCGCCTTTCAAAAAACCTGGCGGCTGAAAAATATTGGCACCTGTGCCTGGAATGTCAATGATGTTTCTTTGATCCATGACAGCGGCGAGAAGATGGGCGCTCCCGCTACAGTAGCCTTGCCGACCACTGTTAATCCCGGGCAAACCGTGGATATCACCGTGAATATGACCGCGCCCAGCACGGCAGGTCATTACTTTGGCTACTACAAATTTAAGAATGCATCTGGCGCTGTGTTTGGCATTGGTTCAACCGCGAACAAATCGTTCTGGGTTGAGATCAATGTTTCCTCCTCTGCCGGCACAGGCTATGACTTTACCGCGAATGCGGCATCCGCTGCATGGTCCAGCGGCGCGGGCGCATTGACTTTCCCTGTTGCTGATAACAGTGCCAACGGCTTTGCCTTTAAATTGGACAGACCCAAGCTGGAAAGCGGAATTGAATCCGCCCAGGCTGGTTTACTGCTTGCTCCCAATAACGTAAACAACGGTTTTGTTCAGGGATCCTACCCTGCTTTCAGAGTACAAAATGGTGACCGTTTCCAGGCGACCATCGGCTGCGAATATGGAGCCACCACTTGTTATGTCGCCTACCGTCTTGATTATCAGATCGGTAACGGCGCTGTCAAAACCTTCTGGACATTCCGTGAAAAATATGAAGGTTGGACGTACAACGTCAACCTTAACTTAAGTTCGCTGGCTGGTCAGGATGTAAAGTTCATTCTCGTCTCTTCCGCTTACGGCTCACCGGCAGGCGACCGTTCGTTGTGGGTCAACCCAATCATCTCGCGCCCGGGTGGAGGCACGCCTCCCCCAACGGTGACTGGTACGCCTCCAACCCCGACCCCGACGAAATCCATCACACCGATTCCTAATGCATGTGACCGCGCTCAGTTCATTGCAGATGTCACCGTTCCAGATGGTACATCCCTCGCACCGGGCATCGGCTTCACAAAGACCTGGCGTTTGAAGAACATCGGCACCTGCACATGGACAAACTACAGCCTGATCTTTGACTCAGGCGAAAAGATGGGCGGACCTGATTCCGCAACCATACCCACTTCTGTGGCGCCCGGTCAAACTGTGGATATTACCGTCCAATTGACCACGCCCACCACTGGTGGCACCTATCGCGGTTATTGGAAACTCAAGAACAACAGCGGCGTCCCGTTTGGCATTGGCTCTGGCGGGACCAAATCCTTCTGGGTTGAGATCAAAGTGGCAGGCACGGGCATCAATCCTGGAACCGCTACAAAGACCAACACCCCCGGCACACCGGTTACACCTGCGACCCCAGTGGCTGGCACGAGCTACGACTTCGTCGCTAATGTCTGCGCAGCAACCTGGTATAGCGGAGCAGGTCAACTGCCCTGCCCCGGAAGCGATGGCGATGCAAAGGGTTTTGTGCTGATCGCCAATCCATCCCGAATGGAAAACGGAGTCAACGACAGCCGCCCCGGCTTGATCACCTTCCCGCAGAATGTGAACAATGGCTACATTCAAGGCATTTACCCCGTCTATAAAGTGAAGGCTGGCGACAAATTCCGCACCATTGTCAATTGTGAAAGCGGCGCCACCTCCTGCTACGTGGTCTTCCGCCTGGATTATTCCCTCTCGGGCAGTTCCTCCATTCAGACCTTCTGGGCGTTCGTTGAAAAATACGAAGGCGGCGTTTACACAGCCGATATTGACCTCAGCGCTCTCGTCGGGAAAGATGTGAAATTCATCCTCAGCGTCCTTTCAACAGGCTCGCCCGCAGGCGACCGCGCACTTTGGGTTGCACCCATCATCTATAACTCTTCCATTGTTCCACCAACGGCTACACCCAGCGCCACCCCAACCGTAACCGTAACGACAGCACCGAACACTGCAACCGCCACTCCCACCGAAACCGCTACACCGACGGCAACGGCCACCCCATAAATTGCCCGATCGAAAAAGTTCCCGTTGTCGCAAGACGACGGGAACTTTTCAATTAAGGATTCGTCCATTTTTCGTAAGGAGTCTAATGAAACGATTATCAATCCTGTTCCTGATCTTTTTAACTGCCTGTTCTCCAGCCTCGCGGCCAGACCACGCCTCTTTCTTTAACCAGACGCCTGTTCCTGCTAACTTGAGCATTGACTCTACTTCCGAGCAGATCCAACGCGCCTTGTGGGAAAGCGCTCCCAGATGGAGCACTCTCCAAATGGAAGGAACTGTCACCTGGTACATGCCAGACGGTTCCACGCAAGCGGCTCAGGAAAAGATCTGGCTGGACCCGATCAACAGCAAATTCAAAGTGGAATTGACCGGGGTTACGAATAACCCCAACCGAATTATCAAACTAAGCGACGGCGTGAATATTTACGATGTGAATGTGACCGCCAACCAGGTGCAAACATTTCCATACCCCGATTTTGCACGCGTTGGACAGTACATCCCGCCGCTGGTGGAGGGAGAGTCTTATCCCAACCCAATTTGGGGACAGATCGGCACGCCGCTCTCGAACCTTGCCTTTGCATCCGATTATTCGCAAGCCAAAGGGACGTTTGCTCCCGTTGCCGCGGAGACCGTTGCCGGGAGAGAAGCCCTTGCCGCGAATTGGACATTTATTGATAACTCATCTCCTTCTCTCAAACTGTGGATCGATACCGAGATCGGCATCCTCCTGAAATTGCAGCAATTCAGCAAGGACGGAAGCGGGCGTTTGGAATCGGAAAGCGTTATCGACACGATTCTTTTCAATCCGGCATTTGAGGACAATCTATTTACACTTCCTGCAGAGTATCAGGCCCTTGCGCCAGCGCCGACGAGTCAGATGGGGTCTGTGCCGGTTGTAACTGGATCAGGCTCAACGTCCGCGGAGGAGGCGGGGGAGTTGTACTTCTTCTATCAGCCGCGCCAGCCCGGTCAATCCATTCAACTGGTAAAAGTATCTGGTGTGTGTGTCTTCGACGCCAATTGCCCGCCGTTGGAAGTTATCCCCGTTCCGTTTCCGTTCAACTTCACCATCAACGCCTTGAGCTGGTCGCCGGACGGGAAGTACGCTGCTTTTTCGTACTCAGACCAGTCGAACGGCACGCCCACGAAGTTATGGCTTTTCGACGCTGCCGCCAAAACATGGACATCTCTGGCGCAGTTCCCGTACATTGACCCGCCCTTCTGGTCGCCGGATGGCGGGTGGATCGCGTTCCGCACACAGGATGGACTCGGCGGGGAGGATGTGTATGTGGTGCGCCCGGACGGCTCGGAGTTAAAAAGTGTTTCGACCGATCTGCCTGTGGAGGGGCGTCCCTACATTATGGACGGCTGGTATACGGAGAACATCATCATGCGTTCGGCATTGCCCGGCAGTTTGGGCAGCATTTACCTTGTCCGCGCGGCGAATGGACAGGCGCGCCCGATGTTCGAGACCGCCTTGACCAAGGCTCAATTCATTGCTTCGCCGGATGCGGGTTTCCTTGCCTATGATGAATATGATTACAACACGCAAGTCCATGCTGTGAAAGTGATGGAGCCCGACGGCGCCAATGCAGTGACGGTTGCCAGCTTTACGGGCGGCTCCATCTACCCGATGATCTGGTCGCCGGACAGCAGCTTGATCGCCTTTAATTATTATGGCAGTTTTACAGGCGGCGAGCCGACCGCAGAAGTATATGTAGTGACGCGCACGGGGAAGAACCAGTCGCTGGTGTATAAGGGCACCACGGTGGGGCGGCTGCTCTTTTCGCCCAATGGAAAATATCTGCTGGTGGAGGAAACCACTTCCATTTCTGGCGGGCATCTGTTCCTGATCAACCTCGCCACTCTGGAGCAGAAGATCCTGCAAGCCCCGGGCCTCTCCACGGATTACGATTGGTACGCGCCTTCGTGGCGGCCGTAAAGGGGAAAGAAAACCCAGTCCCCAGCCCCTGTGGGGCAAAAGGCTGTTTTCAAGCAAAAATAGGAGATTTTGAAAACACTTCTAAATGTGTTTTAAACACATTTAGAAGTGTTCTTAAAGACATTTAGAAGTGTTTGGGAACACATTTAGAAGTCTTTTAAACACTTCTAGAAGTGTTTAAAAGATGTACTGTCTGCTTTGAGGAGCGGGCCAGTTAGGCTGGGAGGGTATCTTCTTCAAATGATCTGGCGGGTGGTGCTGCCCAGTAGAAGCCGAGCAGGATGATGCCGCCCACTGGAATGAGCAGACCGAATAACCACCACGCTCTGTTGCCGCTATCCCTCAGGCGGCGGGCGCCGACTGCCAGGAAGGGGAGCAGGGTGGCGATAAGGAAAATGCTGCCTGCGGTTTCACTTAAGTAGGTGAATGCCGAGGCGCAGAGCAGGATGAAGAGGGCAAACCACCAAAACTCGGGGCGTGAGGCGCGGCTTGTAAAGTCTGCATATTTGATGAAGCAAACGCGGATCGCCTCTTGAAAGGAAATTGATTCTGTTTCGTCGGGCGGGGTTGATGCTGCGGGATTTTTCATTTTTAACTCCTTGCCGATTCGAAAGACGGCTTCTTTGAAAGTGGATTTCGCCCAGCCCCACAAGCTGGACGTGCCGCTATTTTCGATGCCTTCGCCCTCTCCCGCAACTGTGGATTCCCTCAGTTTGAGCACCAGTTCCATGCGTGAGTTGACCTGATGCTTGGCGTAGATGTTTTTCAAGTGGAATTCGACGGTCCGTTCGGTGATGCCGAGCGAGTGGGCGATCATCTTGTTGCTTTTGCCTTCCAGTAAAAGATCGACCACATCCTGCTCGCGTTTGCTCAATGGATCAATGGATGTCATATCAATTTCCTTTTCAAACTATTTTTAAGTGGTTTTACCGAATTGGATTTTTTTTCCATGCGACTGGCAAAGGTATCTGGCGTCAGGGTCCCCATCACAGCGTAAAACCTGCCAGAGGGGTACTGGCTTGCAGCGTGGCGAGCAGATTGGGGTTCGCGTTGGGGGCCTTGGATGGTAAATTGTAAGCGAACAAAAAGATTAGGAGACCCATATAGAACAGAGGGCGTTTATATATCTCTTGAGTATAACCGTCGTGCGATGTTTTGCTTCTCCCGCCTTGCCTGCCGCGGACACTTCCTTGTGCAATATTACTTTGCCGCCTCCACTATCTGGAACACCATCGGGCTGAAATAAGGGATCAGCCAGATCAGCCACACAAAAATGCTGAACTTGTGAAAGCTCAAGATCATCTTTTCGTTTTTCTTTATGAGTACCACAGCTGCCCAAATGGCGTGGATTAACATCAGAGCGATGGCAAGCACGCCTGAAAAGCCATGAATATCATAGCTCATGCCACCCACATACTCGAACATCAGGCCCGTTCCCCATGTATCGCAAACAAGCCCGAGCCAAAAGAAAACAGTGTGCCAAACTTTGAGCCGTCCCTGAAACCGTTCGCTCCAAACTCCTATGGAGTAAAACAGCAGGGCTAAATTAATCACGATCACAGCGACGGGATTCATCGGTGGTTTCCTCCAGAATTAGTTTTTACGTCTGAAAGATTATATTCACCCATCCAAAAATTGAACCGTGTCAAATGTCATATAAAGCCACCACTATCGCGCGGAGGACACCCTCCATATCATTTTCCACTTGATTATTCCAAAAGCGGATGACCTTATAGCCTTGTGTTTCCAAATACTTGCTTCGCTCAGTATCATATTCGGCTTGTTCAAGGTGATGACTTCCATCCAGCTCAATGACCAGTTTGTTTTTGATGGAGACAAAATCAACGATGAAATTTCCGATGGCATGTTGACGCCTGAAACTCACCCCGTTCAATTTGCCTCCGCGCAAGTATGCCCATAACTTTCTTTCCGCAGGCGTGGGTTCTCTGCGCAATTCTCCTGCACGGTGCATGGTATTTGGGTTTGAACGCTTTGCTGGCATAACCGCATTATAGCCTCAGCCAGCCCCCTCTGTCCTAGCGGACATCTCCCCCAAATGCGACAGTTTACACTTGGTTAAATAAAAATGTTTTATGTCGCATTTGGGGGAGGCAGGAGGGGGCCGCTCCCGCCTTGCTGCCGCGGACTTTACTCCTGATTCAAAGCAAGTTCGATAGCTCGAATAACCCCAACGTGAACCTCTTCCACTGTGTTCAAAACAAAATAAATAAATCTACTGCATTACAAGTATTAATATTATCAAATTCGTTAGTCAGGTTGAATTAAATTGTAGTCTATCGATAATTTTTTTAATTTCCCAGAGATTTTTGAATGTATAAGACCCAAAAATATGAATGCACCGAAACAAGCCATAAAAAGAAAAATATCAATAATTACATTAACGTTAGTGTACATCCAGAAAAAAATACCCATTAGAATACCCATTCCAAATGAAATCCAAAATGAATAGAATTCTCCTTTTTCTTGCTTCGATATCATTAAAACTGGCACTACCCCAGGAGCAACAAATATTAGAACTACTTGAAAACTAAAACCCCAAAAATTTATGAAATCATCGAAAGAGTTAAGAAACATAAATACTAGGATTGGGATACTTGTGATAATTAGGATTAATATTTTTATGAACAAATGGCGAATTGATAAGTAAATACTTGATTTGCGTTTCCATACCCACACTGTTGATTGGATTAAAAGAAATAATCCCTCTATAAGGCTGATAACTATTGCGATTTGATTTAAGGATTCCCAGTTTATTTTTTCCATTCTTAAAACCCTCCGCCACGCGCTTCGTGTCTCCCCGCCCCCATATCTGGGGGCAGGCACACCCTCTCAGTGTATTGCATATCTCGCCCAACTATCCAAATTATATTCGCAAACAACAAAAAAGGACGACTTTTCAGCCGTCCTTCATATTACTCAACTTATCCTAAAACCCTTCCGCCACGTACTCACCCCATACGCCTCTCAACGTATTGCAGATCTCGCCGAGGGTGATGTCATTCTCCACGCACTCAATGAACAACGGCATCAAATTGTCTGTGCCTTTGGCCGCGTCCACCAATTTGCCGAGTAACTCCGTCACTCTTTCCTTGTTTCTTCTTTCCCTCAGTTCTTTCAATCTCTCCCTTTGCCCCAACTCAATGGCAGGGTCAACGCTCAGGCGTTCGAGCGTCATTTCTTCCTTCACCTGGAATTGATTGACGCCCACCACGATCTGCTCTTTGCGTTCGATCTCCTGCTGCGCGGCGTAGGCAGCATTTTGAATTTCGTTCTGCATAAATCCGCGTTCGATGGATTGCAGCGCGCCGCCCATCTCGTCGACCTTGGTGATGTAGTCGAGCGCGCCTTTTTCGATCTCGTCGGTCAGGTGTTCGATCAAATACGAACCCGCCAGCGGATCGATAGAGTCCGCGACGCCTGATTCGTAGGCGATGATCTGCTGGGTACGCAGCGCCACACGCACCGATTTCTCAGTCGGGAGCCAGAGAGCTTCGTCCATGCTGTTGGTATGCAGGGACTGTGTCCCACCGAGGACGGCGGAAAGCGCTTGCAAGGTCACGCGCACGACGTTGTTTTCAGGCTGCTGGGCTGTGAGCGTGGAGCCTGCGGTCTGGGTGTGGAAACGCAATTGCCAACTGGCGGGCTTCTGCGCTTTGAAACGTTCGCGCATGATCTTTGCCCACATGCGTCTCGCGGCGCGGAACTTGGCAACTTCTTCGAGCAGGTTGTTGTGCGCGTTGAAGAAGAACGAAAGCTGACCCGCGAACGAATCGATATCGAGTCCCGCCTTGAGCGCGGCTTCCACGTACGCGATTCCATTTGCCAATGTGAAGGCCACTTCCTGCACGGCAGTAGAACCTGCTTCGCGGATGTGATAGCCCGAGATCGAGATCGTGTTCCAATATGGAACTTCTTTTGCACAGAATGAAAAGATGTCTGTGATGAGCCGCATGGATGGCGCGGGCGGGAAAATATACGTGCCGCGCGCCACATATTCTTTGAGAATATCGTTCTGGATCGTGCCGCGCAACTGGCGCATGTCCGCGCCCTGGCGTTTCGCCACCGCAATGTACATCGCCAGCAAAACACCCGCGGGCGCGTTGATGGTCATCGAAGTTGAAACTTTGTCGAGAGGAATTTGGTCGTACAACTGCATCATGTCGTGGATGGAAGAAATGGAGACTCCCACCTTCCCGACTTCTCCCTGCGCGATCGGGTCATCCGCATCATACCCAATTTGAGTTGGGAGGTCGAAAGCGACACTCAGCCCCGTTTGACCTTGTGCGAGCAAATAGCGATATCTTTTATTCGATTCTTCTGCTGTGGAGAAGCCTGCATACTGACGCATTGTCCAGAAGCGCGAACGATACATCGTCGGCTGGACTCCGCGGGTGTAGGGATATTCCCCGGGGAAGCCTAATTTCTCCTCGTAAGCAGAGTCAGCTTCGGGCGGGAAAGAGAGGCGCGGCACTTCAAGTCCAGATGAATATTCGAAGCGTTCTTTCCTCTCTTTGAATTTGTCCAAAGATTTCTTGAGCGTATTTTCCTGCCACTTTTTGTATTGTTCGTTGATGGTCATAGTTTCACCTGTGTTTGTCGTTGCGAGGAGAGTTCTTTGCGGCGACACTTGCGCTGCGCGCCAGTGCGATGAGCAATCCCTTGGGTTTGAGATTGCTTCGCGCCTATCGGCGCTCGCAATGACAGAGTGACGTTAAGTATAAAGCCAATGCCCTGCCTTCGGAATTGGATAAACATAGGAAGATTTCAAGATAAAAGTCACATGTCGGAAAACAACGAAACTGCTACACTTTTCGTATAAATAGAAGGAGTTTCATCAACAATGGGCAATAAAACCTTTTTATACATTGGCGCGGCGCTGCTAATTCTGATCGGCATCTGTCTCTTTGTCTACGGGATCTTGAGTGTCATCGGCTCTACGGCATCGGCAGGCAATTCATCCTGGCTTGGGTTTGGAATTGTCTTTGCGTTGACCGGGGCAGCCTTCCTCGGGAGCGGGATTTTTCTGATCGTACGGAGTCAGGCCAAAGGTCAGGCGGGCGGCGGTGGGGATAACATCACGTACAAAATAGACCTTCCCTCCCAAACCAAAGTGGAACAGTTGAAGTGTAGTTCCTGCGGCGGCGGTCTCAAGGCCGAAAATGTCAAAATGATCGCTGGCGCGCCTACGGTGGAATGTCCCTTCTGCGGTACGACCTATCAATTGACCGAAGAACCGAAGTGGTGAGTAGATTTACGATTGGCAATGGATGATTTCTGTTTGAAAAAAATCGTCAATCGAAATTGCAGATCGTAGATTGAGTAGGAGTTTTCATGTTGAAAAGAATTCTTATTTCCCTGTTGGTATTTACCCTTGCGTTTGCTGTTGTGGGGAACGCTTCAGCGCAAGACTTGCCTTATTATTTTCAAGTGAACAAGGAAGACGTGCACGTCTATTGGAATTCGGACGGCACGATGAGCCTGGATTACACCTGGGTATTCACCAACCAGCCCAATTCACACGTCATTGACTTTGTAGATGTGGGCATGCCCAATTACGAATTCTCCATGAGCACCATCAAAGCGGATGTAGACGGCGTGCCTGTTTCCGTTTCTCAAAGTGATTATGCGGGCAATGGTTCTGGCTTTGCGATCGTGATGGGAAATAAATCCATCCCTGCGGGAGGCAGGGGCACTGTGCATGTGTATATCGGGAAGATCGAACAGGTTCTTTATCCTGATGATAAAGATGAAGCGTATGCCAGCGCGACCTTTGCACCGACCTTTTTTGGTTCGCAGTATGTAACGGGCAAGACCGATCTAACATTGACCTATCACCTGCCAAAGGATATGGCTCCCGAAGAACCGCGCTGGCATGCCGCACCCTCGGGTTTCCCTTCCGAACCTGAAACCGCATACGATGTGAACAACCACATCACATATACCTGGAATACTCCCGATGCAGATGCATCCAAGTATTATTTATTCGGCGCATCCTTCCCGCGCAGCTATGTCCCTGCCGATGCGATCTATGTTGCTCCTCCTGAGCCTTTGGTCAGCGGAGATACGATCTTTACCCTTCTGTGTCTGGGATTTTTTGGCTTTATTTTCATCGGTGTCCCTGCACTGGCTGCCAATGCAAACCGGAAACGCAAAATGCAATATTTGCCTCCCAAGATTGCCATTGAAGGTCACGGCATCAAGCGCGGGCTGACCGCTGTGGAAGCAGCCATCCTTTTGGAACAGCCCCTCGATAAGGTGCTGACCATGATCCTCTTTGGCGTTATCAAAAAGGAAGCGGCTCAGGTCATCACGCGCGATCCGCTGGATGTGAAAACCATGGATCCTCTGCCCGAAAAACTCCACGACTATGAAAGGGATTTTTTGAAGGCGTTCAAAGAATCGGGCAAGGAACGCCAAAGACTTTTGCAGGATATGGCTGTGCGCCTTGTCAAATCCGTCTCTGAAAAAATGAGAGGCTTCAGCCGCAGGGAAACCATTGATTACTACAAGGCCATCACCGAGAAAGCCTGGGCAATGGTCGAAGCCGCCGATACGCCCGAAGTGAAAAGCCAGAAATTTGACGAAGCCCTTGAATGGACCATGCTCGACAAAGATTACGATGACCGCACGCGCCGCGTCTTCCAGGGTCCAATGTACGTACCGATGTGGTGGGGACGTTATAACCCGACCTATACCCCCGCTTCTTCTCCCAAGGCGACAGTTGCCACCGGTCAACCTGTATCATCTTCGGGACGGAATGCCCTGCCAGGCGCGGAAGTTGCCGCACAAATGGTGACGGGCGTGCAGACGTTCTCGCAAAAAGTGGTTGGCAACATCAACACTTTCACCGAAAAAGTGACTGGCGCTACGAATCCTTTGCCGAAGCCTTCAACGAATGTCCGCAGTGGACGAGGCGGCGGCGGTGGACGTTCCTGCGCCTGCGCGTGTGCTTGTGCAGGCTGTGCCTGCGCCTGTGCGGGCGGCGGACGATAACCTGCAATTGATGCCATATTCATTAATAGGTGCTGAATGAGTTCATTGAGAGAGTTATTTAATCGTAAATTATCAGTCAAACATCCGAGATCGGGTTTATATCATTACGTGAAAGAGGATGAAACCGAAAAGTCCCGTATTCATCTTCGACTTGACTCAGACGGCACGGGCACGCTGATTGTTAATGCCAGCAGTGTGATGCATTTGAATCCCACGGCGGCGTTCATGGCGTGGCTGATCCTGGAAGGGAAAACGAAAACGGAACGAGTTAATGCTCTCACCTCGAAATATTCCGTGAGCAAAAAACAGGCCGAGTCCGACCTTTCTTCTTTCCTCTGTCAGTTTGAAGAACTCCTTCGCCCAGATGGGGCCTGCGCGATTCACGATCTAGAACTTGAGATGAACATGCCGTTCAGCGCCCGTCCTTCCGCGCCCTATCGCATGGATCTGGCGATCACCTACCGCTGCAATAATGATTGCGCGCATTGCTACAATGCCCGTGAACGAAACTTCCCAGAATTGACCACCGACCAATGGAAGTCCATTCTCGACAAACTCTGGGATTTGGGCGTGCCGCACATTGTCTTCACGGGCGGCGAAGCCACCTTGAGGAATGACCTCCCAGAGTTGATTCAACATGCAGAAAACAATGGGCAGATCACTGGGTTGAACACGAACGCGCGCCGTCTGATGGACATGGATTATGTCAAAACGCTGGTGGATGCAGGTCTTGATCACGTCCAGATCACCGTCGAATCCTGTGTGCCTGAGATCCACGATGAAATGATGCGCGCCAAAGGCGCCTTCAAACAGACCACTGCAGGGCTGAACAACGTTCTCGCCTCGAAACTGTATGTGATGACCAATACCACCATGCTGCGAACGAACGTGCACACCATCCCTGCCACGCTGGAATTTCTTGCGGATGTCGGCGTTCCGACTATCGGTTTGAATGCGCTCATCTACTCCGGGCAGGGACTCAAAGTGGGCACAGGTTTGCGTGAAAGCGAGCTCCAGCCCATTCTCGACCTTGCCACTCAAAAGACCGCCGCTCACGGGCAAAAACTCATTTGGTATACGCCGACTCAATACTGTGAATTTGACCCAACCGCGCATAACCTGGGCGTCAAAGGCTGCACAGCCGCTCTGTACAGCATGTGCATTGAATCGAATGGAAACGTGCTGCCCTGCCAATCGTATTATCATCCGCTCGGCAATATGCTCACCGATTCATGGGATTCGATCTGGAATCACAAATTATCCACGCAGTTGCGCGAGAGGCGGAACCTGCCCTTCAAATGCGAGACCTGTTCTCTCGTCGCGGAATGCGGCGGAGGATGTCCGCTGCAATTTGAAAATCACCGTGAGGAATTTGGAGTAAATCTTCCTGTGTTAAACTAAAGCATCCGCCCAATGAATGCTTTAGGAATAATAATATATGGAAATCTGCTACCTGATCGCCTTTCCCGACGCCGATGACGGCAAAGCTCCCATCCCTGAAGCATTCAAGGGACTGAAAAACGCGCCCTACTTTCAACCGATCGATATTGACCTCGTCAACCTCGGTGAAGAAACTGTCCTTATTGAAGGACACGCAGTACAGGTCACGCGTCAGCGTTATGATGGGCGTGTGCAAATGGTGGAATGTCGCTTTGACTTAAAAGATCCCTTTGCGGCATCCGTTTTGCAGGAACGCACCAAGATTCAAAGCGCACTCGAAAGCAAATTTATCCCGACCCAATACCGCCAAAGCGGATTGTACGAAGAATACTCCGTTCTGCTCGTGCAGGACGCCAGCCCCACCCCCGATAAATGGATCGAAAAGAACTCCCGCGCACTTGCCAAGTTTATCCGTTCTCAGCGCGAAGTGTTTGACAAGGAAGAACTCAACGAAATCCTCGCCTCACGCACACGCTATTCCGCCGAGGATCTCACCCTTGTAGACTGGGAAGGCGCCGTCATCATCGCTCCCAATGCAGATTACCAATCCGATATCGCCCTGCTGAAAATCGGCAACTATCAACTGCTGCGCTATCGCATGTTGGACGAGTCCATTGAGATCATGCTCGATACGATCAGCGCAACCTTCTTTGAAAACAAACGCCGTCCGCGTCCCACACGCGGCGTCATCCATAAAATTGCAGAACACAAACTCGAAGTCATGATCGACTTCGAGCGCGCCGAACAAAACCTGCTCCTCATCGGCGATTGGTATACAGCCAAATTATATGAAGCCATTCAAAGTGAACTCTATCTTAAAGACTGGAAAGAAAACCTAAAGAACAAACTCAATAATCTTGAAGGCATTGTCCAAACCATCAAAGATAATTTCTCGCTTTCATTGGAAAGCGTCTGGGCAAAGGTCGAAATGTTCGCCTGGATGCTCATGCTCATTGGCTACCTATACCTCACCTTCGTTGACCTGGGTCTGATCAATAAATAGGAGAATCAAATGAACATCCTCAATCGCATCACAGATCGCTTTTCAAAAATGCAGCCGCTTCCCGTTGGAACACATCACATGCGGGCCAGCCTGGATGAAAAGCCGTACCGCATCCACCTCCGCCTTCATTCAGACGGCTCAGGCATTCTCATTTTGAATGCCGCCACTGTTTTGCAGCTCAACCCCACCGCTGCTGAATACGCATTCCATTTCATCAAAGGCACAGCACCCGAAGAAGCCGCCAAACAGATCTCCGCGCGCTATCGTGTCAACAGGAAAACTGCGCTTGAGGATTTCAATAACTTTGCGGATCAGATCCACACCCTCATATCCACACCTGATCTTGATCCCGCCTCCTTCTTAAACTTTGAGCGGGCGCAGCCACATTCGACAGAATCCACACTGCGGCTGGATTGCGCCATTACCTATCGCCTCCCCGAACAAACTCAGGCTGAATATGCCCCCGTCAAACGCGTGGACCGTGAGCTTGCCACCGCCGAATGGCAAACCATCATGGACAAAGCCTGGCAGGCAGGCATCCCTCACATTGTCTTCACAGGCGGTGAAGCGACCTTGCGCGAAGACCTCCCGCAGTTGATCGCTCATGCTGAAAAGAACGGTCAAGTCTGCGGCTTATTAACAGACGGACTCAAACTCGCAGATAAAAATTATCTCGAAACCCTTTTGCAAACGGGCCTTGACCATGTCATGCTCGTTCTCCAGCCCAATGAGCCGCTTTCGTGGAAAGCCATTGAGATCATTCTCCCGCAGGATTTGTTCATCACCGTCCATTTTACGCTGCACAAAGAGAACGCTCACGAAGCTGTGGAAATCCTGCAAAAAATTGCCTACCTCGGCGTGGAAAATATTTCCCTCAGTGCGGCGGACGATAATCTCGTGGATGAAATGCTTGAATTGCAAAGCACCGCCCAAGAGTTGGGACTCAATATTCGCTGGGATTTGCCCGTGCCATATTCTTCTTCGCATCCTGTTGCCATCGAGACGGTGGACGATGAAATCCCCTCCGGCGCTGGCAAAACCTGGATGTATATTGAGCCAGATGGGGATGTGCTCCCTGCCCAGGGAGAAGCGGATAAAGTCCTCGGCAACCTCTTGAATGATGACTGGGAAATAATCCTGAAAAACAGTAATAAAATTTAACGGGTATTCAGGTATATAATAAAAATGCCAGATTGTTCTGGCATTTTTATTATTACTTTCATGCTCCCGAAAATGTAGAGGTGAATCATGAAAAACCCCTGGGTCTTTATCGTTGTTTTGTTCACTATTGGTCTTGCACTTCTTTTGGGAATTGCGCTTGGCAGGTATTCTTCGCGATCCCTGGCAGGTGAGATGGCAGATGCCGCCTGTGCCGTCTCCATGACTGAGATCATCGCGAGTGCGCAAGGTGATGTATATGCCCCGCTGGAAGGGGAGGAAACTGTCCCAGTCGAATCCCAATACCTGGTGACTTATTCAGTGGAAGGGGATGTGATCACAGGACCGATAGAAACGTCCATTCTAAATAATCTCACTGACGAGCAAAAAGATGCAGCCTTGCAAAATTCTGCCTGGGATTTATTCACCCGCTTCATTCCCGCGAAGAACCGTCAAATGGTTGTTCAGTACAACATCTTCACCGACGGATATTCAAATACGCTTGCGGCTGTTGACCAAAACCCTGATGATCCCTCGCAATGGATTTTGGAAATCGATATTGCCGACATTAAGGATAAGGACTCCTTCCTGTTTACCCTGATCCATGAGTACGCGCACTTGCTCACACTTAACGATTCTCAGGTCATCCCGGACAAGGAGATCGTGGACAATCCCAGCGATTTTTCGCTGCAATTGAAAAAAGCTGCCGCCTGTCCTACCTACTTCACAGGGACGGGCTGCAGCTATGCAGATTCTTATATCCATGCCTTTTATACCCGCTTTTGGCTGGATATCAACGACGAATGGGAAAAAATAGATGTCCTTCTTTATAATGAAGAAGATGACGATGAGTTGTACTATGATGGACTTTATAATTTTTACAAATCACATCAAGATCAATTCGTTGACGATTATGCCACTACCCATCCTACGGAGGATATTGCCGAATCATTCGCTTATTTTGTTTTCAGCCCCAAGCCTGCGGGTAATTCCATCAAGGAACAGAAGATCGCTTTCTTTTATGAGTACCCCGAGCTGGTCGAGTTACGCGCCAGCATCCTCAGCAATATGTGCCTTGTCCAGGATAAATAGTCCATCCAATGACCAAACTTCCGATCCCCGAATCCTATTGGGTTGAAGAGAATCGTTTTCTTGCCGGTGAATTTCCCGGCAGTTACAACGCTGAAACCACACGCCGCCGCATGGATGCTTTTCTCGAGGCGGGCATAACCACATTCATTGATCTCACCCAGTCACACGAGCTTGCGGCGTACGAATCTATCTTGAAGGAACAAGCTCGTATGTACGATATGGATGCCGTTCACCACCGCTTTGCCATTCGCGACCACGGGGTTCCTTCGCGCGAAACCATGGCATCCATCCTCAAT
>JACZJB010000048.1 GCA_014860805.1 Anaerolineales bacterium
GTCCGTCGGGATAGTTGTCGAGCACAACCTTCAATGGCTTGATGACTGCCATGCGGCGCAAGGAGGTTTTATTCAGGTCTTCACGCACACAGGCTTCCAGCAACGAAACATCGCTTATGCTGTAATTTTTTGCCACACCCACGCGGCGAATGAAGTCGTGGATCGCTTCGGCGGTATATCCGCGGCGGCGCATGGCGCGCAGGGTGGGCATACGAGGGTCGTCCCAGCCGCTGACGCGTTTTTCCTCGACGAGGCGGCGCAGTTTACGCTTGCTCATCACTGTGTACGTGAGGTTCAATCGCGCAAACTCGATCTGGCGCGGTTTGAATACGCCAAGCTGCTCGGGGAACCATTCGTACAATGGACGGTGATTTTCGTATTCCAACGAACACAAGGAATGGGTGATGCCCTCCATCGAGTCGTTTTGTCCATGCGCCCAGTCGTACATCGGGTATATTTTCCACTTGCTGCCCGTGCGGTGATGCGGCGGCTCATGGATGATGCGGTACATGGCTGGATCGCGCATATTGATGTTTGGATGTGCCATATCGATCTTTGCGCGTAAAATACGAGAACCATCAGGAAACTCACCGTTCTTCATGCGTTCCAGTAAATCGAGGTTCTCTTCCATGTCACGGTCACGGAACGGAGAATTTTTTCCAGGCTCGGTCAATGTCCCGCGATTGGCGCTCACTTCTTCGGGAGTCTGATCGTCCACATACGCCTTGCCCATCATCACAAGTTTCTTGGCCCACTCATACAGTTCATCGAAATAATCCGAAGCGTATGTCACCTTAACCCACTCAATGCCAAGCCAGTGCGCATCGTCCATAATGGCGTCCACGAATTCCGTTTCTTCCTTTGCAGGGTTTGTGTCGTCAAAACGCAGGATCAGCTCGCCGCCATTTTCCTTGGCAACGAGGTAGTCGATCATGAACGCTTTTACATGGCCGATGTGTAGATACCCGTTCGGCTCGGGAGGCAGGCGTGTGCGGACATAGTTGAAGCGTCCGTTCTTTAAATCTTCCGCAACAGCTTCGCGGATAAAATCACTTGGTTTATTGGTTGTTTCTTCGTCGCTCATGGATTTGCCTTAATACTGGATTTCAGGAGGTGTCGAACCGCCTCTTTTCTGCCGTTTATCTGATATGCTAAAGAGACGCATTCCCCACCCTGATTGTTTTGTGTTAATATTCGCTATTATAACAAACTTGACTCATGTATAATCTTGCCTGGAGGATTTATGCTCGAATCAAATGATAATCGTACCGGCTTTTTAGCCACCTACTTTGACCGTGATGCAGCCATCAAAATTGCGCGCGCCGCGGGTGTTTTTGCCTGGATCGTTTTGGGAGTCTACATTTTCACGACGGCGATCTCCCTCTCGCAATTCCTTATGCAATTTGTGACAGGGATATTTTTCCAAAAGGGACAGACTATTATTGATGTTGTCAGTTATTTCAATCCATATTTTATTCAGCTAGTGCCCGGATTTGTCTATTTCATTGGCTTGAAATTTGCTGAACATGGTTTGCTCATCCTGCTGGATATTGAGGACAATACCCGCCGCGCGGCCCGAAACGGCAAATAAGCCCTAAACGGGCGCCCCCTTGCCTCATCCTCGCGTGCGTGATAAAATATCGCCCGCTGGATTATTGGGGAATCGTACAACGGCAGTACACTACACTCTGGATGTAGTAATCTTGGTTCGAATCCAGGTTCCCCAGCTAAGCCCACTAGAAATAGTGGGCTTTTGCTTTAAGTAATTACTCTGTAATCTATCTTTTTTATTTCGCTGTTCTAGGCGATTGGTTTTTGCCAGCCGCCATATTCTTTAATTACCCGTTTGGGTAATAGACCTGCCTGCACCCTACCCATATAATCCCGCCATCAAACAATTCATTGGAAGGAGAATGATCCATGGCAAAGACAATCAAGGAAGTTTTGGATTTGGCAAAAGGCGTTCAGGTTGTGGACCTGCGCTTCATTGACTTACCTGGTACCTGGCAGCATTTCACCATGCCTGTTCAGCGGCTGACAGAGGATTTTTTCGAGGAAGGTATTCCCTTCGACGGCTCGTCCATTCGCGGTTTTCAGGAAATTCACGAATCTGACATGCTGCTTAAGCCTGATCCAGAGACTGCCTTCGTTGACCCAACTTCCGTCACCCCAACTCTGGTGATCTCCTGCAATGTCTTCGACCCATTCACCGAGGAACCCTATTCCCGCGATGCGCGTTACGTGGCGCAAAAGGCTGAAGCGTACTTAAAAAGCACGGGTCTCGCCGACACAGCTTACTTCGCGCCTGAAGCGGAGTTCTTCGTCTTCGACGGCGTCCGCTACACATCCACGCCCAACGAGTCGGCTTTCTCCATTGATTCAAGCGAAGCCTGGTGGAGCAGCAATCGCGAAGGCGGCTTTGGCGGACAGATCCAGCCCAAGCGCGGCTACTTCCCAACCTCCCCAACTGATACACTTCAGGAACTTCGTAATAAATTTATGCTTGCCATGCAAGCTGCTGGCGTCGCAATGGACTTGCATCATCACGAAGTTGCCACCGCCGGTCAGAGCGAAATGTCCATGCATTTCACCACGCTCACCCGCATGGCGGATGACCTTTTGTTATACAAGTACATCATCAAGAATGTTGCCCGCCAGAATGGCAAGACCGTCACCTTCATGCCAAAGCCCATCTTTGGTGACAACGGTTCGGGTATGCATGTTCACTCGTCTTTGTGGAAGGGCAGTACCAACGTTTTCTATGATGAGAAAGGTTATGCTGGTCTCTCCCAGACTGCCAAGTATTACATCGGTGGTTTGCTCAAGCACGCGCCAGCACTTCTCGCGCTCACTTCGCCGACCACGAACTCTTATCGCCGCCTCGTGCCCGGTTATGAAGCACCTGTCAATATCGCCTACTCACAGCGCAACCGTTCCGCGATCTGCCGCATTCCTGCGAATAAAAGCTCCAAAGCCAAGCGCGTTGAATTCCGCGCGCCGGATGCAACCAGCAACCCCTACCTTGCTTTCTCGGCCATTCTCATGGCGGGTCTTGACGGCGTATTGAATAAGATCGATCCTGGTCAACCTCAAGACCGCGACCTGTATGAATTGCCCGCCGAAGAAAAGAAACTCATCAAGCAGGTTCCCAGTTCTCTTGGTGAAGTACTCGATGCTCTTGAAGCAGATCATGTCTTCTTGCTTGAGGGCGGTGTCTTCACTCCCGACCTGCTCGAAGAATACATCAAGTACAAGCGTGTTAACGAGGTGGATGCGATTCGTCTGCGCCCAACTCCTCACGAATATGTCATGTACTTTGACGCCTAACCGACTGTAAGCCGCTTCATCCTACACTGACAGCTGGTTGCAGACCAATGGGCCTGTGCCAGCTGTCAACATTTATTCAACTATGAGCACCCTTCTTATCTCTTCTTTCATTCTCGCGATCTCATTTTGTGCCCCGCCCGGGATTGTTACAGCGGAAACCCTCCGCCGCGGTTCAGCCCGTGGATTCCTCCCAGCTTTGTACGTTCAATTTGGTTCATTGGTTGGTGATACAACCTGGGCGGTCATCGCACTGACGGGTCTGGCATTCCTCATTCAAAATCCTGTCTCTAAAACCATTCTCAGCCTCATTGGCATTCTTCTCATGCTCAAACTTGCATTGGACGCCTTCAAGGATGCCCGCCATGGCAGGGGAGTGGATATCGCCGAGTCTGCTGTAGCGCGCGGAGATTTCGCCAGCGGAGCATTTCTGTCTCTTGGCAATCCTCTTAATATTGTTTTCTGGACGGGTCTTGGAACGACTGTATTTGCCTCCATTAATGGCGGACCTCAACCAATCCATTTTGCTGTCTTCTTCGCGGGATTTCTGGCTGGCGCAATCCTGTGGTGTTTTGTCATGGCAGGGCTTGTCGCTTGGGGCAAACAGTGGATGACAAATGGTTTCTTTCGCTGGATCAATTTTACCTGCGGGTTGGCCATGGTGTATTTCGCGGTTCAACTTGGCTTGCAAACTGCGCAGAGTTTGGTTTAAAGATAGGTTTACCCGGCATATCAGTTAAAATCAGTTTGATGGAAACGAAAACGCCCTCTCCCGCAATAAACGAAGCGAAATTGCTTGAAGTGCTTGCGAGCCTGAACCAGATCAGTGATGCGATCAATCACATTGGCCCGGGTGACGCGAACAACAGCGGGGTCAGCTTGCAGTTGATTGTGGAGAGCGCCATTCGTGTGGTACCTGGGTCATCGGCTGTGATCTACACCTATGATCAAACCACAGGCAGGTTTGAAGTGGAGTCGCGGGTGTCGGCTCAAGACGAGGAGCATCCTCTGCCTGCGAATCCAGTTTATACAGATGACGCTCCGCGTTCGAATGGGATTGGAATACGGACCATTCAGCGCAGGCGCAGGACATTCTCTTATGAAGAACGAGATATCCTGCCTCACCCTTATTATGCGGCTTCAGGCGTAAATGCCGTTGGCTGTTTTCCTCTGATCGTCGCCGAACAGACGGTGGGGATTTTATATATTTATCTGTACGAGAAACGTGAATTCACAAAACTTGAACAGTTGATGCTGAACAACTTTGTCAACCAGGCCGCGATGGCGATTTACCATGCAAGGCGTTTGACCGATATGCACCGTGATCTTACCCGCAAGGAGGATGAACTGAATCGATTGCATCGTGCGGGATTGATCATCTCTTCCCGTTTACGGTTGGAAGAAACGCTCGAATCTATTTTGCAGCTCGCGCTTGAAGTGACCAACGCCCGTTATGGGATTTTTCGCCTGTTGGATAAGAGTGGGGAATATTTAATTACCAGTGCAGTGGGCGGCAGCCATATGGATAAGCCGCTTATCGAAAAGATGCCGTTGAATGGAAACAGTGTCATGGCGCACGTGGCGCGCACGAGACAGCCCGTGCTGATTCCTGACCTGCGTGTGGAACCGTGGTCGCAGATTTATTATCCGCTTGATTCTGGATTAAAGATGCTTTCTGAGCTGGCGATCCCGCTTGTCAATTCAAGTGGACGGTTGGAGGGCGTGCTTAATTTGGAGAGCCCAAATGCCGGCGCTTTTTCTGAAGACAACAGCCACATGCTTCAATCATTGGCTACGTACGCTGTCACAGCCATTCAGGAAGTTCGTTTGCTGGATGCCTTGCAGGAAGCTGCCCATTTGCTCGTGTCGCAACCCAGCCTGAAAGTGCTTGATCAGCTTTGTGTGATGGCTGCTGATCTGCTCAACTCGTCATCAAGTGGAATTTGGCTGAACAACGAGCAAGGGCAATTGCAGCTCGCCTCGTCCACTGGCGTCATTCGAAATGATATGCAGGTTTCTGAAGCGGATTCTTCCAATGCGATGATGCTGCCTCTCCGTGCAGGGGATGATGCCAGACCGTTGGGAATGTTTGGGGTGTTCTACTCGGATACCGGCGCGGAAAGAAGCGCGAAGTCTGAGTGGGATCATAAAGTGCTGGCGTGTCTTGCCAACTACGCAGTACTTGCCGTTCAGAACGAGTCGCGTCAGCAGGCTTTGCGTCAATCGCAGGAGCAGCATTGGACGGCAGAGACGTTTGCGGCTGTTGGCGATATTTCTGCAAATTTGCTGCACAACATGAACAATAAAGTTGGCAGCATCCCTGTGCGTGTTCAAGGTATTCAGGACAAATACAGCAAGGTGCTTGCGAACGATGCGTATCTCACAAAAAGTTTGAGCGAGATCGAGCGCAGCGCGATGGAAGCGATGCAGATCGTGCAGGAAAACCTTTCACATCTGCGACCCATCCGCCTGGAAAAAATCCGCATTGCCAATTGTGTCAGAGACGCAATAGAAGGCGTACAAGTGCCGCCGACCTTTCACGTTGAAGTGGACGGATTGGATTCCCTGCCGATGGTTCTGGCTGGCGGACAAAGCCTTGTCTTTGTTTTTAAGAACTTGATCGAGAACGCAAGCGCGGCAATGAATGGAAGTGGAAATTTGAAAATTCGCGGGCAGGCATTTGCAGAGTGGGTGGAGATTTCCGTCATTGATGACGGCCCTGGTATTTCGCCTGAATTGCACAACCAGATTTTTGAACTCAATTTTTCAGCACGCGCCGGTTCTCAGCCGGGCAAGTTGGGTTTTGGTCTTTGGTGGGTGAAAACTTTGATGACCCGCCTTGGCGGTTCTGTCGTCGTCGAAAGTGACGGACAGCATGGCACAACTTTTGTGATGCGTCTGCCGCGTGTGGAGAATCCAGCATGACGGCACAACCCCTTCGCGCGCTTGTCGTGGATGACGACAATTCCTGGCAGCAAATCTTAAGCGAGATCATTTCTGATTGCGGACTTGAAGTAGACGTGGCTGGCAGTGTTGATGAGGCTGCTTCCATTCTTAAATTCCAGCCGCACCGCCTCGCTGTCGTTGACCTTTCGCTTTCGCCAAACGATCACAATAATGTTGACGGCTTGCGAGTGCTCGATGCCATTCGCCGCCTCGACCCCAATTGCCGCGGAATTCTTCTGACTGGTTTTGCAACTGTGGAGCTTGCTGTCACGGCGCTTACGGACTATGGCGCATTTACATTTCTCCGCAAGGAAAGTTTTCACCGAAGCCAGTTTCGTGACATCGTGTACAGAATCCTTGTCAGCCCGCCGCCTCTTTCCGCGCCGGCGCCTGCCTCTGGAACTGGAACATCTTCCGCCGCCGTAAGAGGCGTCACTGCTCTACAGAAACCACCCAATGAAAAAGCCCTTGTTGTGGAGGACGATGCGGGCTGGCGGAGCATCCTTGAGGAATTGCTGAATGACGCGGGTTTCCAAGTCCGCGCCTGTGCGAGCTTTGGCGATGCTTTTGGATATCTCCGCAGGGAAAAAATTACCCTGGCAGTCATTGACTTGTCTTTGAGCAATTCTTTGGACAGTTCAAATCATGACGGTTATCAATTGCTCGAAAATACAAAAGCTGAAGGCATTCCTTCTATCGTCGTCAGCGGCATTACAGAGACGGAAGAGATTCAGCGTGTCTATTCGGAATATTCGATTTCCTCCTATATCGAAAAACAAACTTTCGACCGCGCCGCCTTTCGTCGTGTGGTTGAAGAAGCAAGATTGAAAAGCCAATCGTCCAGTGAATTTAATGTCCTCACCGGGCGTGAGCGTGAAGTGCTGGATCTGCTGGCGCAAGGATTGACGAATAAGGAAATTGCCGAAAAATTATTCATTACCATAAACACTGTGAAGCGGCACTTAAAGGCAATTTTTGAAAAATTGGATGTGCACACTCGTTCTGCGGCGGCCGCCAAAGTTGCCGGTGGATAGCCTCGTTTACCGATTATTGCGGCTACAAATCAATTTCTGTAATTAACTCATCCCAATCTTCAAAATGGGGAATGCCTGCCTGAGCAAATGCTTCAGCTTTGGAGATGCTTCTCGAAGTTAATCCAAGCGCGTGGATATTCACATTAAAGCCGTTTTGATTAAGAATCCTTCCTGCTTCTTGCGTTGAGCGGATTCCGCCCATGGTATCTTCCACAACGAATATTTCAAACTCGCGCGGCAGGCCGGCAAAAACGCCATTGAGTTTCCCCGATTGAATCCAATTGCCAGCAGACTGCAGGCTCATCCATTCATTGCCCGTCAAAGCTGCTGCAACCGCTGCCAATGCGTGGACAGGCGAAGGCTTGATTAACGTACCCGCATCCAGCCCGCATTGGGCGGCCAGGTATTCCAGTTTTCCAAAAGCGATCAAGGGAATATCAGCCAATCCCACTAATTCCAGTGCGATCTCCGCTTCGGGCGCGTACCCAAAATGGAAATCACTCACTTTGCGCGGCGGCGCTGACGGGCGGGCTGTCAGCCCTGCCATATACATGTTTGGTTGACGCAGTTTCCTGCGGACCACGTCGTTGATATTTGAGCGGTCGTGCGTATGTAAATAGGATTCTGTTTCAACTTCTGCTGGAAGGTCGTACGTTTCGCTGAACATTTTATTTCCAAGAGAATAATGTTGAAACAGACGCATTGTCTGTGAGAAATTCACATTCCTTGATTGACTCAGAATGTTGACTCGCAAATCTATTGGGATATGAGGGAAGCATCCATGCTGAAGAGCAGCTTCGGCGGGATATTGACCCGCGATATGTTCAAATTCAGGGATGACGAGTTCGCGGGGCATACATCCATTGACGTTTTTCCCGATTTCTACTGCCGCAGAATATAGATCGGCGGGCAGTTTCAAGTGTGGGCGCTGAGAAAGGATGTCATTCCATAAAGTTGCCAGCAGCAGCGGAACCATATCCCATTCACTGAAAATGCCGCGCTTTTCCAATTCTGCCAGTTTTTCTTCAGGGAAATCAAAATGAGACAACCCCATCAGGTTCGCAAAATGATTTAATGTGGCGTGCAGTGCGGCGCGGTATCCGCCGGGTTGCACCAGCACGCCATCGATGTCAAGCAGAATCACATTTTTCATTTATGACGCTTCTCCAATTGCGCGATCACATCAGCAGGAGTCAATCCACGCGCTGATAATAAAACAAGCGTATGATAGGTGAGGTCTGCCACTTCTTCGATGAGACGTTGATCATCCTGCGCCAACGCCGCAACAACAACTTCTGTCCCTTCTTCGCCAACCTTTTGGGCAATCTTCGGCAATCCTTCTGAGAACAGACTCGTCGTGTAAGACTTTTCAGAAGGATTTTTCTTTCGCTCTTCGATCACATCGAACAACCATTGGATGCTCATTTTTATTCTCCAAAATTTCTGTAAAAACAATTTCGTTCCCCGGTATGACACGCAGGTCCCGCAGGGTTGACCAGAACCAGCAACGTATCCGCATCACAATCCACGCGGACTTCAATCACGCGCTGAATGTTTCCCGAAGTCGCACCCTTATGCCATAACTCGTTTCGACTCCGTGACCAGAACACTGTCTCCCCTGTCTTAATCGTCAACCGCAGAGACTCGGCGTTCATCCACGCCATCATCAGCACTTCTTTCGTCTCTGCATCCTGCACGATCGCAGGGACAAGTCCGTTGGCGTCGAACTTGATTTCTTTATCTGATAATTTTTCCATAGTCACAACATCCGTTTATCCGCTTTACAACCGCACTGGCACACCTGCACTCTGCAATTCCTGTTTCAAATCCGCGATCTTCAACTTCCCATCATGGAAAAGTGACGCGGCCAGCGCCGCATCGGCATTGCCTTTGGTAAGGACTTCCGTAAAGTGCGACATGGTCCCTGCGCCGCCTGATGCGATGACAGGTACAGGCACCATGTTCGAGATGATACTTGTCAGTTCAATATCATAACCTGCAAGCGTGCCATCCGCGTCCATGCTGGTGAGCAGAATTTCGCCCGCGCCCAACTCCACGCCACGGACTGCCCACTCGACCGCGTCAATGCCCGTCGGGGTCCGACCGCCAGCGACATACACTTCCCAACTCGAACCTTTTCTGCGCGCGTCAATTGCAAGCACAATACACTGTGCCCCAAAACGTGACGCACCTTCAGAAATCAACTCAGGTCGCTTCACCGCCGCCGAATTGACGCTGACCTTGTCCGCGCCGGCGAGCAGGAGATTCCGCATATCGTCCACTTCACGGATTCCGCCACCGACAGCCAGAGGCATGAATACCGTCTCAGCGACTCGACTCACCAACTCCAACGTGGTCTTGCGTCCCTCGTGCGTGGCGGATATATCGAGGAAGACCAACTCGTCCGCGCCTTGTTCATCGTAGAGTCGCGCCTGCTCCACAGGGTCACCCGCATCACGCAGGTTCACAAAGTTGACGCCTTTCACCACGCGCCCGTCTTTAATATCAAGACAAGGAATGATTCGCTTTGCTAACATAATTTCTCCGATCAGTTTGAAAGTTACAGGTTGGAAAGTTGTCAAGTTCAAACCTGCTAACATGTCAACTTGCAGACCTTCCAACCTTTAAACCTGCAACGCTCTTTTGAGATCAACCGTCCCATCATACAACGCCCTGCCGATGATCGAACCCGCAAGTCCTGCATCTTTTGCCGCAATGATATCGTCAATCGTATGCACACCGCCCGACGCGATCACATCGAGTCCGCTCACCTCGGCCAACTCGCGCGTGGACGGAATATTTAACCCACTGCCCAAGCCGTCCCTGCTGACATCTGTAAATATAACGGTACGCAGACCCAGAGTCCGCATTTGAAGCGCAAGGTCGGTTGCCTTCACGCCGCTGTTATCCTTCCATCCGCGTGTGCGGACGAGTCCATCACGTGCATCGATTCCCACAGCGATATGATCCGCGCCGAATCGAGTCAACGCATATGCAACCACATCGGGTTGTTCGATGGCGATCGTTCCCAGTATCGCGCGTGTAACGCCGATGTTCAACACATCCGCGATCGCATCGAGCGAACGCATCCCCCCGCCAAACTGCATGCGCGCGCCGCACTTCAAAATGGATTCGAGCGCCGTGCGGTTTGCGTTATCACCTTCGCCGAACGCGCCATCGAGATTTACCACATGCAACCACTCTGCGCCCGCATCGAGCCAACGACGCGCCGCCTCCGCAGGATCATCGCTGTACGATGTCATTCGCGATGGGTCGCCCTCTTTCAAGCGCACTACTTTGCCACCGCGCAAGTCTATCGCGGGATAGATCGTGAAGCTCATACCGCCTCCACAAAATTTTTTAAGATCTGCAACCCCACCGCCTGACTCTTTTCAGGATGGAACTGCACGCCAAAAACATTTTCACGCCGCACCGAACACGCATAACGAATGCCATAATCCACTTCAGCAATTACATCTGTGTGATCGCTCGCCTGACAGTAATACGAGTGATTGAAATAGACATACGCTCCATCTTGAATCTGACTAAAGAGCGACGCGTCTTTCTTAACTCGAACCTGATTCCATCCCGTGTGCGGAACCTTCACTGACAGCGAATCAGCAAATCGCACTACTGTGCCTTTGAGCAGCCCCAAGCCTTCGTGCTCACCCATCTCTTCACCGATCTCGAACAAGGCTTGCATCCCAACGCAGATTCCCAGCATCGGCACATCCCGCTCAACGACTTGCTTCACAGCCACATCGAGTCTCTTGGCCTTGATGCCCGACATAAAATCACCGAACGCCCCCACACCAGGGAGTACAACCTTCTTCGCCGATAGAACTTTCTGCGGATCATCCGTCCGTTCAACCTTCACACCAACAGACTCCAACGCCTTCTGCACCGAGCGAAGATTGCCCGTACCTGCATCGATCAAAATAATATCTTTATTCATCATTCATCCTTCTGCATTCATCATTTTAAAGCGTTCCCTTAGTCGAAGGAATACTTCCTCCACGTCTTTCATCAAACTGCGTCGCTATATCCAATGCGCGCGCCCAGGCTTTGAACAATGCCTCAGCTTGATGATGGTCATCGCGACCATATAGCACTCGCGCATGGAGATTGCATCGTGATGTGACTGCAAATGACTCGAAGAAATGCGGAAACAATGTCGTCGGGATATTCCCCACATACGGCGTATGCCACTCTGCTTGAATAACCGCATATGGACGCCCCGACAAATCAATTGCCACATGAGCAAGAGTCTCATCCATCGGAGCGAAACAATCTCCCATGCGGACAATTCCTTTGCGGTCGTCAAGTGCCTTGTCAAAGGCTTGACCCAATGCCAGCGCCACATCCTCCACCGTGTGATGAACGTCAATATGTAAGTCGCCCGTCGCTTTTACCGTGAGGTCAAAAAGTCCGTGGACGGCGAGATGGGTCAGCATGTGGTCGAGGAAGCCGACTCCAGTAGAAATTTCGTGTTTGCTTGTGCCATCCAAATCCAACTTGATTTCGATTTGCGTTTCATTTGTTTGACGTGATATTTCACCAATTCTCATAACAACTCCTTTAAATCATCCACTATCTGTTTCTAAAATCCGTTTGTATCATCCGTTTATCCGCTTCGCCGCAGGCAATCCGCTAAATAATCTGTATCCTGCGGTCTGCCAACACTGATGCGGATACAATCTCTCAACCCAGGTTTATTGAAGTAGCGGATGAAGATTCCATGTTTTTCTGATAAATCCTTCTTAAGTTGCGAAGCATCCTTATCAATCACTTGGCAAAGAATAAAGTTCGAGCGTGTGGGATAGGGTTTCAAATACGGAATATCACGCAATTCTTTATACAAACGCTCACGCTCGGTCTTCAACAATTCAACAATCTTCTTTAACTCATCCACATGTTCCAGTGAAACTTGCGCCGCAACACTCGCCGCTACGTTGACATTGTATGGCTGTTTCGATTTCCACAACGTGGGCATGAGCCACTTGGGGAAGGCTCCATATCCAACCCGCAGACCTGCCAACCCCGCCCATTTGCTGAACGTGCGCAACACAACCAAGTTCTCACGCTCAGACACTTCACGGATGCGACTCAATTTTGCACCCAGTGCATCATCTGCAAATTCGATATAGGCTTCGTCGAGCACGATCATGGTCGGCAAGGATAATAACTCGTCCATCGTTTCAGGAGGGATCACCGAACCATCAGGGTTATTGGGTGATGTGACAAAGAATAACTTTGGCTGATACATCTCCACGGCTTTGCGGATGGCGTCCATGTCCAACGAAAAGTCAGCATTGCGTGGAACTTCGATCACGCGTGCAGCATTGAGTTCACCGTCAAAGGAATACATCCCAAACGTCGGCGGACAACTCAAAATGCAATCCTCAGGGTCAAGGAAGACACGCATGAGCAGGTCAATCAACTCGTCCGCGCCTTGGCCTGCGAGGAGATATTCCTCGTCCATGCCTGTAAATTGTGACAATGATTTTCGCAACGCGCGGCTTTCGGGGTCAGGATAAATATGAGGAAACTCCATGTTCGCCAACGCTTCACGGACAACAGGCAATGGTCCATATGGATTCTCGTTCGCATCGAGTTTGATTATCTCGGATGGAGAACGGCCAATTCGTTCGGAGAGGACTTCAAACGGTTCGATGGGTGTGTATGGAGGGAGAGATTCGAGGTGTTTACGGATTTTCATATTGTTCCAAATTATGTCATGCTGAGGGGCGTTCGTTGCCCCGAAGCATCTCTACCATGGCATGTCAGAGACTCTTCGGTCACAACGAGCGCTCCCTCAGCATGACATGATTAACTCCTCAACAACGCCGCATTGGCATGTGCATCCAAGCCTTCGGATTGGGCGATCGTTGCTGCAACGGGACCGACTTCCTGTGCGGTCTTTCCATCGAGTGCAACGAGACTGACGATCTTTACAAAGTCCCAGACGTTGAGCGGAGAGGCGAAACGGGCAGAACCACCTGTCGGCATGACGTGGCTGGGACCTGCAAGGTAATCGCCCAGCACTTCAAAGGAGTGTTCACCCATGAAGACGCCGCCAGCGTTGGTCACTTTTTCGACCCAACGCCATGGTTCACTGACAGACAACCCCAAGTGTTCAGGGGCATATTCGTTCGCAAGCTGAATCGCTTCGTCGAGGTCACGAGTCAATACAGTGCCGCCGCGATTTTCAAGCGATGCAGCGATGATGTCCGCGCGTCCGCGTTCTTGAATTTGCTTTGCAACTTCAACTTGTACTTTTTCGATGAGAATTTGCGAGGGAGTGAGAAGAATAGCAGATGCCAATAAATCATGTTCAGCTTGGGCGAGCAGGTCAGCCGCAACCCAACTGGGATTTGCAGACTCATCGGCAACGACAACTGTCTCGGTTGGCCCAGCGAGGCCGTCAATGCCGACAACACCGTAGACTTGTCGCTTTGCCAGAGTGACGAATAAGTTTCCGGGCCCGAAGATTTTATCTACGGGTCGAATCGTTTCCGTGCCATAGGCGAGTGCAGCAATTGCCTGTGCTCCACCGACTGCATACACTTCGTCCACGCCAGCGACGGCGCATGCGGCAAGAATGATCGGAGCAATGGGAACTTCGTTATTAGCATAGTCACGATTGGGCGGAGCGACCACAACGATCTCTTTCACGCCCGCAACCTTTGCAGGGATGGCACTCATCAAAACTGTCGATGGCAAGGGAGCGGTGCCGCCGGGCACATACAAGCCAACGCGTTCTATGGGACGAATGATCTGCCCGAGTGTGCCACCGAGTTCGTTAGTGAACCATGAGGTGAGGGGTTGTTTTTTGTGGAAGGCTTCGACGCGGGCGGCGGCTTTTTCAAGAGCATCGCGTTGCTCGGGCGTAATGGACTCTAATGCAGCTTGGATCAGTTCTTTCGAAACGGGAGCAGGTTTTCGGTCGATGGAATCGAGGCGTTTCGTCCAGCTTTGAAGCGCGGAATCGCCGTTGGTCCGCACGTCTTTCAAGATGCGCGTCACGGCTTGTTCAGCGGTCAATCGTTCACCGAAAAGTTTTTCAATGCTATCCATCACACGTTCGCTCACGGGGAATTCATCGGGCGGCGTGCGTTTCAAAATTGTTTGTCTTGCGGTTTGCGGGTCGAATTGTTTCATGTCATCCTTTCAGTGCGGTGAGCATGGCTTTATAGCGCGGCGGTTCTTCTTCAAAAATATATGTGACAGGTGTGACGATGATGCCGCTGCCGCCAATGTAGCGCAGTTCAGTGATGGCCTGCGGAATGTGATCACGGCGAATGACGACGCTGATGGAATACCAGTTTTGATTCTTTTCGCGCGTGAAGATGGGGCTGATGGTGGGACCTTGCAAGCCGCCGACGGATGTCTGCGTAAAAAGTTTGGATGCTATCGCTTCGGGACTTTCGCCGCGCATGTTCGCGATGACGAGGAGATTTTCCTCAGCCCGAAGATGCGCTTCGATGTATTCGAGCAGGCGACGCGCCATTTCAAGTGTTGCAGGATTTGTCAGATTTTTTCGATTCGCAATGAGGGCGGCTTGAGACGTCTGAATAATCCCATCGGGCAAGGCGCGCAGACGGTTATCTTGAAGCGTTTGCCCCGAAGAGACGAGGTCCGAAATGATATCCGCATACCCAATTGTTGGAGCGGTTTCGAGTGTACCTTCAGCAGAGATGAGTGTATGTGGAATGTTTTGCTTCGCGAGGAAGCGTTCTGTGAGGACGGGGAACTTCGTTGCCACACGCAAGGGCTGAGGGAGAGTTGCCGTGTATGATTTTAGCGATTTAATTGTTGTGACCTCCGTCCATGCTTCGGGGACGGCCAACATCAAGGAGCAATTGCCAAAACCAAGGGTATCGTGCAGCACGATGATGTCTCCATTGTCGCCGCGCTTTTCTTCGAGCACGTCGATGCCGGTAATGCCAAAATCTACGCTGCCCTGGCGGACGCTGACAACAATGTCGCTGGGGCGTTGGAAGAGAACGGTTAACTCAGGCAGGGCTGGCATTTTCGCCTGATATTGGCGCGGATTCAGTTTCTGCACAGAGAGTCCGCACTCGGCGAGGAAGTTAAGCGAGTCATCTTGCAGACGTCCTTTGGAAGGAAGAGAGAGTCGGATGGTGGGTTGGGTCATAGAAGTTCCTTTGTGTAGGATATAACAAAAAGCCCCGACCATAGTCGGGGCTTGATGAGGTGAAATACGGTTCCTGTCAGCTTACAGCAAGTACACGCACATAAACCTCCCGACCATGCGGGGGTTGAATATGATGATGGTGCTTGCCTGCAAACAGGTTATTAAACTTGCTGTTCATGATGGGCGGCAGTATACCAATCTGTTGGGGATTTGGCAAGCAATTTTCAAAGGCAGTATCAGCCAGTATTTTTCAACCCTGCCGCAATGCCGTTGATGGTGAGCGCCATGACGTCGCGCAGGATCTCAATTTCAGGATTTGCAGAGTCTCTCAATGATCGCAAGCGGCGCAGGACTTCAACTTGAATGTAGTTGAGCGGGTCTACGTACGGGTTGCGGAGTTGAACAGCAGATTGGGTGATCGGTTCCATCTGCATCAAGGAAGTGTGTCCGCTAATCGAAAGGACAGCCGTGCGCGTGCGTTCGTATTCTTCACGGATGCGAGTGTAGATTGCCTTTCCAAGTTCGCGGTCTGGGACGAGTTCCACATACAAAGCCGCGATATCCATGTCTGCTTTGATGAGAGACATCTCGCTGTTGTCGAGCAGGCTTTTGAAGAACGGCCACGCAATGTACATCTCACGCAAGAGCTGGCGGTCCTTGGATGATTCCAATCCAGTGCCGAGTCCGTACCAGCCGGGCAGGTTGAAGCGTGACTGCATCCACGAAAACACCCAGGGGATGGCGCGGATTTTGTCCACGGCGCTGGTGCTGGCACGAGAGGCCGGGCGCGAGCCGATTTGCAATTGCTTGATCTCTTCCAGCGGCGTGGCTGATTGCCAAAATTCTATGAAGCGCGGAGTTTCATAGACCAAATTGCGATATGCCCATTGCGCCGCAGAAGACATCTCTTCCATTGCTTTACGCCACTTTTCTGGAACTCGTGCCTGCTCTACCGAAGGAGCAGATGCCAACAGAACGGCACTGGCGATCTGTTCCAAATGGCGATGGGCAAGCTGCGGGTTTGCGTAACGTGATGCGATGATCTCGCCCTGTTCTGTCACGCGGAATTTGCCGTTGATGCTTCCCGCTGGCTGGGCGCGGATGGCGCGGCTGGCTGGGCCGCCTCCACGGGCGATCGTCCCGCCGCGTCCGTGGAAGATCGTCAACTTAATGTTGTGGCTTTGGGTGACATGCGTAATTTCCTCCTGAGCCAGATACAAAGCCCAATTCGCCATGAGATAGCCGCCGTCTTTGTTGCTGTCAGAGTAGCCGATCATCACCATCTGTTCGTCGTTGTGAGATTTTAGATGTTCGCGGTATGGCTCGCAGGTGAAAAGTGCTTCAAGAATATTTTGTGCATCCTTTAAATCACCCACGGATTCAAAAAGCGGGGCAATGGGCGGCACGTAGGAACAGCCAGCCCAACGCGCGAGCAATAGCACAGTGAGAATATCTGCAGTGGAGTGCGCCATTGAGATAATAATAGCGCCAAGCGGTTCGCGCCCGTACACGTCACAGACGCGGCCAATGAGTTGGAAGAGCGCCCAGACTTCGGAGGTGGTGGCAGTCACTCCGGGGTGTTGAGCCAACTCCATTGGGGATTGAGCAAGCAAACGCGTGAGAAGAAGCGTCCGTTCGGAATTGGGTAAATGTTCAAAATCAGCTTCGATTCGCAGCGCGCGCAAAATTTCACTCACGGCAGCATTGAATCGGCTTGAATCTTCGCGGATGTCCAACCGTGCGGCATGTAAACCAAAGATGTGAAATTGATGCAGCGTCGTTTTGAGGTCGCCTTGAACCAGTGCAGCTGGCATGGCGTTTGCTATATATTCAATTGGGGTGAGTAATTTTTCTGGACGCAGGTTCGTTTGATATTGATCGCGGCTCAAAAGATGGGATTTCATATCCTCGTTTGAAGCTTTGGCAAGGTCAGCTGATAAGAGTGAGAGCACGAGGCG
>JACZJB010000049.1 GCA_014860805.1 Anaerolineales bacterium
ATATGAAGATGGCGTGCCAGTCTTGAATAAGGTTTCTTTCATCGCGGATGTTGGGCAAACCATCGCCATCGTCGGACCGACGGGCGCGGGCAAAACCACCATCATCAACCTACTGCCGCGCTTCTACGATGTGACAAATGGCTCGGTCAAAATTGACGACATGGATGTACGCGATGTCACCGCTGAATCGATCCGCAAGCAGGTTGGCATTGTATTGCAAGACACCTTCCTGTTCAGCGCCTCCGTCATGGACAACATCCGCTTTGGACGACCCGACGCAACCGATGAAGAAGTCTACGCCGCCGCCAAACTTGCCAACGCTGATGCCTTCATCACACGTCTGCCTGAAAAATATCAGACGATACTCGGGGAACGCGGCTCGGGGCTTTCTCAGGGACAGCGGCAACTGCTTTCGATTGCACGCGCCGCGCTTGCAGATCCGCGCATGCTCATTTTGGATGAAGCAACTTCCAGCGTGGACACACGAACCGAGCGTCTCATCCAAAAAGCGTTCGATGCGCTGCTCCAAAGCCGTACTTCCTTTGTTATCGCTCATCGCCTCTCCACCATCCGCAATGCGGATATGATCCTTGTCCTGAAAGCGGGCGAGATCATTGAGCGCGGCAAACATGATGAGTTGCTTGAAAAGAAAGGCTTTTACTACGACTTGTACATGAGCCAGTTTAAAAAGCAGGAAGAAGTGGCGGCTGCAGTGTAAAGAATGCAATATAACAAAAGAGGCTCCCGCAAGAGCCTCTTTTGTTGTCAAATTTCAATTGAATGGTATGGTTTCAAAATATCCAATAGTTTTGTTGTATCTTCAAGGATCAAGTCCGCGCCCATTTTCTCCAATTCAGGTTCTTCGCCAAAGCCGCACAATACTCCAACCGTTTGCGCACCTGCGGATTTGCCGGCGCGCATGTCTACCGTAGTGTCGCCGATCATCAGGCAGTTTTCAGGCGGGACTTTCATTTTTTGCGCAGCCAGCAAGACAGGGTCGGGATAGGGTTTGGTATGTTTTGCAGATAAACCGGTTACAACAGCGTCAAAATATTGCGCCAAATTGTATTGCTCGAGGAAAGCCATAGTGCCGCGTTCGTCTCGTGCGCTGACAACCGACATGGGGTAACGCCCGTGCAGTTGCTTGAGCATTGAATCTACGCCGGGCACGAGCAGGAATTTTTTTGAGGAATGTTTTTTGCGGCGGGATATCCAGTTAATAACAGCGACCATTTCATCGTCAAGATGAAGCGTATCCGCGAGACCAAGCAGGGCATTGCCGGGAGCCTCAATCCACATGATAAAGCGGCGCGCGGAATGGTCGGGGTCTTTAAAGAGTATCCGTGGAAAAAAATCCCTGATCTTTTGTACATACAAGTCGTCTGTGTCGCTCAGGGTGCCATCCACATCGAAACACAGGGCTTTGATTTTTGAAATATCAAGAGACATAGGTGGATTAATTGTACCAAAAGGACTATACTTATTCAGGTTTCGGATATGCCAGAAGACCGCACTCGTTCCCTGCTTGAACTATTGATCAATGTAAACCGTGAAGTGGCCGCTGCGTTGGACCTTCGCACGGTTTTACAGCGCCTGCTCTTTGCTGCCATTCAATATGTGGGCGGGGAGCGCGGCAGCATCGTTGTGATGGACGACATGGGCAAGCCTGTGGATGCAACCATCGTGTATGGAAAACATTTTCACGATCACACCACACAGCAACTGCGTGATACCGTGGAACGCGGGCTGGCAGGCTGGGTAGTCCAAAACCGCAAGCCCGCGCTTGTGCCTGATACCAGCAAGGATGAACGCTGGCTGCGGCGCGCGGACGATTCCATCGAGAATAGCGGCGCAAAATCTGCAATCTGTGTGCCGCTTCTGGCGCGCGAAAGATTGGTGGGCGTTCTTACACTTGTCCATTCCGTTCCCAGGGCTTTTAACGAAGAACATTTGGATTTAATGAAAACCATTGCCGATCAGGCAAGCGTGGCTGTTTTAAACGCGCGCCTGTATACCGAAAGCCAGCGGACAGCTCGCGTCATGTCTGCGCTGGCAGAGGGAGCGGCTGCGATCAACACTTCTCTCGAAATGCCAGATGTTTGGCGGCGTATTCTTAACCAAACCATGCAGGCGTTGCAGGTGGAGACCGTGGCTCTGGCTATGATTAATACCGCCACCAATGATTTGGTCTTCCATGCAGCCGCGGGACATAACTCCGGGAATATTACCGGGCGGCGTATTCCTGCGGGGCAGGGATTGGTCGGCCAGGTTATCCGTGACGAGCGCGGATTGGTGATACCAGCCATTAAATATGAAACGCGGTTTACTGATGTAGATAAGTTTGGAGGAATTGAGACGCGTGCTCTCGCCATCGCTCCGATACAGTCGCAGGGGAAGATCATCGGAGTCCTTGAGGCGATCAATCCCATCTCTGGAGCATTTGACCCGGATGCCATGCTGGTGATGACCGGCTTGGGAAGCCTGGCAGGTACGACCATCCAAAATGCCCAATTGTTCGAACGTTTGCAGAATGCGCATCTGCATTACCGTGAACTCTTCGAAGACAGTGTCGATACGATCCTGATCACAGATTGGGAAGGCAGAGTGTTGGAAGCCAACCGTCAGGCTGTGAAATTGAGCGGCTACTCTGTGGAACAATTGCATTCCATGAGCATCGACCAGCTGCATGAAGTGAACTGGAATAAAACAGGTTTGAATTTCGACTACCTCAAGCGTGATCAGGAATGTGATTATGAATCCAACATGCACCGTCAGGATGGCGCTTCCACTCCCATTGAGATACATGCGCGCCGCGTGGAATTTGAAGAGAACGACTCGATCCAATGGATATTAAGAGATATTACCGAACGCAAGGAATTGGATTCCCTGCGGGATGATATGACTTCCATGATCTATCATGATCTTCGATCTCCGCTGGGAAATATCGTCTCAAGTCTTGAGATGATGAGCGGTTTAATGCCCGCGGATGAAACATTGAACACCATGTTGACGATTGCGCGAAATTCCACTGCGCGCATTCAGCGCCTGGTCAATTCCCTGCTCGATATCAATCGCCTTGAATCCGGTCAACAGATACTGGATCAGGCGTCCGTTGACCCGGTGGCGCTCGTGCGCGAGGCGATCCGTGATGTGGAGCCTGGGATCAATGGTCGTCAGCAGACATTGATCAACAAGGCCACCAGCGTGCTTCCACTCATTTGGGTGGATGTGGACATGATCCACCGTGTATTCATTAATCTGATGGAGAATGCCATCAAATTTACACCCGTGGAAGGAAGAATCGAGATTGGCGCGCAAACCACAGACGGTATTTTTGTGAAATTCTGGGTGCGAGATAACGGTCCCGGCATTTCGCCGTTGGATCAGGAACGTATCTTTGACAAGTTCACTCGTGTACGCGGGAAGGATCGACCTGGTGGTTTGGGCGTTGGCCTGGCATTTTGCCGACTTGCTGTACTGGGGCATGGCGGCGAGATATGGATCGAAAGTGAAATCGGAAACGGTACGACCTTCTGGTTGACTTTGCCCGTGGCGCAAAAGAAAGCTACCGGCCAGCTCAAGCGCCAGACCGGCAGACTGACCATCAAGCCCGATCGGCAGTAACATTCCACAGTTTTCCTTTTTTAAAACATCTTGTGGATGAATATCCACCATTTTTTGTCAGGAGTACCATGCAGGAAATTTCAAAAAATATACATATCGAGGATCAATATCCCGGCGTAACACTTGGCGTTATAGTTACTCAACGCGGGTTGATCCAAATTGATGCGCCGCCTTCCCCTGAGGACGCGCGCTCATGGCGGGCTGCGCTTATGAATCTTGGGGGCGGCATGGAACGCGTGCTAATCAATTTGGATGCCCACCCGGACCGGACCCTTGGCGCCCGCGCCATGGATTGCACGGTCATCGCCCATGAAAAAACAGCAAATACCTTTCGTACGCGCCCAAGCACTTTCAAAGCACAAGGCGAGGAAACAGGCGCAGATTGGGAATCAATTGCCGGCCTCGGCAGTGTGCGCTGGTCTCCACCTGAAATTTCCTTCGCGGATCAAATGTCCCTGCATTGGAGTGATAGCCCTGTGCTTCTTGAACACCACCCCGGCCCATCCAATGGCTCTGTGTGGGTGCACCTGCCGCAGGAAAAAATACTTTTCATTGGAGATGCCGTGCTGAAAAACCAGCCGCCGTTTCTGGCAGGTTCCAATCTTAAAGCCTGGCTTGAGTCCTTGACCATCCTGCTGGACACCCCGTTCAAAGGATATACATTTGTCAGCAGCCGCGGCGGTGTGGTAAATACCAGCGCGATAAAGAATCAGTATGACTTTTTGAAACACGTCAACGACAAACTGGATAAGATCACTGCCAAAAAGCCGAATCCTGCCGCGACCGAAAAACTGGTCACTTCGCTATTGACATGGTTCAAGGCTCCGGCTGCGCGCCAGAAACAATTTGCCCAGCGCCTGCGTTATGGATTGTTGCACTACAATTCGCGTCATCATCATGCCTCCACCCAGCCTTATGAGGATTAATGGATTCAGTTCAACCCATCCTTGAATTAATTCGCGGCTCAATCGTTGAGGCCACACACGTTGGCTCGATCGCAGTTGTGGATTCAACCGGTAAACTCCTGCATTCCTATGGCGACCCTGACACGGTCGCCTTTTTGCGCTCATCAGCCAAACCGTTTCAAGCCCTTCCCTTTGTCGAGCAGGGCGGAGTGGAGCATTACAACTACACTCAGGCTGAACTTGCCTTCTCTTGCGCATCGCATGAGACTGCCCAGTTTCACCTTGATACCGTGCAAGCGATGCAGAAAAAGATAGGCATCGAAGAACATAACTTGCAGTGTGGTCCGCACCTGCCCAGCGACCCTGATAAATTAAAAGAAGTTATCATCCAGAATATTCGCCCGACTGCAAATTTCAACAATTGTTCGGGCAAGCATACTTCCATGCTGGCGTTTGCAAAAATGCGCGGATTGAATCTTGAAAATTATCTTGCGTTTGACCATCCCATCCAACAAGAAATTCTAAAGACATTCTCGGAAATGTGCGGCATCGCAATCGACAAAGTCGCGCTTGGTGTGGATGGCTGTTCTGCGCCGAACTTTGCGATTCCTCTTGTCAATGCAGCGCTTGGCATGGCGCGTATTTGTGATCCGCGGAACCTGAACGAAGCGCGTGCCGTTGCCTGCAAAAAGATCACCGCAGCCATGTGCGCACACCCGGAAATGGTCAGCAACTATGGCGAGTTCGATTGCGAACTGATGAAGATCGGCGGAGGAAAGATCGTCACCAAACGCGGAGCAGAAGGCTTCCAGATCGTCGGTCTCATGCCCGGCGTGTATGGTGAAAAAGGCGTGGGCATTGCCTTCAAAGTGACTGATGGCGACAAATCTTCCATGAACGATAAACTTGAAGTCAGTGCGCGCGTCCGTCCGCCTGTGACTCTCGAGATATTGAAACAACTCAACGCGTTGAATGAAGCGCAGTTACAGTCGCTCGCAAAATTCGGTCCCGTAAAAATATTGAAGAATTATGCCGGCCTGGTTACAGGGAAATTACATCCAGTATTCCACCTTGCATGAACTTCCTTGAAGACCCCTTTCCTAAAACTTTCATTGCCCGGTTGATGCAGCCGGACGTTATTGGTCTTGCCGTGACCGGTAGTTATTCACGCGGCGAACACAATCCGCATAGTGATGTGGACGTGGATATTTTTGTGGACGTATTGCCCGACGACTCCTACACGCTTCAAATCTTAAACGGGAAACTGGTCAGCCTCAAATACATTCGTCTCTCTGACGAATTCGACGCATTAAAACAGCCTGAACGCGCCATCTGGGCTGTGCCAGGGCTGCGTCAAATGAAAATAGTCGCAGACGAAACAGGTCAACTTGCAAAACTAAAACAAGCCGCTGATAATTTCACCTGGGCAGATTTGCAAAGCGCAGCGGATGAATATGCCGTGGAAAGCCTGATGGGCTGTGCTGAAGAAGCGCATAAACTCATCAGCGGCCTCGAACAGCAGAATGAATCTAAAGTGTTGTATGCATCGTGGGGCATGTTCAAGGGATTGTCTTTTGCCGCTGCAGTGCAAGCTGGCTTAATGATCGAATCAGAAAATAAAATTTTTGCAATGATGCAGGAGCATTTTCGCGATACCCCTGCCTGGGTTCGCGCCTTTCGCCTCTCTTTTGGCATGGATGTGGAGGAAAATCTCCCTGCATATCAGACGCGCGGACGAGCGTCCCTGGATCTCTACGAGCAAACATATTTGCTGTTCGAGAAACTCATTACTGAGAAACACCGCAAAGTGATTGAGAATACGCTACAATTAATTTCATCCTACAAGCAGAGCAATTCTCATGAATGACCTGAAAAAGCGTGCGATCAAAATTCACCAAACTTTACTGACTGCCTTTGGCGAACCCATCTGGCGCAACCCGCTGCCCGCCGTTGACGAACTTGTTTCCACCATCCTTTCGCAAAATACAAATGATGTTAATCGTGACCGCGCCTTTGAAGCCCTGCGAGCCAGGTTCCCCACATGGGAGGCTGTGCGTGACGCAAAAGAAAAAGAAGTCATTGATGCAATCCGAGTAGCAGGGCTTGCCAACCAAAAGGGACCGCGCATGCAGCAAGTCTTGCGCGCCATCACAGAGGAACGCGGCTCGCTTGACCTGCAGTTTTTGGCAGATCTACCCATCGAAGAAGCCCGCGCCTGGCTGACGAAGTTCAACGGCGTAGGGCCCAAAACTGCTGCCATTGTTCTCTGTTTTTCATTGGGCAGACCCGCTTTCCCTGTGGACACACATGTCTATCGCGTTACCGGGCGCCTTGGCCTGCGTCCTGAAAAGATGAACGTGGAGCAGGCGCATCCATATCTCGAATCTGTTTTCCCGCCAGAGACATATTACGCCGCGCACCTCAATATTATCCGCCTGGGGCGTGAGGTTTGCCATGCTAGAAAGCCAAATTGCCCTCAGTGCCCGGTCAATACGTTGTGCGACTACAAAGATAAAACCCAATAGTTCCTGCCCCTGCGCCATCACGTGGCGCAGTTTTTTTTGTGCATGATCCAGCCATCTATTCTGGCATGAGCCTGTTAGAATAACTTTATGGAAACTCCCCCTGTCAGTATTGCCCTTGAAACACTTGGCATACCCCACAAAATCTTTCGGCACGAAATTCCTGTCACTTCATTTGAGCAGGCTGCAAGTGACAGGGGTCAGCGCCGCGGGCAGGTGGTGCGGAGTATTCTATTTCGTGTTGCAGAGGATGAATTTATAATGGCTCTCGTGGCTGGTCCTGACCAGATCTCGTGGAAAGTTTTGCGAAAATATCTTGGTCGTTCGCGCGTTTCGATGGCAAGCGAGGAAGAGGTCCTTGCCGTGACTGGATACCGAATCGGGACAGTGGGGCCTTTCGGTTTGCCGCGTCCGCTCAAGGTGTTGGTTGAGGCGGGTGTGATGAAAGAGGAGGAAGTATCCATTGGGTCAGGGATGCGAAATACAGCGATCATCTTAAAGAGCAGCGATTTGTATCATGCATTGAAGGATGCAGAGATTGTGGAACTGGTGAAAGAGTAACGTGAAAAGAATAATAGTTTGGAGAAGTTTATGCAGACCTACAAACAACGCACGCTGGATTTTTTAGAAATCGAATGGGCAACCTATGTGGATCGTTTCAATCGCCTGCCCAAGGATGTTGGGGAAAAGCGGGTAAAGGCTCAGGGCTACGAGCGCTTCCGTGATATGCTGGCGCATGTGCTGGCATGGTGGGAGGAGGCGATGCCCATCATCCTTGCAATTGCCGAGGAGAGGGAATATGAACGCAAAAAATATGATTTCGATGTGTTCAACGCGGGCGCAATAGAAAAGTACAAGGATTGGGATGAGACTGAGTTCTTAACTCATTTTGAGAAAATGCGTCAGAAAAGCGCAGCAGACCTAAGGTCCATGAATGAGGCGGCGTGGGAGAATCGCCGTGTCAAGTCCTGGATTAACGGAGTCTTCATCCACCATGCGCGCGAGCACCTTGTTGCCCTAAGTCGTTTTTTGACATTGGATACTCTTGAGAGTGAATGGGCTGCGTACATTGAAAATTTCACGAAGATCGAGGATAAGGACAGCTTTCTGAAAAAACAGGGAGTTGAAAATTTTCGTGAAATGCTTGGGCATGTGATTGGTTGGTGGGGGGAAGGCGAACGCATTATTACCGGTGTTTTGAAAGATCCAAACTTCAAATGGCAGGATGTGGATACGGATGCTTTCAATGCGGAGTTGATAAAAAAATATAATGGACTTTCCGATGCGGAAGTGCAAAGGGAGTTCGAAGATAACAGACTGAAGATGATCAAGCTTGTACGTGATCTGCCTGAAGATGCTTTTTCGAATCCTGATATCGAGGAATGGCTTGCGGCAGATGTGGTCGAGCATTTCGATGAACATGCGATTGGCAGGTGACCCATGGAACACATTGTTTATCTTGCGCTCGGAAGTAACATCGGCAATCGTCTTGCCAATTTGAAGAATGCGATCAGCAATCTCACGCCGCAGTTGAACGTGAAGAAAAAATCGCCGGTGTATGAAACGCCGCCCTGGGGATTTAAGGAACAGGCTGCGTTTTTGAACCAGGTGGTCATGGCGGAGACGTATCTGGAGCCTGAAGCGCTGCTTGGACATCTGAAGCGGCTTGAAACTGCGCTAGGACGTGAACCCAGTTTTCAGAACGGTCCACGCCTGATCGACATGGATATTTTGTTCTTCGATGATTTGATCATCGATTCGCCGCCGCTGGTGATTCCGCATCCGCGCCTGCATCAGCGCGCGTTTGTGCTTGTGCCGTTGAATGATATTGCCCCGGACCTGATCCACTCTCTTTTGAATATCCCCATCAGTGAACTGCTGCTGGATGTGGATCGAACCAATGTCAATTTGTATGAAGGGAAATAGGCATGAAGATCGTTCGTTATCAAAATAATGAAAATGAACCGAAATACGGCTGGATGCTGGATGACAAGGTCGGGGAGATTCAGGGAAATATTTTCGGCGAATATCGCCGCCGGGAAGCCAAGACGCCCGTAGGTGAACTCAAGTTGTTCGCGCCCTGCGAGCCAAGCAAGATAATTTGTGTGGGGCGCAATTATGTGGAACATGCCAGGGAACTGGGCAATGAAGTCCCCAAAGTGCCGCTCATCTTTTTGAAGCCGCCTTCCTCCATCATCTCGAACGGAGAGAATATTTATTTGCCGCCGCAATCCAAACAGGTGGAGCATGAGGCGGAGTTGGTCGTCGTCATTAGTAAGCGTGCAAAGAATATCACCATCGAAAACGCCAAGGAATACATCTTCGGCTATACCATCGGTAATGACATTACCGCGCGTGACCTGCAAAAGACGGACGGTCAATGGACGCGCGCCAAGGGCTTCGATACTTTCTGTTCCTTCGGTCCTTGGATCGATACCGAATTCGATGCGTCGGATGCAGTTGTCACCTGCCGTGTGAATGGACAGATGCGCCAGATGGCGTCCACCCGCGACATGGTCTTCAACGTCGGTACATTGATCGCGTACATTTCGTCGGTGATGACACTGGAACCCGGCGATATTATTTTCACAGGCACGCCCGCTGGTGTGGGCGAGTTGAAGAACGGCGATGTGGTGGATGTGGAAATTGAAGGCTTGGGGAAGTTGAGCAACCCGGTGAAGGTGTAATCCCCGCTCTTCGAGGAAATCAGATATGCGCGGAGAGATGAAAGTTTTAGGAGTCCGTAATGCCTACAAATGAGTTTCAGACTTTTCTTGAAAAATATCCCACGTACAAACAAACCGCTTTGATAGACGAACTTCGCAAAAAAGAATATGCCCGCCTTGATGATGCCGAGCACATCTATCTTGATTATACGGGCGGTGGTATCTATGCTGAGTCGCAGATCAAAAAGCATCAAAAACTTTTGCGCGAGAATGTGTTTGGCAACCCGCATTCATCCAACCCCACGTCACTCGCAGCCACGCATCTCGTCGAAGGCACGCGCGAATACATCCTCAAATTTTTCAATGCCGACCCTGACGAATACCTTGCCATCTTCACCTCCAATGCCAGCGGTGCGCTCAAGCTTGTCGGCGAGTCTTATCCCTTCCCGAACGGCCGCTATCTTTTAACCTTCGACAATCACAACTCTGTCAATGGGATTCGGGAATTTGCCCACGCCCGCGGTGCGGATGTGACCTACATTCCCGTCATGCTGCCAGATATGCGTGTGGACGCTTTGCAGCTTACCCTTGAGTTGTCCCGCCCTTCGACGGCTGGTCATAACCTGTTTGCATTCCCCGCACAATCGAACTTCTCCTCGGTCAAGCATCCGCTGGAGTGGATCGAGCAGGCTCACGCGCATGGCTGGGATGTGCTGCTCGATGCGGCGGCATTTGTCCCCACCAATAAATTGGATTTGAGCAAGGTCAAACCTGACTTTGTTCCTATTTCATTTTATAAAATCTTCGGCTATCCTACGGGGCTTGGCGCATTGATCGCGCGCAAATCTGCTTTGGCAAAATTACATCGGCCCTGGTTTGCGGGCGGGACGATCACGGTTGCATCCGTGCAGGGAGATAAATATTATCTCGCAGAGGGCGCTACTGCTTTTGAAGACGGTACGCTGGATTATCTCAACATCCCCGCGCTTGAAATTGGCTTGAAGCATATTGAATCGATAGGATATGACGTCATCAGCGAGAGAGTCAAGACATTGACAAGCTGGCTGTTGGAGAACCTGACCGCCATGAAACACAGCAACGGGGAGCCGCTGGTTCGGTTATTTGGGCCAAATTCCAGCGAGGGAAGAGGCGGAGCGGTCACCGTCAATTTTTATGACAAAAACGGCAAAGCGTTTGATCATCGCTTCATCGAGAGCGAGGCGAATAAGGTCAATATCTCGTTGCGGACGGGCTGTTTCTGCAACCCCGGCGCGGGCGAGGTGGCGCTTGGTATTTCCCGCGTGGAATTGGATGTGTGTTTCACTCGTCCCGAATATGAAGACAGGTTGTCGATTGATGATTTTCGATTATGCATCGATGGCAAGTCTTCGGGCGCTGTGAGAATCTCCGTGGGCATGGTGACTAATTTCAATGACGTGCAGTCGCTGTTGACATTTGCAAAAGGATTATTAAGCTGAGCGATTGAAAATTTATTGGTTTGAGGACGTTGTAGTATGAACGAAGTAAAAATTCCGGAAGAAAAGATCAGAGAAGCCTGGCATTCCTACCTTACCAAAGGAGAGATGCCGGCTCATATGAACACTCCCTGGTTTGAAAGAAAAATCATCAGACCCTTCATCAAACGGATGCCGAGAAGTCCGCGTTGTGCTGTCTGCTATATTCCGTTTGAGGGGATCGGAGGGAGGATTTCAAAAGCGGTTTGGAATGTCGAGCCATCGAAATTGAATCCCCACCTATGTAATTTGTGTGAAAACTTCGCCACGGAATATCACGGCGGCGTGGAATTGGAAATTTCCATTCTTTTTGTGGATGTGCGCGGTTCGACCGCCATGGCGGAAGGGGCTTCTCCGGAAGAATACAGCAAATTGATCAAACGTTTTTACCACGCCGCAACGGAGCAGTTTTTCAAGAGCTATGGGTTTGTGGAGAAATTGCTGGGCGATGAGGTGGCGGGATTCTTCGTGCCGGGTTTTGCCGGCGCGGACCATGCCAAAGTGGCGGTGGAAACAGGCAAGCGAATTATGAAGGCAATGGGCTATGGCGCTTCTTCCCAGCCATGGATTCCGGTAGGCATTGGCATTAACACAGGCCTGGCGTATGTTGGTTCGGTCAATGCAGAGGGAGGTGTCTCAGATATTGCCATGCTCGGGGACGCGGTCAACACGGCGGCGCGGCTTACGTCACTGGCAAAGGCTGGCGAGATACTCATCAGCGAGTCCACACGGCAGGCGGCAGGTCTAAAACTGAACGGCATGGAATCGCGGAGTTTGAAGTTGAAGGGCAGGAGCGAGGAAGTGACTGCGTGGGCGTTGAAGGCTGCAAAATGAATATCAAATTAAATAAGAATAAACAACAATGAATGGACAAAACCGCTCAACTATCAAACCCGGCATGACCGTGTTGATCGTCTTGAAACAAGACCAGCGCACAGGCAGGCTGACCAGGGGCATCGTCAAAGATATTCTTACCAAATCGCCAAATCATCCGCATGGAATCAAAGTCCGCTTGATGGATGGGCAGGTGGGACGCGTGAAAGAGATCGTCATTTCACAGGAACAGTCATGAGTCAAAACCCGCTTAATTTGGGTCTCCGTTTTATTCTTGAACTCGTTGCGCTTTATGCCTTTGGCTTTTGGGGTTGGGTTCAACACGAAGGAGCTATGCGTTATGTGCTCATGGTCGGGCTGCCTCTGCTTGCTGCGATCTTGTGGGGCACGTTTCGAATCCCCGAGGATGCAAGCGCAAATGGTAAAGCGCCCGTCCCAGTTTCGGGCTGGGTGCGCTTGCTGCTTGAAGTTATTTTCTTTTCATTTGCTACTTTCTGCTTTCTCGATGCAGGTTCGGTCACAGCAGGATATGCTTTCGGCAGTATTTCTTTCTTGCATTACATCCTCTCGTATGACAGAATCATTTGGATGTTAAAACGGTAAAATTGAAACTCAAAAAAATCCGCCAACCCTGAAAGGTTGGCGGATTTTTTATTATTCGTCCACGTATGGCACATACTCTGCGCGGGCAATGCCCTGCTTGATGGCCATCTCTGCCACAGCGCGAGCCACAGCATGATGTACTTTTTTGTCCAGCGGACTGGGAACCAACTCTCCGGGCGGGGTCATTGCAGCAATTGTTTTCGCGGCAGCCAAATACATTTCATGGGTAATGCGCGACGCTTGCGAATCCACAATGCCTCGGAAGATGCCGGGGAATCCCAATACATTATTCACAGACTTGCCGTCCGCGGCAAATGCTGCGCCGCGTTCCATTGCCGCATTCGGGTCGATCTCGGGGTTTGGGTTCGAAAGTGCAAGAATGATCTGCCCTTTGCGAACCATTTCAGGTTTGATCAGATTCGGCGCGCCTGTCGTTGCCACTACAATATCGCACTTTTCCATGATCTCTTTTAAATTGGATTTGATCCCTCCAGACTTTTCGAATCGTTCCAAAGCCAGTGGACTCAAGTCCGCGCCGTAGACCGGGTTTCCAGTCAAACGCATCATCATCTGACCGATGGCATGCCCAGCCGCCCCAAGCCCGATCTGTCCGATGACAGCTTTGTTCAGGTCTGTGTTGGTTTCGCGCGAGGCAACCATCATGGCTGCCGTACAGACCACGGCTGTGCCGTGCTGGTCGTCATGCATCACGGGGATGTCGAGCATGGCTTGCAATCTTTCTTCGATCTCGAAACAGCGCGGCGCAGAAATATCTTCCAGTTGAATGGCGGCAAAGGTTGGCGAAATGGCGGCAACTGTATTGATGATTTTATCCGTATCTTTTGTATTCAGCAGGATGGGAATGCCCGATAGCCCCACAAGAGTTTCCATCAACATGGCTTTGCCTTCCATCACGGGCATGGCGCCCAATGGGCCAATGTCTCCAAGCCCAAGCACTGCCGTGCCGTCTGTGACAATCGCAACCATGTGGCTGATGCTGGTGTACAGCCGCGCCTGTGAAGGGTCCTTTGCAATGCGCAGACAGACTTCCGCCACGCCAGGCGTGTATACGCGCCGCAGGGTGGTTAATGAATCGATTGGGTACCGCGAGCGGATGGCGATCTTTCCTTTTTGATGTAGTTCCAGAACTTCATCGCGCACTTCCAGCACGCGTGTGCCTTCATTGTTTTCGATCGCATCCAAAATAGCGGCGAGGCTCTTTTCGTCATCGGCGGTAATGGTGATGTCGCGCACTACATTTTGTGTGGTTTCCGTCAACAGGACAATGCTGCCTGTGTTCCCGCCCGCTTCTGCAATGGCGGTCAGTAATTTTCCCAGCACGCCCTTCTTTTGTGAATTGCGCACGCGCACCGTGCGCATGATCTTTCGTTCCCAAGCCATGAAAGCCTCCTTTTGTTTCATATCCATTTTAATGCGAATACCGCGAAAGGGTGTGAACTTTCGCGGTGTGGATCGAAGAACTGTTGTTATTTTAATAGCTTGTGGAATTCGTCGAATGATTTTATGACGGCACAGGCGGCTTCGGGGAAGAGACTGCCCGGGTCGTAGAGAACAGGCATCAGCCCGGCGCGATGCGAACCGATAATGTCTGCAAAGTAATTGTCGCCCACGTAAATGGCTTCATCCGCATTGACGCCGGCCCGTTCCAACCCGTGTTTGAAGATGGCTGGCTCCGGTTTGAAGGAGTTGACTTCTCCGCCGGCAAGTGAAAAGTTGAAGTATGAATCGAGCTTCAATTCTTTCAGCTCTTCGTGGAAGGGCTCTTCGCGGTTGGAGATGACGCCGAGGATGTAGCCGTCGTTTTGCAGGGAAGTGAGCAAAGCGCGTGATTCTTCAAAGACGTGCGACTGGGGTTTGTAATGCTCGCGCATGTAGTGAGACATACGCTCGCATACGTTGATGGCTTCCTTTGGTTCGCAGCCCAATGCCACTAATTTCCTGCGGCTGAAATTTACCCAGAAGGCATCGCCTTTGAATTCGTTGATATCTTTTTTGATCTCGAAGGAACTTGCAAAATAAAAATGTTCCCAGCGTTCGGCGCGGACGCGGTCTTCATCCGAGAATCTCAATCCAATCTCGCGGGCGCCTTTCGAGAAAACATCCCCGCCGTTGGGGATGTTATGACGAAGCGTCCCGTCCAGGTCAAATAATACGGCTTTGATTTGCTTTTGCAAAAACTCCTCCAGAGTTGTTTGAAGAATTAAGTTTCATCACCCGCCGATGTGGGACATTTCCACCTTCGGAAGGGTAATGGTATTTTCGGAGCGAATTTCGGAATAACGGTCGGTGCGTTTGTTCCACACGCGGGCAATCTCTTGCGAGATGTCATCATCGCTCGCGCCTTCGCGCAGCAATGCGCGGAAGTCATGTCCTTTGATCGCGAACAGGCAGGTGTACAGCTGCCCTTCAGCGGTGATGCGGGCGCGGTTGCAATCACGGCAGAACGCCTGTGTAACCGAAGAGATCGTGCCAACTTCACCTTTGCCGTCTTTGTAGCGCCAGCGCCCGGCTACCTCCCCGGGGTAGTTCGGGTCGGCAGATTCGAGAGGCATTTCAGCAGCGATCATTTTGATGATCTCTGCGGCGGGCACGACATCATCCATGCGCCAGCCGTTGGAATGACCCACGTCCATATATTCGATGAAGCGCAGGATGTAGCCCTTTTCTCGGAAGAAGCGCGCCATCGGCAAAATGCTATTCTCGTTTACTCCGCGCTTCACGACCATGTTCACTTTGATGGGTCCCAGCCCGACTGCAGCGGCGGCATCCATGCCTTCAATCACCTTTTCGACAGGGAAATCCACATCGTTCATGGACTTGAAAATCGTGTTATCGAGAGAATCGAGGCTGACTGTAACCCGCTTCAAACCCGCATCTTTGAGCGCTTGCGCAAACTTGGGCAGAAGTGAACCGTTGGTGGTCATGGTCAAGTCAAGGTTGGGAATGGCGGCGAGCATGGCGATCAGGTCCGGCAGGTCTTTGCGGACAAGCGGTTCGCCGCCTGTCAGGCGTATCTTTTTCACCCCGTGTGCGACGAATATCTTTGCAAGCCTTGTGATTTCCTCAAATGTCAACACCTGATCGCGGTGTAGAAATTTATAATCCGTACCGAAAATTTCCTTGGGCATGCAATACACACAGCGGAAATTACAGCGGTCAGTCACGGAAATGCGCAAATCGCGCAGAGGACGGTTGAGAGTATCAATCAGGGGCATGGGTTCACTCAATCCTTTAATTGAGGCGATCTTTGATTAAAAAGCTAAAGTAGATACGCATTATAACAATAATATAAGAAATAAAATGTGACAATTGACGGGCTGTGATACCCGTGCTATTATCTTATCTTCTATTTATTTTGGATTTATTTCAAGGAGTTATTTATGAGTTTTGAATTTGTCCTTCGTATTATTGGGATGATCGTGCTGGCAATCTCCGGGGGATATTTGGGATTTGACATCTCAAAGTTCACTCCCGATAGCGCGGTTCGCACCACACTTGTCTTTGGCCTGGTCGGCGCACTGGCGGGTTTGATCCTCACCCCATACATTACCACTCGTCCCGCGCGCGCGCTGCGCTCCCTGCTTGGGCGCATGGCGGCGGAAAGTCTCTTCGCCGGGTTGACAGGGCTGGTGGTTGGTTTGCTCATTGCCGCATTGCTGGCATTTCCTCTTTCGCTGCTCCCCGATCCATTCAGCCAGATATTACCTTTCATTGGCGTGTTGGTCTTTTCCTATCTGAGTGTTTCGCTTTTTGTCATGCGTCAGGGAGATATTATGGGCTTGCTCAGCGCCTTGAGCGGTCGGAATGAAGGCGGCGGCTCATCCTCCTGGACGAACCTCAACCGAAATATCCTTCTGGATACAAGCGTTATCATTGACGGACGTGTGGCGGACATCGCAAAAACGGGCTTTCTGCCCGGCACGCTTCTCATCCCCCGCTTTGTGTTGAACGAACTTCAATATATCGCCGATTCCCCGGACGGGATGCGCCGTCAGCGTGGGCGCCGCGGCATGGAAGTGCTGGCTGAATTGCAAAAACTTCCCAACATCCTCGTCCGCATCTCGGACATCAACGTAGACGGCGTGCGGGAAGTGGACGATAAATTGATCGTGCTCGGCAAACAATTAAAAAGCCCCGTGCTGACGAATGATTACAACTTAAACCGCATTGCTGAATTACAGGGCGTGACGGTTCTAAATATCAACGAACTTGCCAATGCCGTAAAGTCGGTTGTATTGCCCGGGGAAGTCCTGCGCATCAACGTGATACAGGAAGGCAAGGAATACGGCCAGGGTGTGGGCTATATGGAAGACGGTACGATGGTCGTTGTGGAAAACGGCAAGGATTACATCGGTGAATACATGGAAGTGAACATCACCAAGGTGCTGCAAACCGCCGCGGGACGCATGATCTTTGGCCGCGTGGATGAAGAGAATGCGAAAAAGAAAAAGAGTTAACCGCGCACGAAATAAATGATCGCGACGATCACACCGATCGTCACAACCGTCCATCGCAAGGTGGACGGTTTTATTTTGCCTGCAAGTTTTCCGCCAAGCATGCCGCCAGCCAATGCGCCGACAGCCATCACAGCGGCGACGCTCCAAAGCACCTGCCCGGAGAAGAGGAAGAAGATCGCAGCGGCGACGTTGACTGAGAAAGCGACCGCCTGCTTGAGCGCGTTAAGACGCGTGAGCGTATCTTCGAGGGTCAATCCCAAAGCGGAAAGAACGATCACGCTTAATCCTGCGCCGAAATATCCGCCGTAGATCGATGCCAGCGTGACGGGCAGCCAGGTGATCTTTTCCAAACGTGAGCCATGACC
>JACZJB010000050.1 GCA_014860805.1 Anaerolineales bacterium
GTCTGAAAGCGCGTCGCGTGCTTTTTCGAGATCGCGCACACCAAGTACCAATTGCTTTGCGCGAAGCTCTTCCATGCGGGGCGCGTCCAATTCTTCGATCAACTTGCCTTTGTGAATGATGCCGATCCTGTCTGCCAGCAAATCCACTTCGCTCAGAATGTGGCTGGACATAAAGATCGTTATCCCGTTTTCGCGGGCCAGCGAAATCAATAGCTTTCGAATTTCAACGATGCCAGCGGGGTCAAGCGCATTGGTGGGTTCGTCCAAAATCAATAACTCTGGTTTGTGCAGCAGCGCGCGCGCCAGCCCAAGGCGTTGGAAGTTGCCGCTCGAAAGCGTGCCAGCTTTGCGGTCTGCGTATGAAGCGATGGATAATTTTTCCATCACATCGTTCACAAGATTTTGATTCTTGATTCCATGCAGCCGTCGTGCAATTTCCAGATTTTCGCGGACGGATATTTCCGGATAGGCGGCGGGACTCTCGACGAGATGTCCAACCTTTGACCAGGGTCCGCTTCCATTCGGACCGATAACCTGATCCAGCACTTTGACATTTCCCTCGCTTGGGCGGATCATTCCCAAAAGTCCGCGGATGGCTGTAGTTTTGCCGGCCCCGTTGAGGCCAAGAAAGCCATAAATCTCGCCGCGCTTTACACGCAGGTTGACATTATGCAAAGCGCGCACGTCGCCATAAAATTTAGACAGGTTGTTTGTTTCGATTGCGTACGACATTGTTATTCTCCAACTACATAGCCGGCCACAAGATCGATCATTACATTGATGGCCTCTTCATACTCAACTTCGCCCAGATCCTCGCGATGCAGCCCGATGAAAAACAGACTTTTGATCAGGTTACTTATTACTCGCGGCGATGCCTTGACAGCGATTCCCTCACGTTTTATTTTTTTGATAAAGCTGTCTGTGAATTCTTGATCGCTTTGCGCGTGTTGTTGGATACGCTGTGAGGGAACTTTGCGGGCCAGGTAGTCAAAATCGGACTTGCTGAAGTTCTTTAGCAAGGGGTAATCGTCCCATGTGACGAGAAATCCCTTGAGCATGTCGCTTACATTTTTTCGCGCATTCGCCCTGGGTTTGATTGAAAGCTCAAGGATGGATGTTTGAATATCCTTTTCTATTTGTTCCAAAATTTCGAGAAACAATTCTTCCTTGGACTCATAAAACAGATAGAATGCGCCTTTGGAAATTCCAACAGTTTCGGTAAGCTCATCCACACTGGTCTTCTTCAGTCCGTGCTTCTCAAATAGCTTTTTGCCTTTTTCACGCAGCTGCACCCGGATGGCTTCTTTTTCATGTTCTGAAAATGCTTTCGGCATGGGGCTTTCCTTTTCTGTGACTAAAATAGTTTAAATGGTCACAAGAATGATTTTACTTGAATTACTGGAAAAGTCAAGGCTGGAATAGGGATAAAAAAGACCGGCCTAGGCCGGTCTTTTTTATCCCTCGATAGCGTGCTGGTGCTTTCTTTCCTCAAAGTCGCAATATAGCCTGCCGTGTCCGCAGCCCTCACATTCGATCTGCAAGGTGGCATGCTGAATGTTGTATCCATGCACAAGCAATTCGTTGATGTCCTGTTGGATTGATGAGCATTCCCTTATGGAAATATCGTCCGTGACGACGTGGGCAGAGAGCATGCGCAGGTTTTCGTTGATGCTCCAAACATGCAGGTCGTGAACACCGCGGACGCCATCTACGGTGCGGAGTTTTTTTACCATCTCCTGCATGTCGATATTTTCAGGCGTGCTTTCCAATAGAATATGTATGGATTGCCGCAGAATGCTCCATGCATTCCATAATATGAAGCCGCCGATCAGCACGCTGACGAGCGGGTCGAGCCAGTTCCATTGGGTGAAAAAGATGAAAACGCCTGCTATCACCGCGCCAAGGGTGGATATGACATCTCCCATCAAATGCAGGAAGGCGCTGCGCAGATTGAGGTCGTGTTCGCTTCCGTTTTTGACAAGCCAGGCTGTTCCTGCGTTGATGAGAAATGCAAGGGTGCCGACTCCTATCAGAATAACAGAATCAACTTCGGGCGGGGAGAGGAAGCGATGATAGGCTTCGTAGAAAATCCCAAACGCGATCAATATCAATGTTGTGGAATTGACCAGTGCGACCAAAATCCCTACACGGTGATAGCCGAATGTCTTGCCGTCGTTGGCGGGTTTTGTTGCGATGATTAATGCGTACCAGCTTAGCCCCAGAGCAATGACATCGGTGAAGTTGTGCGCGGCGTCTGTAAGGAGTGCAAGGCTGTTGCCGAGTACGCCTGCGATCACTTCAACAAGAACAAAAGCTGCCGTGAGCGAAAGGGAGAGTGCCAGCCGTTTTGTAGTTTGGCTGGCGAGGTCGCCGAAATGAGAGTGGGGGTGATTGTGCATTGTGACTACCCGTGTTGGACGTGGTCGAGACCGAGCGAGACCAATCGCGAAACGTGATCGTCGTCCAGAGAGTAAAAGACCTTCCTGCCTGATTTTCGCGCACGCACGAGGTGCATTTGACGCAGTCCGCGCAGTTGGTGAGACACGGCAGACTCCGTCATTTTGAGTTCTTCAGCGAGAGTGCTGACACTCATTTCACCTTCCATCAGAAGGGAAATGAGGCGTACGCGGCTGGCGTCGCTGAGGGCGCTGAAGAGTTCAGCAAGCTTGATGGCTTTGAGTTCGGTCAGTTTCATAATATATGAATATATGAGCAAGTATTCATATATTACTCTGTAAAACAAAACCTGTCAATGTGATATTTGACAGGTTTTGTTTTGATATTTCCATGCACTGCAAATTATTTTATAAGAATGCCCGTAATCCAGAGCATAAGCATGCCTGTAAGCACGCCGCTGAAAATGAAGCCTGGCATGGGCTGCTTCGCGTTGTCTCTTTGGATCATTCTCCCAATTTCAACTGCCACCTGAAAGATTGCGCCAGTGCCGATTGCAAGGAAGAGAACGGCGAGGAATGGTGATGGGGTATAGCCGCCTATCCATGCGCCGATGATGGCGGGAGCGCCGCCGAGCAAGCCCAGCAAGGCGAGCTGGCGAATGTTCGGGCGGTCGCGCAAAATGGGTGCGATGATGCCGAGTCCCTCGGTGATGTTTTGGATGATAAAGCCGACTACGAGAAAAGTACCCAGCGCAATCTCGCCCACGTTATAGGCGGCGCCAATGGCAAGCCCCTCGCCGAGATTGTGGATCCCAATGCCGAGAGCAATTTTCCATGCGATGTTCATACGCTGTGATGACACGGCGCGCTCAGAGGACTGCGAGTTACCGATCATGTCCAGCAGCATGTATGTAGCAACGGCTCCGATGCCGATCAACCCGATGCCCTGATAGGTGGCTGGAACTTCTCCTGCTTGTTCGAGAGCTTCGATGAGCGTATCCAACCCAAGAAAAATAAGCAAACCTACGGTGACTGCCATCAGAAATGTCATCCATTGTTTGCCAAGTGCTCGAAGTGCAGGAAGCCAGAAGATGCCGAGGAAGATGGGGATGACGCCGACGTACAGCCCGATCAGCGTGAAACTCCAGAAGGTTTTTTCATCTGGCTGCGGAGTTCCAAACGCAACAGGAATCACCACATCAAATGGAATTGCATTGCTGGTGAAGACGCGCACTGCGTAAGTTTCACCTTCCGTCCACGCGTAATTGACAGTGATGAACGCCTTGCCAAGCCGCGGTATGGTGGCGCTGGGTGAGACTTCAAACGGCATGACTGCTTCATTAACGATGATTTGTGCAACGGTCAATTCGGCAGGGCCTGTGTTTTGAACATGTAACTCAATGTGCCCGCGTTCGAGATGATAGCGTTCGATGCTTAGGCTTTCAATGGGCGCTGGCGAGTCCATGTCCAGTCCGCCGCCTGTTTGCAGGAAAAGGGCAATCACTCCAGCCAAAAGGATGATTGGGAGCAGAAGCAGGATGAAGGTCTGGAACGTGAAGCGGGTCTTTGTCGGAGGGGAAGTCTGGTCGGTCATAATCGTTTTCTCCTGCGCTATGGCAACACTTCAAACATGCCGTTCCAGCCAAGTTCAGCGAATTCGGTCACATGGGCGTGGAACATGTACATGCCAGGGTACTTGTAGTTGAATTCGAGGATGCCGCGTTGAGCCTGTCCTTGGATGATTGTGTCGGTAAATTCTGACGGCGTGAGACTCGTGCCTGTGGGATAGTAGTGAAAGAAATTTGCATGCAGATGGAATGAATTGAGCAGGTCGAATTCAAGAATGTTGACGAGATAGATGCGAATCGTTTCGCCGACCTTGATTTGAATGGGGTGGTTTTGATAATAGAACGGAATGCCGTTGATCGCATAAAAATCATTCGCATCATCAAAGTCCACATCAATGCCATTCATTACCATGATCATTTCCCTGTCAACAGGCGGACGTCCTCCTTTGGGATCAACGATGAACGCGCCGTAGAGTCCTTTCGCAATGTGTCGTGCCAACGGAAAGACGTGACAATGATACAGATGAAGCCCAAACGGTTCGGCGTCGAATTCGTAAATAAATTCTTCACCCGGGTTGACCATCCCGCCAGGTCCTGTACCGGGTACGCCGTCCATTTCATTAGGGTGAAAACCGTGGAAGTGCATGGAGTGCGGGTGACTACTTCCGTTTTTGAAGTGGATGCGAATGCGGTCGCCTTCGGTGGCACGGATGGTGGGCCCGGGGATGCGGCCGTTATAGGTCCACGCGGGAAAATCGATGCCGGGGACGATTTCAATATTTTTGTTTATTGCGATAATTTCATATTCGCGCAGCGTTTGTCCGTTGGGAAGTGTGGACACGTTTCCGTAATCAAAATCAGTAAGAATTTCCCCCGGGTTGAAACCATTTCTTTCGTGGTCTACATCACCTGTGCCGGGCAGACCTTCGCCGTGATCCATGCCTGTTTGCACTGGTGGGATGCCGCAAATATCTGCCAGCGGATCGTACGGCTGGCTTGGCTGGTTTGCTCTGGCAAGCACTGTTCCGCTGGCTGACCCAATAATAGCAGCCACTCCACCTAGCTTTAGAAAATCTCTTCTTGAAAATTTATTGTTCATGCGTACCTCTAAAGTTGTTGATGAATTTGATCTTGTGTAAAAGTCAACAGGCTAACCACGGAGTCACAGAAGCACTGAGAAAAATTAATAGAGAACTGTGTGCTTCCGTGTCTCAGTGGTTCAAACTTTTTTATTTGATTGTGTTATGCCCAGCCCATCAATCTTGCGAAACTCGCTGTTAAGAAAGTTACCAGGAACGCCGTTCCCAAAGTCATCACAACGCTGAGGGTTGCCCATTTATAACTTTTGGTTTCCTTGTAAATGGTTAGTATGGTTGTGGCGCATGGATTGTGCAGCAGCGCGAATAACATAAGGTTGATTGCTGTGAGCATCGTCCAGCCGTTGCCGTTGACGAGTAAATCGAAAATTGCGGAGTTGCCGGACGGTCCATTGATCATCATGCCCGCGCCCATATACACCATCATCATGGTGGGGACAACGATCTCGTTGGCTGGAATGGCGATAATGTAGGCTAAAAGAATTACGCCGTCCAGACCAAGCAACAAACCAAATGGATTGAGCCAGTCAGCAATCATGCGCGCGAGGTTTGAATCTCCCAGGTGGATGTTTGCCAGGATCCAAATGATCGCACCTGCAGGAGCAGCGGTTTGCATGGCGCGCCACAAGACGAAGATGGTGCGGTCAATGATGGATGTGTATAAAATGCGGCTGATGTTGGGTCTGCGGTAGGGAGGAAGCTCCAGCGTAAATGCGGATGCTTCGCCTTTTAACAGGGTTTTGGATAATATCCAGGAAGCGAGGAAAGTGAACAGTACGCCGATCAACACGACGCCGACAACTGTCCCAGCGGCGATGAAGGAGGTCAAGGCTGGGGGGAAGGACGCTGCCACGAAAACAGTGGCAAGCATAATTAAAGTTGGGAAGCGTCCATTGCACGGGACGAAGTTATTTGTGAGTATGGCGATCAAGCGTTCGCGCGGCGAGTCGATCACACGAGTCGCGATCACGCCCGCGGCATTGCATCCGAATCCCATTGCCATGGTCAGGGATTGTTTACCGTGCGCGCCGGTTTTCTTGAACAGCCAGTCCATATTGAAAGCCACGCGCGGCAGGTAGCCGAGGTCTTCCAAAAATGTGAAGGCGGGGAAGAAGATCATCATTGGCGGCAGCATCACGCTGACTACCCACGCAAGACTAAGATAGACGCCGTCCCAAATGAAACCTGTAATCCACCACGGCATTCCAATTTGATCGAAGAGTGCGCGTCCGTAATCACCGATGCCAAACAGTACAACAGCGATCCCATTGGATACCACATTAGCGCCCGAAACTGTCAACCAAATAACAAAGCTCAGCAGGAGCAGCATGATGGGTAGACCTGTATAGGGTGATGTGACGAGGCGGTCTATCTTTTGATCAAGATCATATTTTTTATCTGTGGCAGCTTTCACGGCACGCTTTGCGATATTCTCCGCTTCTGTATAAAGTGATTTTACGATTTCATCTCGAAAGCCTGTGGAGAGATCGTTGCGCAGACTTTCCGCTTTTGCTAAAATTTCATTTGCTTCCATACTTATTGCCTTCCTTCAACTGACATCTTCGCGCTGAATTGCACGTCTGCGCGCTGTTGGCGCGAGACAATGTCACCCAACTCGCCAGTCGATAATGCTTTTTGCACGCGCGCATCACCATCCAAAAGACGGATCGCAAGCCAGCGTGCATTTGGAATGCCAGGCGCCATTTGTTCGATCATCGGCACAAGTTCATTCACAGCTTTTTGGAATTCAGGTGTGCCATGTACGCGCAGAGGTTTGGTTACTATATTTCCTTCGATCACATCCGCAACGGCGCCCAGCAAAGTGTGAATACCGTCACCAGTTCGCGCAGTGATCGCAATGGCAGGCACGCCGAGGTCACGGCTCAAGGAGCGTGCGTCCACTTCAAGGCCTTTTCGTTTTGCTTCATCCATTAGGTTGATCGCAACTACAACGTGCTCGGTAATTTCCATAACTTGTAAAACGAGATTTAAATTTCTTTCCAGCGAAGTCGCATCGCACACGACAATGGTGCAGCTTGGCTGTCCGAACAGAATAAAGTCGCGGGCCACTTCTTCATCTTGTGAAGCAGAAAGCAGCGAATAAGTGCCGGGCAGGTCAACTAATTTGTAGCGCATCTTGTTGAATTCAAACCCGCCTTCGGCGCGAGTTACGGTCTTGCCAGGCCAGTTGCCTGTATGCTGCTTCAACCCAGTCAACGTATTGAACAAAGTGGATTTTCCAGTATTGGGGTTTCCAGCAAGTGCAACTACGCGGTCAAAATCACCGACCTTGATTCCCATCTGCTCCAGTTGCGTAAATGCGGGGCAGGTTTCGCAATGTTCTGTGGGAAGGATTGTTTTTGTATTTGTCATAATTTCTCCAAGTCTTTATACGGGCTTCACCCAGATCTGCGCTGCCTGATCTTTTCGCAGTGCGATCAATGTGCCGCGCACGCGATAGGCGCGCGGGTCGCCAAAAAAGTTTTGCAACTCAGGGTAGACCACCGTACCGGGCGTCAGCCCAAGATCTAAAAATCGTCTGCGCGTAAAGCCTTGCACGGCTTCATCCAGCACCACGATCTCGGCCCGTTGGTCATAGGTAAGCTCAGCCAATGGGATTGCGTTTGCTTTTGCCGCTTCACTTTCAGGCAGCGGCGCTACGCTTACATTCGCCGCAACGGCAGGCGCAAGCCGAAATTCCGTTTCTCCATCGGTCAATAAGATTCGCTGCGGGTTTCTGTCCAATATGCGGATGGTTTGTCCCAGGCGGAGTCCTGCCGCCAGGATTTGTTCAAACGCCAGGGCTGGTTCATCCTCAAGATGTACGATTCGTACTGGATCTTCTGACTGCCATGCCGTAAGCGGCATTCCCTCCGTCTTGAGCAGAGTCCCCTCACGGGTAGGGATGGGATCGCCGTGTGGATCACGCGTCGGGTGGCCGAGAGCCGCATCCAGGTCGTTGAGTTGAGCTTCTGTTAGTGAGTGCTCACGTCGTTCTGACTCGCCGTGGATTCGTCCCAGCGGCATGCGCGCTTCATCGGTGAGATATCGCTCCCACAGGCGGTGCGCACGGACAACGTGCAATGCCCATCGTTCACCTTGTGTCGTGAGGTGCAAATTTGTGCCGCGCGATTCAAGCAAGCCTTGCGTTTCCATGTCTTCTATAAGGCGGGTAATACGCCCGCGTTGAAGATTCAATGTCCCCGCCAGAGATTCGGGAGAGGCCTGCCTTCCGTGCTGTTCTCGGTCAAGCAGGTGTTTGAGCGCATCCTCCACCAATTCCCGTTCTCGTGTAGCACGATACGTTTTGTAGATCGCGAGAAATCCCATGCGTGGAATAAAGATTGCGGCAATCAAAACGATTGTCAATGCCAGCCAAACAGTCATGTTCATATTATCTGCTTCCTACCTTAGGGAAGAATCTCCCGGTATATTTCATGTACTCTCGATATTCATCGCCAAATTTTTCAATGAGATTTGCTTCTTCCAATGGCGTTCGTTTTGCCATTGCAATGAAGGCTAGAATTCCCAGGGCGGCGATGAACCAGTTGTCAGCCATCATTCCAAAAGAAATGAAAAGCGTTGACCCAATTGTGTAAAGCGGATGCCGCACCCAGCGGTACGGTCCGCTTGTGGATAATTTATGTTCCTTTCGAGTGGCGCTGGTGGGGGAGATGCCGCTGCCGATGCTGCTAAACAGCCAATACAGTAACACATCATTGACGATTGCAACGCCAACTCCCAAAAAGCGCACCCAATCAGGCAGCCCAAGCTTTGACCATGCCATCCACTGCGGATTGAGCAGATACACAAACGGGCTCAGCCACAGGATCAGCCCGCCAAATTTGATGATGTTCATCATGACGGAGCCGTCTACTTTACGGGAGATTTTCTCTCCTGTTTCTTTATCTGCTTTTATGCGAAAGTAGCTTGAGATGCCCATTCCAGATAAAAGGATCAGGGCGGCCAAAATGCGGAAAATGTTTTCGTTCATTGTTTCACCTCTAAAAAATTTATTTTGTTTTTATTTGTTTAACTTTCTTTGACATATATTTTGCTTGTGATATTGAGTCCAAGCACAATAGACTTGCGTCCGATCTTGATAGTCAGATTATGGTCGAAAGGGGAGTACCCGGTCACTTCAAGTTCCGCTTCTGGGATTAATCCGAGAGTTTCGAAGTGTTTGAGCAATTCCGCGTCTGCAGCTTTGACGTATTGGACGGTCCCAGATTGATTGGCGCGCAGCGAGGAAAGCGGAGTTGAATCATCCAGCGGCATCTGAAGATCGGCGGTGGGAATCAACTCTCCGTGCGGATCACGAAGCGGATGTCCCATGGCGGCGGCGATCCGCCTCTCAAAATCCTCTGAGATGACGTGTTCCAGTTTTTCCGCTTCCGCATGGACTTCATCCCATGAATAACCCAGAGTTTGCACAAGCCATGCTTCCAGCAGGCGGTGATGGCGAATGACTTCGAGTGCCGCCTTTTTTCCATCATCGGTCAGCGTCACACCCTGATGTTTTTGATATTCAACCAAAGCGGGTTTTGCAGAAGCAAGCTTTTGCACCATGCCTGTGACAGAAGCTGGTTTGACATTGAGTTTGGAAGCCAGCGCATTTGTGCTCGCGCTCTCACCGTTTTCAGTGAGTTCATAGATATTTTTCAAGTAGTCTTGAATTGAGATGGTGAGAGTTTGTTCCATGTTATGAGTTCCAGAGCGAGATGGTTTTGCAATCAAAAATATGAAATGGGCAAGTTGGGCTCGTACTTAATCTCTTTAAATTTAGCCTTGACTAAATTTATTTTAGTATAGGCTAAATATTTTGTCAAGGATTAGGACTTGACTTATTGTGGGGGAGTCTGTAAAATAAGTTTGTTAGTCCATTGAATTTACAAAGTAATTTGATGTAACGGTTTGAGATTTCCGTATAGGCAGTATGTAGAAATCTTTCAAGGATTCGTCATGAAAAAAGCCACTCATCAACAAACCAAACAGCATAATCGTGACCTTGTATTGCGGACGATCTTCGTTAATGACTCGATCAGTCGTGCGGAAGTAGCGCGTGTAACCAATCTCACGCGGACAACGGTTTCCGATGTGGTCAGTGGGCTGTTGAATGAAGGTTTGGTGGAAGAGGTTGGACGCGGGGAATCGATTGGCGGGAAAACTCCGATCTTATTGAGCATCGTGGCTGATTCGCGTTATTTGATCGGCTTGAATCTGGCGCAGGATAAATTCATTGGCGCCGTGGTCAATTTGCGGGGAGAGATCAAGGAAATTGTGGAAGCGCCAGTTCACGATGATAACGGTGAAAAGGCGCTGGAGATCGTTTACCAGCTTCTCGATCAGCTTATTCGAAAAAAGTTAAAACCCATTGTCGGCATTGGCGTAGGTGCTCCAGGTCTTATTAACACGCGCGAGGGGATCGTGGTCAATGCTGTGAATTTGGCCTGGCAGGACCTGCCGCTTGGGCAATTGCTTCAAAAAAAATATAAACTCCCGGTTTCTGTTCTGAATGACAGCCAGGCAACTGCCATTGGCGAATATGTGTATGGCGGCGGTCACACGCCCGACGAGAACCTGATCGTGGTTAATGTCAAGCATGGTATTGGCGCAGGCATTTTGATCGGCGGACAGTTGTTCCAGGGCGATGGCGGCGGCGCAGGCGAGATCGGCCATGTAGTTGTGCAGGAGAACGGTGAGCTTTGCCGCTGCGGAAAACGCGGCTGCCTGGAGACTGTTTCCAGCGCCCGTGCTGTTGTGCAGCAAATGAAAATGGATTCGCTGGAGGATGTCCTCGCGTCTTTTCAGTCTGGAAATGGCAAGGCCAAGGATGTTGTTGATAGGGCGGGACATTACCTCGGCACATCTCTTGCGAATTTGATCGGCATCCTCAATATTCAAAAGATCGTCCTTACGGGCGATATGACCCGTTTTGGAGATGATTGGTTGAGCGCCGTCAGCACATCCATGCAGACGGGCGCTCTTTCCCGCATGGCTGAAAACACAAGGCTTGAGACCGGGAAATTGGATTACCGTGCCTGCATTCTTGGTGCTTCTGCATCTTTGCTGCTGGATGATTATTCCCTTTTGTTCACCGAGGAAAATTAATGTCTTTGAAGTTGATCTCCCCGCGCGTGGCGCCTCCATTGGACGCAGATTTTCGTCCTGCGATTTTAGCGAATCAAAATTTTCGGCGTGAGGTTGAGTCAGTTGGTGTGCGAACAGTGATCGGCGTGGAAAGAAGCGGCGGTGATGTGTCACGCTTTGAGACGAAAGTCTATCCCGACGGTCACCCGAATTTTGAATCCAATTATCAATACATTGAACGCATCGTTAAATTTTTGCTTTGGCAGCGCGGCGGACACACGCTACATGTGGGCGGTTCACCGAAGATCGCGGAACATTTGAAAGAAACATACAGCCGCCATGGCGCGAAAAAATTCGATTTTGATTTTATGGGCAGACAGGTGTACGAACAGGAATTTTCTGTAGTTTCTTGTGGTGTGGATGAAGTGCCCGCCTCGCGCGAGGCAGGGAAACTGCTCGGCCGAAATTTGCAGGGTCATCGCATTGGGTTTGACCTCGGTGCCTCAGATCGCAAAGTCAGCGCCGTGGTGGATGGGACTCCCGTCTATAGCGAGGAAGTGATCTGGGAGCCGCGCAAGAATACCAACCCCGAGTATCACTACCGCGAGGTGATGACCGCGCTGAAAACTGCCGCGAGCAAAATGCCGCGCGTGGACGCAATTGGCGGCAGTTCCGCAGGCATCTACATTGACAATCGCCCGATGGTGGCTTCGTTGTTTCGGGGCATTCCACAAGAGAGATTTGGCGACATCAAAAATATGTTCCTGCGCATCCGTGATGAATTGGGTGTGCCCTTGGAAGTCATCAATGATGGTGATGTGACCGCGCTGGCGGGTTCGATGTCTATTGAGGATAACGGGATCTTGGGCATTGCTCTCGGTTCCAGCGAAGCGGCGGGCTATGTGAATATGGAGGGTCACATCATGGGTTGGTTGAATGAATTGGCTTTCGCACCGATTGATTACAGCCCGAATGCTCCCGAGGAAGAATGGTCTGGCGACAAGGGCTGCGGCGCTTCTTATTTTTCACAACAATGCGTTTTTCGACTGGCTCCGAAAGCAGGGATTGAAATCCCTGCAGATGTGACCGACGCGGAGAAATTGAAATTTGTGCAGGAAAAACTGGAAGCAGGTCACGATGGCGCGTTAAAGATTTGGCAAAGCATGGGCGTTTACCTTGGTTATGGCATCGCTCATTACGCCGATTTTTACGATATCAAGCATGTTTTGATCCTTGGCCGTTGCACTTCTGGCCGCGGCGGGGATTTGCTTCTCGAAGGCGCAAGGAAAGTATTTGAGACGGAATTTCCTGAATTGTTCGGGAAGATCGAGTTGCATTTGCCAGATGAAAAAATACGCCGCGTGGGTCAGTCTGTTGCGGCGGCGAGTTTGCCGGTTGTTGAATAGGAAAAATGATGAAGTTCCATTTAGATACCGCAGAAATTTACGTCCCGGATAATTTGCCTGTTGAAGAAGCGCTTGCACGCACCACGCATTTGTGCATTGCTGCGCATCAGGATGATATTGAGATCATGTCGGCTCAGCCGATCCTGGAATGTTTCCAGCAAAAGGATAAATGGTTTACTGGCGTTGTTGTGACGGACGGACGCGGCTCTCCACGGGATGCCTTATACGCGGACTACAGCGATGATGACATGCGCCTTGTCCGCTTTAAGGAGCAGCGTAAAGCTGCTTACGTAGGTGAGTTCTCTGCGCAGGTAATGTTGGACCTACCCAGTAAGATCGTCAAAGATGCTTCGAGGAATGAACCTGTCGACGATTTGGTCGCTTTATTACGCGCCGCGAAACCACAGGTGGTGTACACACATAATCTTGCGGACAAGCATGATACGCACGTCGCAGTCGCTCTCAGAGTGATTCGTGCTTTGAGAAAACTGGATCAGGCTGAACGTCCCGAAAGAGTCGTTGGGTGTGAAGTCTGGCGCTCGCTGGATTGGATGGTCGACTCGGATAAAGTGTTGATGAATGTCTCCGATCATGAAAATCTGCAATTTGCCTTATTGGGTGTGTTTGATTCGCAGATCGCTGGCGGAAAACGTTATGACCTTGCTTCCATGGGACGCCGCCGCGCAAATGCCACGTACTTTGAGTCGCATGGTGTCGACGCCACAACCGGGCTGTCTTACGCGATGGATATGACTCCTTTGATGAATGACGCGGGGAGAGATCCCGCTCAATTCGCACAGGAGTTTATTCAACGCTTTGCGCAGGATGTAAACGAACGTATTGGCAGGATGAGTTAACCGTTTCCTGGAATTTTCAATCATCCAGAAGAAAGGAGGATGAGAAGACCGTTTCGTTGTTTACATAAAAAATCGTGTTCGAAAAATATCGAATTAAATAACAAGGAGAAGAAAGATGCAAAAGAAAATGTTAGCCCTGCTGTCCATTATCATTTTGGCCAGCCTTGTACTATCAGCTTGTGGTACACCCGCTGCCCCTACAGCCACTGAAGCTTCTGCGGCTACTGAAGCTCCTGCTGCAACCGAAGCCCCTGCTTCTGCTGATGCCACAACATTGAAGATCTACCTGCTCGATTACACCCCCGACACCATCGAATGGCTAAAGAGTGAGATCAACCCTGCTTTCGAAGCTGCTCATCCTGGCGTCACTGTTGAGATTACCGAAGGTTCATGGTCTGGCTGGGACACCACCTTTAGTGGTTTCTTTGCCGCTGGCGAAGGCCCCGATATCATCAACCTAGGTTCTGAAATGAATACTCTCTACGGCGAAAGCCTCGCGGACATGGATCCCTACCTCGGCGCTGGCGCCTGGGATGAAATCTCGAATTTCGGTCCTGCTCTCGAAAATGCCAAGTACGATGGCAAACTTCGAGGTCTTCCGATCTTCACCGCTCCCCGCTACGTGTTCTGCCGTACCGACTTGATGGAAACCGCTGGCTGGACAACTGGCACCCCGCAGAACTTCGCGCAGTGGACTGAATTCGCCTCCACCGCCTCGACGATTGATCCTGCTACGAATTCATTGACCCAGCAGGCGCTTGTTCCTGTTGATGCTGCTTCCATGGCTGACTGGCAATGGTGGCTGTTGGTGTACTACTCCCTCGGCGGCGAACTCTACAAAGCCGATGGAACTCCCAACTTCGATTCTCCTGAAGCTCTAGCTGCAACTCAGTTCCTTGCTGACATGCGCACAGCTACCTACGGTCCCGCTGCGGATGCAGTTGGTTCTCTCCCCACAGGACAGGGCTCTGTCATCGATGTGGATGATGCGACTGGCAAGGAT
>JACZJB010000051.1 GCA_014860805.1 Anaerolineales bacterium
CCGTATGCTCATAGAGATAAACGATATCGACTTCTCGCACGATTATTGATCGCTCGCTTCCAAAATTCTTTCCGCAAGCGATGCGCCGTCGAGACGATGATATTTCAAGGCTTCCTGTGGTGTGCCGCAGGCGGGCCAACCTTCCACGGCGAAGCGCACTAAGCGACGGGTGGCAAGCGGTTTGTTTTTGCTGGCAGCAAGCAGTTCCAACAGGTGATCTGTTAACGCGCCGGAGGGATAATGGTCTTCCAGCACAAAGATTAATTCAAATGGCTTGATAATTTCTTCTAGCCATTTGGAATCTACGCGGTTGAGCCAGGGCAGGTTGACAACTTTTAAACCAACGCCGCGCTCGGCCAGTAATTCTTGAGCCAGTAACGCTTCATGCAGCATGACGGGGCCATATGCAAACAGAATCGCATCCCTGCCTTCGGTAAGTGCTATGCCTTCCCCAAAGGTTAGTTTGTAATCTTTAGGTAACTGAATTTTGCGCGGCGAAGGCCCAATAATGAAACGTAGGGCCACATTTTCTTTTGCCTGCTCCACGCTGTATTCCACCACCATACGCGTTTCTTCGGCATTGCAAGGTTGAATAATGACGCAATTTGGGAGCGCGGCAAACAATGAAATATCACGCAAAGATTGGTGGGATTTACCCGGGCCTGCGGGAATGAGACCAGCATAATGCAAGGCGTAGATGATCTTGGTTTTCTCGCTGGCATTGTTGTAAATTTGTTCGTTGGCACGAGAAGCAAGGAAACTTGCGAACGAATTGACGATGGGCAGCAATCCCTTACGCGCCAGTCCGCCCGCCATGGAGACCATATCTTGCTCGGCGATGCCGTTTTCAATAAAACGTTCAGGATAGGCATACTCAAAGTCGCGGGTCTTACAGTCCGATGAGAGGTCGGCATCTAGGACAACAATATCTTTACGGCGTGCGCCAATTTCGACCAATGCCTGTCCATAGGCGCGGGCAACAAATTCATCTGTCACTTTGGAAGATAGTTTCTCCTGCGCGGCCTGGCTGAGAGGCTCGCCAGCCAGCATCGAAGCGGGCGGACGTTTTTCTTCAGGGGCGATATCTTTCAATTCAACAGGAGCAAGCCCCAGGCCCGAAAGAGAGGTGTTGATCCGTTCGATGAGTTCGTTGTATCCCTTTTCAAAGGACACATCATCTGGAGCGCCGGAATGCCAGGGATAAAGTCCCTTACCCATTTCGAGGGCGGTTGAATGTTCCATAAATGAAATGCCGCGCCCTTTGATCGTATCCGCAATAATGATCTGCGGTCTATCTTTTACTTTACGAACTTCTGCCAACGCTTTTTCAATTTGATGATAATCGTGTCCATCAATGCGCTGAACATGCCAGCCAAAAGCACGATATTTTGCCTCAATATCACCCAGGCTCATGATTTCATCCACGAGCTTATCGGACTGCACCTTATTATCATCCACGATAACCGTGAGGTTGTCGATCTTCTGTTGAACAGCAGATTGAAGCGCCTCGTAATTCTGACCTTCCTGCCATTCGCCGTCTCCTGTCAAAACGTATACATGGCCGGCGTGCCTAAAGTGTTTCTTCGCCCAGGCCATTCCACGTCCCTTTGAAATGCCCATACCTAGTGAACCGGAATTGGCTTCGATGCCAGGGATATTCAGGTCCGGATGTCCATCCAAGCCCCCAAGGCGGCGAAGGCTGATAATTTTTTCTTCGGGCAATATTCCCAGCGAATACATGGTTGCATAGAGGCCGGGCACATCGTGACCTTTGGATGAGAAATAAATATCGCGGTCAGGGCTATCGAAGCCCACTTTGAGGGTATTCATTTCTTCGTAATATAGCCATGTGACAATATCCATTGCGCTGAATGAAGAACCCAGATGCCCGGAACCTGCTCGCTTGACCTCCGCAAGCGTGTTAGCGCGATTCATATTGGCAATAATGGCAAGTTTATTGTATTTATCAATTTGAGAATTGTGAATACGTTGGAATTCTTGATAGGGGATGAGTTTGATTGTAGTCATAATTTCCTTTTGGCATGGTGATGTAGATAATAGATTTTTATACAGATCACATTACGCAAAAAGCACATTTCACCATGAGATTTTATTTTATCTCGGGCAGTTTTGCCTGCCCAGTTCTTACGAGTTTTTCGGCCAATTCCCAGTCGTAGGGATGATTCACATCAAAGCCTTCATAGTTTTGAGTTAGAAAAGGCATGACCACATTGCCAGCAATAGTATGCTCTTCCAAGACCACACGTGTCCACGCGATTTCCAGGCTGGCGTTTTGAATATAGACTTCCGGCAATGCCTGATATGGTGTGCTGTGCCAGGGTTGTTCCGCCGGACCAATGGGTAAAAGCGGCATCATGCGTTTGCCACGAATGACCCACATCTTACCAGGATGCTCATGGCACTTTTCTACGGCGCGGAGAGAGTCTACGCCTTCCACGGCAACGAACTCGTTCCATGCACGCTGGATCGTTTCAGGTAATCGGAACGGGCTAGTTGGGCGCAAAAGGCTGAAGCAATCATATTCGCGGCCAAGTTCCCTAAGTCTGCGGAGTGTGTAATGGAGCCAGTCAATATCGGGGGATACATCTCCTGACATTTCCACAGGACGCAAAAAAGGAACCTCTGCACCGTATATTCGTGCTACTTCAGCATATTGTGGCGAATCGGTGGAAACAACGACTGCGGAGAAAATGCCGCTTTGTATTGCCGCCGAGATCGTATATGCAATCATAGGGTGCCCGGCCAATGGACGGATATTTTTATCGGCAACTCGTTTGGAACCAGAACGAGCCGGGAGCAAGGCGATTGCGGAAGGGGAATTCTTGATCATACCTTTGAGGGATCAATATTGATATACAGGTCTTTCAATTCAGAATAGATATTCAGTGCTTCTGTCCCCGGTTCACGAGAACCATTTCCTGATTGTTTGCGCCCGCCAAACGGCATATGCGGTTCAGATCCATGCGTGCCCGCATTGACAACCGCTACGCCGGTTTGCACTTTATCAGCAAAACGCAGCGCACGGTGGATGGACTTGGTGTGAATGGATGCCGTAAGGCCGTAAGGAGAATCATTTGCGAGAGCAAGCGCTTCGTCAAAATCCTTTACAGGGTAAAGAATCGCAACTGGACCAAAAAGTTCACATTCTGAAATCTCATCGTGCGGGGCAACACCATCGATCAAAGTTGGAGCCATATAGAATCCGCTGCGATGGGAGTCGTCAACAAGGCGGTTACCGCCTGTCAAAATATTGGCACCATTTTTAAGCGCGTTTTGAACTACCAATGTCATACTATTTAATTGGCCTTCATTGATCACCGGACCAAAATCGTCTTCATCGGATGTACCCACACGAAGTTTCTTTGTTTTTTCCACGAGCAAATCACGGAATTTTTCATACACGGCATCAAAGATAATCACTCGGCTGGTGGATGCGCAACGTTGTCCTGCGTTACTAAACGAAGAAAGAAGCACCCATTTAGCCGCATTATCCAGATCAGCATCGTCACACACTACAAGCGAATTCTTGCCACCAAGTTCAAGGGAGATGCGGGCAAAACGCGGCCCTGCGACTCGCTGGATATATCTTCCTACTTCTGTTGAGCCAGTGAAGGAGATCACCCCCACTTTAGGGTTCTCTACCAATGGAGCGCCGGCCTCCTCGCCATAGCCTTGTACAATATTCAACACACCAGCAGGCAAACCAACCTCTTGGGCGATCTTTCCAATAAACCACGCCGTGGCAGGCGTATCCTCCGATGCCTTTAAGATGGCAGTATTCCCGCAAATTAACGCGGGGAATATCTTCCACGCCACATTGGCGATTGGCGTATTAGCTGCAATAACGAGGCCTGCAACACCGATTGGTTGCCGAACTGTCATCGCATATTTATTTGGAGTCCCACTTGTCGTAGTGCGGCCATACAATCGTTGACCTTCGCTCGCGTAAAACAATCCGCACTGAATCGCTCCTCCAGTTTCGCCCAATGCTTCTTTATAGGATTTTCCAGTTTCCGCAGCTACGATGCGTGCAACCTCTTCCTGGCGGTTTTGCATCTCGACTACTATTTTATGAAGAAGAAGTCCGCGTTGGACGGCGGGTGTATCGGACCATGCCGGGAAGGCGTCTAACGCCGCCTCCACAGAAGCAGTCACATCGTCCGCGCGAGAACGGGCGGCACGGGTTAGAAGCTTTCCGTTGGACGGATCCAGCTTGTCAAACCACTCATCTGCTTTGGCAGAACATTCTTCACCGCCAATCCAATTGGGAATTTTTTCAGGTATCATGCCAGATCCTCGAACATAATATCCTCATCTTCAGCCAACGGACGCTTGAGCGTCTTACCAAGAATATTGTACAACTCGTAAGGGGGGAGGCCATCACCGGGAGATTTGACAGCTATATCCGCCTCGGTCAAAACCTGACCTGCGGGTAGATTCTGCTTTGCAACAAGCTTTTTGCTCATCTTGGAAATTGGTCCCACCTCATTTGGCAGGACGTGTTTAATTCCGTCACCAAGCGCCTCACGAACACGACGTAAATCGCGGACGAGTTTTTTCATCCCAATCGGCTCAAGCGAAAAGACCTGATCCGTCCCTTTCCAGGTATGATTAATAGTGAAGTGTTGTTCAATGATGCGCATCCCAAGGATATAGGCAGCAGTTGCCATGGCAATTCCATTTTCGTGATCAGAAAGACCGATTACAGTGTCAGGGAATTGGTGGCGAAATGTCTCAATCACGCGCAAATTAAGATCATGATGTTCCGCCGGGTACGAGGAGGTACATTGCAAAATAGCTAACTGGTTATTAATAGGCATAATTGCATCATAAGCACGTTGAACATCCTCCATATTCGCCCCGCCCGTACTAATAATCATTGGCTTGCCAAATTTAGCCACATGCTTAAGCAAAGGTGTGTTTTTCAAATCACCCGAAGCGATTTTATAAACAGGCAAGTCGAGTTCGGCAAGGAAGTCCGCGCTAGGGATGTCGAATGCAGTGGCAAACATAGTCACGCCCAATTCTTTGGCATATTTCTGCAATTCAACATATTCCGCCTTACCAAATTCGAGAAACTCACGGTGTTCACCATAAGTGAGGCCAAAACTATTCTCGTTTTCATACGGCTTATAATATGCCGCTTTTGTAAAAAGCGACTTGTTATCACGCTTTTGCAACTTGACCGCATTTACACCGCACTCTGCAGCGGCTTTAAATAGTTGTTTTGCCTTCTCTAGGCTGCCTTGGTGGTTGTGTCCGATCTCGGCAATGACGTAACAATCGCTGGAATCGGAGATTTCAAAATTGTTTATGATGAGTTTTCTAGGCATGTGAATTTCCTATTAATTTAGTTTAACCAGGATGTACTGCCCGGTCAATAATGTCATTGAAAAATACCCGGGTGTCACAGCAACAAATTCGTCTACTGCCTTTTTTACGCCTGGGCATGTGGTAAAGCCATAATCATCCACGATGATAACACCGCCGAGGGCAAGACGTTCGTGGAAGAATTTCAGTCCAAACATGGTTGGGTCATAAATATCAACATCAAGATGAACAAAATGGATTTTTTTATTTTCCAATTCCTGGCATGTCTCCTGAAAACGTCCTTTGAAGACAAGTATATTTTTGAAAACGCTTAAATAATCCCTTACCGACTCATACTGCGTATCATTAAACATGGCGGGAAGATGAGATGTATCCACGGAAGAGTTAATATCCCGTGCATCGTGGCCTTCAAAAGTGTCAAAACAATGATGAGTTACCTGCACGTTAAAATATTTGGCACAAGAGGCTATAAAGTAGCTCGTCCCACCCTTATAGACTCCAACCTCCGCCGAATTAATTTTTTCAGATGGCTTAACCTGTGAGCTTATATGGCCAATCGCCTGAAAAATGACCTGTAAGCGGTCAAAATAAAGTGATGAACGTCCGCTTTGAATAACCTGTTTTGCCAAATCACCAAAAACAGGAGCATCTGGAAGAAAATCCTGTTTAAAGTGAGCATGCCCGAAATAATCGGGAGCATAATGATAGCTTTTTTTGTATGGGTAAACGTCCAATCCAATCAAGCGAAAGGCAGATTGGGCAAAGAGAAGAACCATCTTTACATATTTATTCATGAACAACAAAACTCCTTATTAGCCAAGAGAGCTTTTTTCGAACACCGTATGTGAAATGAGGGCAGCCAATTCCGCCCGTCCACGTTGATTCAGGTGTTCTGTGGCTTCATCAATATTGAAAAATTTATCCGAGGATAAAGAAATACTAAAATCGGAAAAATTTATTGTATTACCCAGAAAAGGAAATATAGCGTCCTGAATTACCTGAGTATTTTTTTTAAGAAGTTTTACAAACTCATTACCCACATACCTCTCACCCGCCTGATAATTAATCGGTGTTATATAGATCAACAAATTAATCTTCAGTTCCTGCATGAGCCGAATGGTTTCGAGCAGAGAGTGCAATTTTGGATGTTGTGATGAAAGCGAATGAAGGTAATGAAAAATGAATATTTGCTCTTTTCTATAAAAAAATTGTTCTTGCGTCTGCGGCTTTCCATTAATGAGCAGACGGAACTGACCAATTCTGTTGAAATTCGTCAAAGGATAACATACTTCAGTAGCGTCAAAAACTTCGTATAACTCTGAGGTAATCACGGGCTTGTCCAATATAGGTATCGTTTTTGAGAGGCTTAAAACATAGTCACCAATCAGGCTTATTTCCTGTTCAAATTGCCAAGATGGTTCAAAATCCCATTGAGGGGAAAAACTCCGCATATTTATCGGGAAGATTACCAAATCAGGTTTTTGAGGTGTAATCTTCAATACCTCAAGGAGGCTGTAGTAAATCTTCGTATGATAGGCTGAATGCGAAAGGCAAGCTAGTTTGTATTTTCCTTCAAATTCCTTTTCGATAAACCTACCAAGGTTTCTCTTATCTGTATCCGACTTTGATACCCGTTCGGCAACGGAATCTCCCAACAAAAGGATTTTTGGCGTGGGCATTTCAGAGCCATACCACTGGACCAAACGTTGTAATTCTACGTAAGGGTGTACACGTCGGGGCAGCATGGACTTAATACGCTGGAAGATGGAATCTACCAAATTCATATACGAGGATCGATCAGCCAACGGACACCTGCTTCTGCAAGAATCTCTTTAGAAACGGAGCTTTTTTAGCCAGATCAAGCACTGCCCATCGAATCGTGGGTGAAAATACCATAGACAAAACCAAATATATAAGACATCCGACTGTAATGTTGATAAACAAAAATAGCAGCCCCTGAACGAATGATTGCACCAGATATGTAATGCCAAAAGTTGCAAGGCTTAATACAATGAACAACAAAGTATCTGTAAAATACCAAACTTTTTTCTCTGAAGGCAGAACATATCGATGCATAATATGTGGCACTATCAAATAATATGAAACATTAAAGATAAGCCATGCGATACCCGCACCCGCCACCCCATAGTGTTTGATTAGGAAATACATGAGGGGCGCAAGAACAACAAGATTGATGGCGTTGTTCCACAGACTGATCCAGGTGATGCCAGCTGCCAATTGCAGCATAAATGGAATTTGCATCATCGAATTGAAGATGGCAGCAATCGCAAGGATAGAAAGGGTCTGAGCTGAATGAACAGCGATGTCTTCAGAGCCCGTCCATAGCAAAAGGATGTCAAATGAAAAAAACAAAAGGATGCTGGTAATGGGCATGACAATAAAAGAGACGCACTGACACATTTTATGATATGTTGCCACAAGTTCATCATGTTCATTTGAAGCAATCAATGCGGTAAAACGGGGAAATGCCACGGATGCAAAAGGAGAGGTAACCATCGACACGGCTGAATAAGCCGCATTTGCTGTCGTATAGTATCCCATCTGCGAAAGCAAAAGCAATTTGCTGATCAAAACTCTATCCATCTGTTTGGTAATTGCAGCAAAAAGAGAGTTTAAACCAACAGAGGCGCTAAATCTCCAGATCGGTTTCAAGAGAGAAATTTTTATTCGGGGAGCATGATCAGAGTCGACACGGATAACTCTCCAACCAGCCAGCGCCATAACACCCAATTCCAACAGAGCTGAAATCAATTGCCAAACCAGATAGGCAACGATGGTATGAGACACAAAAACAACTACAACGGCTGCGCCAACGCTCCGCAGCGTTGTCACCACCACAGAAAGAATGTTGTATAAAACCTGCTTCTCTGAGCCAAGCAGAATTCCATTATATAAAGCAACAGGCCAGCGTAACGCAAGTGTGATACCAAAGATCATCGCAGCCAGGCGTACAGTCTCAACAGACAACTCTTGCTCGTTGATCCACTCCCGTGCCAGCCAATCTGAAGACAAAATGAAACCAGCTGCAATCAGAAGCGCAACCAATCCATACACCACTTCCAGAGTACGCATAAGGTCACGAGTCTTCTCTTTTTGTCCCGCTGAACTTAACCCATATGCCACTTCGCGATTTGTTGTTGTACTCAAACCTAAATCCAGAAAACCGATTAATGCCTGAAGCGACACAAAAAATCCTACAAGCCCATATGCCTCGATCCCTAAATAATGCAGATATACTGGAACAAGAGCCAGCCCAAGCAAACTTGGCCAGACCCTGCCTACAAAGTTAGCAATAATATTATTTCTAACCATTAGGAACCTGCAAACCCTCTCACCGCCGCGATCACTTCATCCTGCTGTTCCAGAGTCAACTCCGGGTAGAGTGGAAGCGCCAGTGTCTCGCGTGCAGCCAGCTCGGCATGAGGAAAATCGCCTTCTTTATATCCAAACGCGCGGCATGGCACAGAAAGATGAGGCGGCAGGGGATAATACACTTCCGAAGCAATCCCCTTTTGCTTTAAGAACGCTTGCAGTTCATCGCGTTTCGCAGAACGGATAATATACAAATGATACACATGCTTCGCCCATTCACACTCCAAAGGAATTACAACCCCTGAAGAACCAAGCTTCTCATTGTAACGATGAGCCAACGCACGGCGTTTATCATTCCATAAATCGACATATGGAAATTTCGCCTGAAGGATTGCGGCCTGCAACGCATCAAGGCGGCTGTTATAACCGACCTCTTCTGAATAATATTTTTTCTTCCAGCCATGCGTGCGCAGCATTCTCATTCGTTCATCCAGTGCAGGATCGTTCGTCAACACCATGCCTGCATCGCCAAACGCACCGAGATTTTTTGTGGGGAAGAAACTTAAAGAGGCAATATCACTCAAAGAACCTGTTTTTCTTCCCAGGTATTCCGCACCAAATCCCTGGGCATTATCCTCGATCACTTTCAAATTATTTTCGCGCGCAATCGCAAGGATCGGATTCATATCAGCAGGATGCCCGTAAAGATGCACAGGGATGATCGCCTTTGTCTTTGGCGTAATCGCGGATTTAATTTTGTTCACATCAATTTGATAACTTTGCGGATCCACATCCACAAACACAGGCTTCGCACCAACAGACATGACCGTGCCGGCAGTTGCAAAAAATGTATACGCAGGAATAACAACCTCATCGCCCTCGCCGATATTCAATGCACGCAAAGCAATGACAAGCGCATCTGTACCTGAGGCAAGCCCAATGGCATGCTTCACGCCAAGATATGTCGCAACACTTTCCTCAAACTTTAGGACCTGAGGACCAAGGATAAAATGCCCAGACTCCAGAGTGGATAATACAGCCGCATCAATTTCTTCCTTGATGGAATGATACTGCGCTGTTAAGTCAACCAAAGAAATCATTGCTCGCCTCTCTCTGAACCGACAACTGAGTCCTGTTTTCTATATGCATCGCCGCAGCTTTGACAGACTGCCCGATCGCTCTCAAACTTTAACTGCTCCCCACATTGACACATCCATCCACGCACACGCGCAGGCGACCCATAGACAAGTGCATAATCAGGCACATCCTTTGTCACCACCGCGCCCGCACCGACAAAACAATATTTCCCCAATGTCACACCGCACACAATCGTTGCATTCGCCCCAATGGACGCCCCTTTGCGCACCAGCGTGGTCTTATATTCGTCCTTACGATTTACATGGCTGCGTGGATTGATCACGTTGGTAAAGACCATCGAAGGACCGAGAAAGACATTGTCCTCAACGATTACACCAGTATACAGCGAAACATTGTTCTGGATTTTTACATTATTTCCAATCGTCACATCAGAGGAAACCAGCACGTTCTGACCGATGTTACATCTTTCGCCGATCTTCGCACGAGGCATAACATGGCAGAAATGCCATATTTTCGTACCAGCGCCAATCTCTGCGCCGTCATCCACATAACTGGATTGGTGAACAAAATAATCTGGCACAGTGACTCTACTTCTTTAAAAGCGGATGAATCAGATCATCCTTCGGTGAGATTTCGGCTGTACGTATCGCATGGGTCAGGCCAATTGAAGGACGGGCATCCGCAATGCCAAAGCCGCGTCCTGCCAGGGTTTCTTCATAGACGCGGGTATGCAGATCCGTAAAACCTTCTGAAAATTCGACTTCCTTGCCGTCCACCGTAATGGAGCGGTAGGTTGTCTTTCCGCCGGCTTTTGCAGAGTCAGGCAGATCGTTTTTATCAACGGACAAAAACCAACGCACACGCGCACGCTCCAGTTCAATAAAACCAGACATGCGCTGATCATCCGAATGATATACCTTGATGCCGTTTACAGGGCCGAACAGCCACATCAACAAATCAAAGAAATGCACACCGATATTCGTCGCGACACCGCCCGATTTATCGGAGTGTCCCTTCCAGGAAACCTGATACCAGGGACCGCGGCTCGTAATATAAGTCAGGTCCACATCATGGACGGCGCTCTCTTTTTGAAGAGACTCGCGGAGCTTGATCAATGCGGGATGAACACGCAACTGCAAGACCGTATGGATGTGGTGCTTTGTTTCAGCTTCAAGTTCTTCAAGGGCATCCATGTTCCAGGGATTGATGACGAGCGGCTTTTCGCAGATCACATCTGCTCCGGCGCGCAGGGCAAGGCGGCAGTGTGAATCATGCAAATAGTTTGGCGAACAAATCGAAACATAGTGGATGCGTCCCACTTCAGGCCCTCTGCGCAATTTTTCCAAATGACGGTCAAAGCGCTCGATCTCGGTAAAGAATTTCACATCGAAGGAATACTGGTCCAGCACGCCAACCGAATCCTTTGGATCCACGGCTGCCAGCAGTTGATTGCCAGTATCTCGAATGGCTCGCAAATGGCGGGGTGCAATATAACCGCCTACGCCGATCACAGCAAAGTTCTTTGACATAAATTCCCTTTTGGATATTATCTCTTTAACCGCTTTACTTGATACCCCTGCCCGGCAGATTCGAGCACACAATCATCTGGAATATCGCTGATGTGAATCCCAGCTTCGATACAGGTGAGCCGTAAAATGTCGATCATCTCATCGTCGCCGTTGAGATAGACATTTTGAACTCCTTGTTGTTGTAGTTCCACTGCAATTGCTTTTGCCTTTTCACGAAAACTGCCATAGACTTTTAACGAATCCCGGGCATACGAAACTGCACGCTGGGTAAATATTTTCATACCTTCAGGCGTCAGGTCATATTTCAGGCGGGTGCGGTCGAGGTGTGAAACCTTTACCCAGCCGCGATGAATCAAACGTTTGATATACCAGTTGACGCTGCCAACAGCGATACCAAGGCGGTCAGACAAATTAGCCTGGGTCACCATCGAATCCTGGGCAATTTCATTGAGGAGGGCGTATTCGTGCTGTTTGATTTCTGTCATAATTTGAGCATTCAGTTTTTGAATTCTCACATAAAAACACCCCCGTGTCAAGTAACGAAATTTTCAGCGGAGGGCCGAGAAAATTGTTTTACTGATCTCAACGGCAGAATGGCCGTCGCCATACAATGCGGCACGCTCCCCTTGCGGATGCCAGTTTTTATAGGTGTCCACAATCAGATCCGTATTCACTCCCACAAGTTTATTCCACCCAGCCGCGACCGTCTCCACCCATTCTGTATCTTCCCGCAAGGTAATACAGCGCACGCCGGCCAGATACGCCTCTTTTTGGACACCTCCTGAATCGGTCAGAATACAATTGGAATTTTCCTGTAGGACCAGCATATCAAAATAGCCAACCGGCTCAACCATCAACACGTTCGCGCCTGTTGATATTTCCCATTCATTGATCGTTTTGCGTGTGCGCGGATGTACGGGAAAAATGACCTGAGTATCCAATTTCCCCAGCCCATCCAGAATGGAACGCATCCGTTCGATGGAATCTGTATTGGCGGCGCGATGGACTGTGGCAAGCGCGTATCCGCCTTTTTTCAGGCCAAGCTGATCCAAAATTTTAGATTTCGCGCGCGCGTTAGCAAGGTTATACAGCAGGGCATCATACATGACATCGCCTACTCGATGGACACCCTGTACAATCCCCTCTTTTGCAAGGTTTTTAACCGCCGCGTCTGTTGGACAAAACAACAAGTTGGATACATGATCGGTCAAAACACGATTGACCTCTTCCGGCATCGTTCGGTCATAGGACCTCAAACCTGCCTCTACGTGAGCAAGCGGAATCCCAGCTTTTGCCGCCGCGAGTGCGCCAGCCAGGGTGGAATTGGTATCGCCATACACCAAGATACAATCAGGTTTGACTGAAGTTAAAATCTTTTCAAGCTCAATCAGCATCAGGCCTGTTTGTTCAGCGTGCGTCCCTCCCCCAATACCGAGATTGAACTCGGGCTTCTTTATTTCCATCTCTTCGAAGAAAACATCGGACATGCCGTAATCATAATGCTGCCCGGTATGAACCATCACTTCATGAAAGAACGGTATCAACGCCCGGGAAACCGGAGCCGCCTTTATGAATTGAGGTCGCGCCCCGACAATGGTGACAATAGTTTTAGCCTTCATTCAGCACACTCTGAAATATCTGTTGATATTTGTCAACGACTTTTTGTATATCGAAATCGCGCGATTTTTTAACGCTGGCTTTACGGAATTGAAGAAGGACTTCCGGGCTGGAGATGAGTTTTCTCAAAGCCTGAGAAAAAGCCAACTCGTCATGCACCTCAACCAGATAGCCATTCTCTTCATGATCGACCAAATCCAGAAAGCCGCCAATTCGGCTGGTTACCAGGGCAAGTCCCTTGGCAAGCGCCTGCACCCCAACCACAGGCAGTCCCTCTGAAAAGGATGGCATAAATAAGATATCACCTTTTGAAAATTGATCCAGCACATCTTCCGGCGTAACCCAGCCCGGCAAGTTGAAACGGGCAGACATATCATATTTTTCTATCTCTTTTTTTACCTCTTCAAACATGGGGCCATCTCCCAGCATGGAACAGGACCAATCCAAATCTTTGAGATGGGAAAGGATTTTTACGATGGCAAGCGGGTTTTTCTGGTATACGAACCGCCCGGCAAAGACCAGGTGAGGTCGTTTATTAAGTTTCACTTCAACCGGAACAAGATGCAAGGCGTCCACACCATTTGGAACCACTTGAACTTCCACTGCGTAATGCTGCAAAGCCAGCTGACGTGTAAACTCACTGACGGCAACCACTTTTTTTGCACGCCTCCAGATCGGTTTTGTGAATGGTTCAAGCCAGCGGAACCATTTTCCCGTTTTTTCCGGCACTCCTCCGGGAACGTCGCCCAAGTGCGCGGTCAGCACATATGGGATTCCAGTCAACACAGACAATGTCCATGCAAGGGCGCCGGAAGGTACAGCGAAATGAGTGTGAATGATGTCGGGGCGATGAATGTAAATTAAACGGAGCCCGGCCCAAAGTCCCGCAAGAACGTAGGCTAGCATGGTGAAAAATGTCGCGCGGAAAGGTTCTCTCCTCAGAGAGGATATGCGTGTGACGTGAATCCCGTCCTCATTATTTTGAAATGGAAGCCCCTGCATGTGAGCCGTTAGAACAGAAACATCATGTCCGCGTGCGGCAAGCTCCTTGCAAATATCGTAGGCAGCCCTGCCCCCGCCGCCGCCAATGGGCGGAAATTCATAAATCACCGTAAGGATACGCATGGGAAATTTTTATTCCGCGAACGGATCTTTACAGACCGGCCGACCCGGGCGCGGCACGAAGATCTGTATATTATTGGAAAGAAGACTCTCGGCAGGTTTATATGCGCACAAAAGAGGCGCCCCTATGTAACGCACCCATGCATTATCCTCTTCCACGAAAGAGCCATTATTGCGGGGATTATATTTTTGCTCCTCCGCAATAATGAGCGCGAAGCGGCGATTATCAAGATCGGAATAATACTGCTCAAGGTATTCACGATTGCCGGACATCGCCATTTCCATCAGCTCAACCTGCTCATATTCTGGAATTAGAGGAATATTTTTCAGTTCGCCAAATGTAAGGAGCTGGCGCTCTGTAATAAACAAAACTTCGCCGCCATTGTCCACAGCCTGTGAAACAACTTGCTGGAGTCGCTGGATATCCTTCTCCACTTTGACATGGTTGTATGAATTAAAGAATCCAATCTGTGGAAGCGCGAATCCAAGCGGGACCAGTAAAGCTGCCACACCCCATTGAACATTTCCCCAGCTGGGTCTTGGCTCGTCATCGCCGACGACACGTCCTGCAAAAAAAGATGTGGTAATCAACGCCAGCATCACAAGGAAGGCATCCATGTTGTGTAAATCACCGCCGCCGCCGATCTTTGTGCTGACGACCAATCCACCGAAGAATAAAATCAGCACGAGCGCAAGGAGAACGAGAGAGCGTAAAGGGTGTAATTTCGCCAGTCTTCCATTCAACATTTGATATAGGGCAATCCCCAATGGAGCGGAGACGATCAATATACCCGGCAGGATGCCCAAAGAAAATGTGTTATTGGGAAACAGACGATTCCAAAGCAAATCAGACGTAAAACTTGAACCGAACGCACGGGCATCGACATTGCCAGAAATTTCAATGTAGATAAATTGGGCGGCAAACGCGGCAGCAAGCCCACTCACGCCCATGAGAAACGGATGTATCCAATAACGCCAGCCCTTCCCCGCAATTTGTGTTTCAAGAACATAGACTGCAATCCCCAGCATGGCAGGGACAGGAAACCAGTTCACGCGGCTAATGCCTGCCCAAATTGAAGCCAGAGACACGAACAACAGGGAACGCCAGGGATTCTTTACCGACACACCAGCCAAAACAAGAATCACACAAACCTGAAGATGATAATACACGGCGCCTTGCAGAAAATACAAAAATGCCCAGGCAACCGCCAGATGACGCATCCAACCGCTCAAACGCATTCTGGCAACCAACAGCATGGCAGAGGCAAAGGTCAACACCAGCCATAATAAAGATTGCCACATGCGGTGAAACCAAAGCGGCAATCCCTCCATCAAAAACGGCAGGGACATCAGCAGGTAGCGTGAAGGATGCAAAAACGGATAGGGAGTTTGTACGCCATACAGGAATTTCGCATAAAACAATGAGGCGTAATAATGACGACTGGCTTCAGAGTACCCTATTGAAAAGGGATAGCCTGAAATATCAGCAATGCGGCCATATACCTGATACACCACTCCCTGTAAAAGAATGACTGCGGCAAAAAGCGGATACCACTTCAATCCGCTCAGCAATCTCAAACCAAATACCTGCAGCAGGCTTGCCCACAGAAAGACCCAAAGGATGGGGGTCAACTGCGGAAGAAATTTCCCAAAAAAGAATAAACGTACCGCCCATATAAGGAAGAATCCAGAAATAACCAAAGCCAATCCGAGCAGTTTTCTAAGGATACTCGAAGGATCAAACCCGAGGCTGTCCATCCAACGGGAACTGCGTTCCAAAAACGGTGAGAAAAGGATGAAGGAACCAGCCGCAATATTCAGCGCAAATATGCCTAAAAGGAAAACCCATTTTGAGCGCCAAAGAAGAATCTCCAATTCGTTGACGCGTTGAACAGTTTGAACAATTGCCAGAACACTCAATAGAATGCTGGTCCAAAGAAATGCTTGCAGGAATTTTTTTGTAGACAGGGGTTCCATGTTCCAGTCCATGCAATTATTCTGGCTGTATTTTTTTCTCATTCATCGCAGCAAGAATGGATGGTAAAAAGAAGGCGCCCGGCAGGCTGGTGATAATAAACAGAGCGCGGGTAAGCAATGCAACGGTGGCGCTTTCTGAAGGGCTTAATCCACCCAGCTGAGTAAGCAGGAAAGTCATGGAGAGTTCCTGCACTCCCAGGCCGTTGATGGAAATTGGAAAAAGGGTCACAAAGTATGTGAGTGTATACAAACCCGCAACCAGCCAGTAGGAAACCTGATGGTCAATGCCCAGTAAAAGCAAATACACCGCCAGATAGATAAATACCATGTTGCCAAAGGTGGCGAGAAGGGAACCGCTCAATGCAAGCGGTTTCTTCAACCAAATGGAAAAAGACTCGAGCGTCCGCTTGGCAAAATCCACGCCTTTTTGGATCAGCGCAGAAATCGTAATGGATTGTGATACTCCTGTATCCATCGAGAACACAGGGATCAAACCCAAAGGGAGTGCAATGCTCATTCCTGCCAGACCAATCAAACGGTCGGCAACGAGCGAGGCGACGCATACAACGCGGTCGTATCCCAATTGCATCGCGCCTGCAAGCCGAACCACATCCCCGCCAATGGTTGTCGGTAAAAAATTGGATGAAAAGTTACCTGTAAAAGTCAGCATCACCGAGCGCATAAAAGGAATATCCACGCCAGCTGATTTAAGCAGGATATGCCAGCGGGTGGCTGCGAACAAACGCGAGATGGTCAATGCAACGACGGCTGCAAGAAAATATCCAATGGACACGCGCCGCAACGCAGAAAAAAGTTCGCCGTCCCCTTCTTCCTCAAGTAACACGATCAAGAGCGCCAGCGCCAGAATGCTGCCTAATGCACGCACAACCGTCTGGCGATTTTCACGCAGCCAATTAATCATCCGTATCCCGGTTGAGGTTTATTTTTGTGCGGACCGTATAGGTTGGCTTGCGCTGGGATTCGTGATAGGTACGAACCAATTGTTCTGCGATCAAGCCCATAAGCATGGATTGAAATCCCAGGATGAAAAACATAACACTGGTTTGAAATAAGGGTGAGCCTGTAACACTAATAAAGAAGAACAAACGCCGCAGGAATAAATACAACATGATAAGAGAGCTGATGACCATCAACAACCCGCCGGTACCGCCAAACAAATAGATCGGCTTGGAGGAATATGCGACGAGGAATTTCACAGTGAACAGATCGAGGATGACCTTCACGGTTCTTTCCAGCCCGTACTTGGTCTTTCCAAATTTGCGGGGGTGGTGGCGGACAGGGACTTCGGTAATGTTTGCACCGACAGAACTGGCATATACCGGAATGAAGCGGTGCATTTCACCATACAAGCGAAATCCCACAAGCACATCACGGCGATAGGCTTTCAAGGTACAGCCATAATCATGCAGGTGCACCCCGGTCACGCGCGAGATCAACGAGTTTGCGAGCATGGAGGGAAAATTGCGGGTAACAGCATTATCCTTGCGGTCTTTGCGCCAGCCGCTGACAAGGTCATATCCTTCATCCAACTTGGCGAGCATCATTGGGATGTCCGCGGGATCATTCTGCATATCCGCATCCAAAAGAACGATGATCTCACCTCGGGAATAATCCAATCCTGCGGCAATGGCGGCGGTCTGTCCAAAATTGCGGCGGAATGAAACCACGCGAATATGTTCCGGGTCCTTTTCGGCATATTCCTTGAGCACCGAAAGGCTTTTATCGTGGCTGCCGTCATCCACCAGAATCACTTCCCATGATTTTTGCATGGGCTTCATGATCGGGTAGAGCGCATCGAACAAGAGCGGCAGGTTTTCCTGCTCGTTATAAACTGGAATGACAAGTGATAGGTTCATGGGTTTTTATGAAATATCCTTAACTCACCGCCTTCATAACATGTGGGGGCTGCCGGAGGCGGCGCATATTCTTCGAACGCTTGCGGGGTCAAATAATCTTTCCAAGCTGAAAATCGTTTTGCTTCGATGATAAAAACATCGGCGCTGTCTTTCCATTCTTCATTCAGTTCACTATTCCAATGGCTGTGTCGGTGAAGAATTTCAGGGTCGCCGCCAATCCGGTAGGTATATCCATCGTTGATCTGGATTGGAAAAATACGGGCGTGAGGCACATATACCATTGGCGTAAAAGCATTTCCGCCATCCCAATATACCAGACTATTAGGCGGGATAACCGCTGAAAGATAAGCGCCCAATTCCTCATGGGCGAGGATCATATCCCGCCTGCAATTTAAGCTGCTTTCCCCCAAATTAAGGATGGGAGAAAGCAGCAAGCCGGCAATCAGATATGAGTTAATGGTAATGCGTGCAAAGCCAGACTTTGTGGGACGCCAAATGAAATAGGAAACCAGCAATATTCCCACCGCAACCATGAAACCAATCGCTGAACTGATCAAGCGTTTGATGACCGGCAGTTCCAGATCAAATCGGTATTTTAGGATGTCCACAAGAGCCGTGGTGCCGGGAAGAATCTGCCCTTCGCGCATCCTCGGGACGGGTAAATTGAGGAGGCCGTTGCCAACATTTTCAAACAGCGAAAAGCCGATTCCAACCGAAACAACCACCATCAATGTGACTGCCAGTCCCTGCTTAATGCGGGAGGAGGATACTTGCCACGCAGTTGACAGCACGATCACAAACAGAAGCAGCCCAAGGGGGTCGAAGAAGGTCAGGTAGTTGGAAAAACAAAAGACACAGCTATAGCTTTCATACTGACTTGCCAGTGCCGCCCAGGCATGCATGGCAAAGAGAATGAAATATGATGAAGCGAGAAAAACTGCAGCTCGCATGGCGGGAACAGATTTCCAGTCCGAACGAGGCGCCCAAAATATAAGGACGATCATGCTGCCGACCAGCATAATGAAGTGATAACGTATCCCTTGAAAGAAGGCATTCATCCGATTCCAAAAATCAATGGAAGGATCCCAAATTGGAACAGCATCCTCAGGCAGGCGAAATGCATTGAGAAATGGAGTAACTGAATCAGGAAGCCAGGGCGCCCAAATGGCAAGGATGTTCGGCCAATAATAGGCGTGGACTGCAATGAAAACAATTGACTCCGCCGCCAATGACCATATCCCTTTTTGCCTGCCGTGCTGCCAAAAAACATAAAAGACAAGCAGTGGCAGGATCAAAACCATGTTCTGGCGTGTGAGCACAGCCATTGCCGCCAGCACCGAGCCAAGAATGATCTGCCAGAGCGGGCGCTCTTCATCCAGCACCAGCACACACATCCAGGCCAACATACAAGCGATGACCACCTCTGAAACTGTGCGCGCATGTAGTTTAATGATCATTGGGCTGAGTGCAAACACCCATACCGCACCTGCGGCCATCCATTTGCCTGCCCATCGGCGCGCTGTGATCCAAACGCCCAACACGGTCATTAAACCTAGAAAAATGGAAAAATAACGCCCGGTCCGCAGACCTGGACCAAACAAGTATTCAGCCAGCCCGGGAATCAGGAATGCAAACGGGGCTTTATTTGTAAGGGGACCATAAGGTTCGAACGGCTCATACACGCCCCGCCAATAAAAAATTCCCTTTATTAAGTAGGAGCCTTCATCTAAACTGCTGACCGTAGTGTGCGCATAAACGACCGCTTGAATTAAATAAAGAAAAGCCCCCACACCAGCCAGCATTGCCGGCATCCATGAAGGCCACTTCCTTTCTTTGAAAAACTCGGACAATCTCATAAAATCTGGATTTATTGTTTCTTCAAACGAGCCAGGTCGGAATCTACCATCATTGTCACAAGTTCTTTGAATGAAACCGCGGGCTCCCACTTGAGCTGGGCACGCGCTTTGGATGGGTCTGAGATCAACAAATCAACTTCCGCGGGACGATAGAACTTCTCATCCATCACCACGTAATCTTTGTAGTCAAGATCGACATGGGCAAAAGCAATTTCGCAAAATTCACGCACCGCATGGGTTTCACCTGTGCCGATCACATAATTATCAGGGTGATCCTGTTGGAGCATCAGCCACATCGCTTCGACATAATCGCCTGCAAAGCCCCAATCGCGTTGCGCCTCAAGATTGCCGAGACGCAACTCCTTTGTTTTTCCCAACTTGATGCTGGCAGCCGCGTTCGAGATCTTGCGAGTCACAAACTCCATACCACGGCGCGGACTTTCGTGATTGAACAAAATTCCCGAAGTGGCAAACATGTCGAAGGACTCGCGGTAGTTAACTGTAATCCAATGTCCATATACCTTTGCCACGCCATAGGGGCTGCGCGGGTAGAAAGGAGTCTCCTCTCTTTGCGGCACTTCCATCACCTTGCCGAACATTTCACTGGAGGAAGCCTGGTAAAAGCGAATCTTCGGGTTTACGAAACGAATAGCCTCCAGCATACGCGTCACACCCAGCGCGGTCACGTCCCCTGTCAACGCAGGCTGATTCCACGAAGTCGGTACAAAGGACTGCGCGGCAAGGTTATACACTTCAGAAGGCTTGTATTCTTCAAGCAGCGAAAGCAGGGAACCTTGATCCTGCAAATCACCCTGGACAATGGTAATGTCATCAACAATATGGTTGATACGTTCATAATTTACAGTGCTGGAGCGGCGGGCAACACCGATCACTTGATATCCCTTTTTCAATAATAACTCGGCAAGATAGGAACCGTCTTGTCCGGTAATTCCTGTAATAATGGCAGTGGGCATCTAAGCTATCTCCTAATTCAAAATTCAGCGGCTGAATTATACACCATGTCCGGCACGCGGATTTCGGTCACGCCAAAGACCCAGCAAAAATATCAAAGTCCAAACTCCAAAGATTCCCAACACCATGGACGCGAACGGCAACTGCACCCCAACATGAAAATAGCGGCTTGCATACCATTGTCCAAAAAAAAACACAAAAACAAGTTCCATGAGGAGCACCCGCACGAACCATGCATTCCGTGTCTCACGCCACCATACCCAAACATTCCCTGCGAGGATCGCCTGCCACAAAAACAGGATCAAACGATAACGTGGATTGTCCCATTGATCTCCGCCGCCCCGCAACGCTGTAAACAGAATCCAACCCCATACCACCAGACTCAACCAAAGGAAGATGCTTCGACTTCGCTCAGCACGCTTCTCCTCCCCGCCTGTGCCTGCCGAGGCGGCAAAAGAGAGGATCAAAGCTGGTAGTAAAGCGTACCAGCCGGCAGCGCGCAAGATGCCAATCATCTTCCAGACAATGGTTGTGGGGGCAATCAAGATCGCAGGCAAAACAGGCTGCAAAAAGCCATAGATCATCACGAAAGGCAAATGCAGCGCTTCAGGCATTTCATCAAAGAGTTTCTGCACCCAACCTGAACCTTCTTCGATCTTAAATACATTCCACTTCAAAGCCTCACGCACAAAATTATTGATCACCCCAAAGGGAGACCCGCTTCCCAAATTCCCCTCCCGATTTAAAGCAGAGGAAAGAATGAACAAGCCGGCAATGAAGATGACTCCTGCAATTGCAGGAATCCACCAGGGGATGTGTGCGCGCTCACGGGTGAAATACATCCAGCCTGCAAAAATGATCAGGGTAACCAGCGCAATGGAAGGCGAGACCAACAACATCCCCACAATACCAATTGCAAGCCAAATCAAGTCTTTTTTATTCTGACTTGCAAGCCAATTCGCAAATCCCCAAAAAGCAAAGGCGCTGAAGGCAAGCAAATAAGGTTCGCGCATGGCAGAACCGCCAAGCAGGATACTTTCAGGATAAAGAGCGAAAATCCAGCCGCAGGCAAGAGCCATTTTCTCCCCCCACAACAAATTGAGCGACTTCCACAAGAATGGAACGCCCAACGCTCCCATAAAAGCGGACAGCAATACCAGCATCAACACACGATGCGCGTCAGGAGAAAAATAGCGATAGATAAATGCGCTAAATGCCAGAAGTCCGCCATATTGATCGTATGCATATTTCTTTTGAAACGCCGTGAGTATGGGGTTTTCAGAAACTGCCAAATCCCAGGCTTGATCGTCGCGGCGATGCGCATCGGTGTAGACAAAACCAGCACTTTGATCTTCATCATCTACATACCCATAAACGGGAAGCGCAAAGTATGTAGCAACACCGCCGGCAAAGCGCAAAGCGAAAGCAAGCGCCACCATCCACGCCAGGGTCTTTCCACCGCCTGCCCATCTTGTTGACGTGACTGAAAGCGACAGCGAAAGAAGAAAGAGGAAAGAGAATCCTACCCAGCCAGCGAACCAGCTGCCGGGTTGCAGCGAAGCGAGAATCGCTCCCAGGCCAAGCGACACCGGCAAAATCCAAAGAAAATCACGTTGATGCAGGTTCTTCATATCCACACTTTTACCACGAATCCATTTATGTTTGTCAAAAATTATGGACACCCAATAAGCTGATACACTTTTGCGCGCGGCAGTGAAAAAACAACCTGATACCAATCTTTGATCATTTCCAGTTGATGCCCATCAAAACTCTGCGGCATGCCGCCGACATAAATATAATCTGCGCCGCGCCTGCAAATCTCGGCATGGACTTCAAGTTGGTCAAACTTTAAGTTTCCCCGTGCAGGGATTATCCTTCTGGAAATCATCGGGGCGATCCAGATGCCGCCATCCACACCTGCCAGAGTATCCGCAGCCTCCAAAGAGGTAACTATTAAATCTGTAGAAGCGATCAAAATATTGGCATCTGGTGAAAGCGTGTTATCCATCCATTGCAAGGTTGCCAGGTCATCGTAGCTGACAATCTGGCAGCAATCCGAGGGGTAAAAATCATAATTGACCACGGCATTCAAAATCACGAACCCAAAGAATAAAAAAGCGACCCAGTGAGGTGACGGCTTTAGGCGAAAAGAGAATCTTTGCATGGATCGATTCAGTCCCGCCAACCCCAACCCGCCAAATACGGAAAGCGGAAGATAAATCAGCATTTGCACATAAGGTCTGTCAAGCAGTGTCAGGGATCCATATCCCAACCATCCAGTGACAGGCAGGAACAGCCCAGCCAGCATAAGAGAAAACGCAGCAAGGAAGAAAAAAGTCAGGTCAGTAAAAATATATGCAGAAAAAATAAACAGGAATAGCACCAGGCCGGTTATGAATATATCCCGCCCGGAATAGGTTCCAAACAGCAAAGCAAGCAAAGAGCTATTCTGCACAAACGCAACTTCAACAGTAAGAATGAGCAGCAGGATGGAAAACACGAGGCGCCGCGGAAAAGTAGGCAGACGCTTCTGTAAAACCGTCAGCAGTAATGACGCTCCCATGAAGACAAAAACGATCAATGAGCGGGTATGGACCAAGGTGGAAACCAAAATACCGAAAGATAACAACCAATACAAGGCGTGGCGTTCAAATTTAAATCGATCATTTCTGTACATCAGGCATCCGATATTCAAAACAAAATGGATGCCAACCAGGCTCAACAGGGCAGGATACTTTCCCCAATCCATTACGTGGGACGGCATGTGCCAGCCAAATCCCGCCAGCAGACAGGCAAACGCCGCCACAGCGCTTGAACCTGTCTCTTGTTTGACGATAAAAAACAAGGAGAGTGGAAGCACCGCCAGGATCACCTGTCCCAACACAAGCATGGTGTCCACGATGCCCAAGTGAAATATATCGGAGATCGTTGCGGAGAGGAAATGAAAGCCCACATGATAATAATTTGTCAATGGGAGATCATTGACTGGCAATTCATACAAGCCCACAAAATATTTGATAATTCGATAGTGTTCTGCAGAATCAAAATAGGCGGGCAGGACCATATTCTTGAGAAAAGCAAGCCGCAACACGATAGAGATCACCAAAGCAAAAACAAATGCAAAACCGGCAGGGAGGGACGTTCGATCCAGCTTCCAGCGGAATAAAATGAAAGGCAGGGCAACCAGCGCCAAGACCGAAAGAAGCGTTCCTGCAATCTTTCCAAACAGCATTTCCCCCACAAATATCAATACAGACAAAAGGAATACCGGCAAAATCCATCCCGCCATGCCAAGCGAAATGTAATCGGAGTTTGTCAATTGATTTTTGGAGATTTTCTTTAGCAGGAAAATGAATACGATCTGCCCCCAGACAACCATGATTAATATACTAAATACAGTCCAGGCTTGATAACTCAGAACGGCTAAGCCGTCCATCACAACGTTCATGGTTTCGTTCGCTACGGATAGGACGGATTGGGATACGATGGCTCTGGAGTAAATGTGATGGTAACAAGGGGAACTTCCTGAGTCAAAGAGACAGGCGTTGCAGTTTCGGTATCGGCAAGGATGGCCGGCGCTGGCGTGAACGTGCCTTGAACATCCTGAGCCTGAGCCGTGGAGATCAAGATGGCGTTCAATGTAAAGGTACCTGCCGCAAGCATACGATCGTCCGCTTTTGCAAAAAGGCTGATCTCCATTTTCTCCTGCAAGTTGACCATGTCTCCGTAGCACAGCACAATGGTTTGCACTTCCCTGTTTTTTTCACATTCATAAATACTCTCCCCGGTTATTCTCTTGATCTTCAAATAAAAATCAGGGAATTTGCGCTCTGGAACAAACACATTCACCACCAGATTCTCTTCCGCATCCCGCCCAAAGGAAAGCACGCACAACGCTTCTGGTTCTGCCCCGCAATATGTGATTTTGAAAACCGGCTCAGAAACAACCTGCGAAGCTGACTTTTGCAATGAAACGATCCGCCAGGTCAGCAGGAGCAAGGCAAGAGTGGCAACGCCAGCAAGAACGAGCAAAATTGATTTTCGTGAGCTAAAAAGTTGTTGGAGCATATGGAAAATTCTACCACCACAAAAAACTGAAATGTAACAACGGTCATGTCATGCAAAAGAATCCCCCCTCTACAGGATGAGAAAAAGGTAGTCATGCAGTAGCTTGCTCACACTCTTTGACTACTATAAACTCATTCCAAGGAAACGCACACCATGAATTCAAAGTCACAGACCCCTATTGGCAAATTGGTAGATGTAAATGGACACAAGCTCCATATTCATTCAACTGGCGAAGGTAGTCCAACGGTTGTATTTGAATCAGGTGGTGCAAGTTGGTCACTGGACTGGCACCCAGTTCAAACAGAAGTTGCAAAAATTACCAGTGCTTGTTCTTATGACCGCGCAGGGTTTGGTTGGAGCGACCCAGGCCCCAAGCCTCGCACTAGCCGGCAGATCGTTACAGAGTTACATTCTTTATTAACAAAAGCAGAAATTAGAAAACCATATATCTTCGTTGGCGCATCATTTGGCGGCCATACAGCCAGACTCTTTGCCAAAAAATATCCAGACGAAGTGGCTGGCATTATCCTGCTGGATGCACGGCATGAATCCCTAAACTCAAAAATGCCCTCTTCATGGAAGAAGTTGGAGGCAACAGGAAAAGGAACGTATCAATTTATGCTGGCAGCGTCTAAGCTAGGCATTCTGAATTTTTTAGGCAGGTTGATGGGAGAAAGAGCTGCGCCACCAATCGTGATGAAACTGCCCCCAGAAATTAGATCAACCTATCTTGAAATTGGGTTTCAGCCAAAATATTTTCAAAGCAATCTTGATGAACTGGCAGCATGCGCCGAAAGCGATAAACAATTGGCTGCAACTGGTTCATTAGGCAATATCCCGCTGACTGTCATCAGACATGGCATCCCTGATCTATTTGCCAGTTTTCCTTCCGCTCACGCGGAGCAGGCTGAACAAGTTTGGCAGGAATTGCAAGCTGATTTAGCCAAGCTTTCGTCAAACAGCCGATTACTTATTGCTGAAAAAAGCGGTCACGGAATTCAGGTCGATCAACCTGAGTTAGTAATTGATGCGATACGTCAAATGGTTGAACTTGTCCGTAATGGTTCAGATTCTTTATAGCCCTGCAACTCTCTCCATCACCATCTCCCCCCTCTTCACCCAGGTCAACTTGGACACATCCTCCCGTGCCTGAGAACCTAGCGCCAACCTGCGCGGCGCATCTGCAAGCAAAGTTTCAATTTCCATTTTCCACTTTTCAAAATTTCCAGCTTCCACCAACACCGCACTCCCCACATTCAACACCTCTCGGATCGATGGCAAGTCTGCCGAAACGATAGCCCGCCCCGTCGCCATGTACTCGAACATCTTCATCGGGTTGATGACCTCGGCAATATCCTGTCCACTGCTGGCTTCGATGGAGCGGCTGTACGGCATCAGCAAAATGTCCGCAGCGGCTTGATAGAGCGGAATACTTTCATGCTTCACAAAACCTGTCATTGTCACATTGGTCATTTTCGCTTCGGTCAACTTGCCTCGCCAAAAATCAACCAACTCAGGCGTGCCGCCCACCCACAAAAAATTCACCTGCGGCATTTCCTTCGCAAGCGCAAACAACAAATCCGCACCGCGCCCGGGATAAATGTGACCTGTGAATCCAACGGTCAACCCATCAGGCAGATTTAATTGACGACGCGCCTCAACCGGATTCGGCAACCCGTCATATTTTTCAAACTCGACGCCATTCGGCGCGAGCAGCACCGCCTCATTCTTAAACTGGAGCTTGGTCGAACGTTCCAAAGCATTTCTCAACGCTGACGTAGTTACCGTCATCACCTTGCGTCCGTTTGACTTCCAGAATTGACGCATCCACCACGCACCCAATATGCCAGAATTATCGGCGTGCATTTCCAACACAACGGGATAGCCTGACCACAATCCCAGCACTGCGGATTGGGGCAGCCAGGTGTAGACCAAGTCTGCGCCAAATTTCTTCGCGGCCCGCTGGGCGTGGAGGATAAAGTCAAAGCGTTTGAGCCGCTTGATGGACGGGAGCAGTTCAAGGCGGGGGGCGAGGCGCAGACCATAATGAGTCAGCAGAGCTTCTTGAGTCGCAGGTTCCACTTCCGCGGGGGCGAACATCTTAACATCGTGATCCAATTGCATTAACGCCTGAGCGACTTTCATCGCCTGAATCGAATTGGCAGTGAGGGATGGAATCCGGGAATTAGTGATGAGCGCGATTTTCATTTTTTCCAATCTCGATCAAGCCGCGCCAGACCATGATGCCCACCGAAACGATGTAATAGAACGACAGCAGCGCCGCCGCTGCGATGATGCCAAAACGTGCGACAAGCAGAAACGACAGCCCAAGTTTGAGCAAACCAACGATCAACGTGACATAGATCGGGAACTCAGGCAGCCCAAGCGAAAGCAGCAGCGGGCGATTCCAAAAGAGGACATAATTGAAAACAAGACCGATGGTGAGCGCAACCAGTGCGGGGTAGGCATTGAGATATTCTTCGCCAGAATAAATGAAAATGATCCAGCGCCCAAAAAGGATCAGCGCCGCGCCAAGCAGGACGTTGTACGCGAATGAAAAAGCCGTGATCTTGCGCAGAAAACTTTTGAGGCGTCCCCAGGCGTGCTCAACTGCCAGACGATTGATCTCAGGAAAGGTCGTGGCGATGAGTGGGTCGGCGGGAATGGCAAGAAAATGGACGATGGTATATGCCACGCGATAATAGCCAACTGCGGTGGTATCGAGGAAGAAACCGATCCAGATCAATTCGCTTTCGCGGAAAATCTTGATGATGGTTGCGCTGATATTGGAACTGAGCGCAAAACGAATCAACTGGCGTGTAGATGTGAGCGCGGAGAACGGCACGCGCCACCACCCCGCGCCAAGCGCTTTGTGTAATTGAATTTGCGCGGCGATGAACATGCCCAGCCCAAGAATGGATTTGCCCAGCAGATATGCAACGAGAATGATGGTGATACTTCCATTCGAAAAATATGCACCGACAATAATGATGGATGTAAAAATACTTTGCGCGAGGTTGATGGCGCCTTGCAATTTGATTTTGCCCGTAATTTGAAGAATACCCGTGGATGTTTCGGTGTTGAAATTGGCGAGCAGTCCAAGCGCGTAGACCGTGAACATCCATGCAGCGTTTGGAGTTTTGGCGAGATATGTTTCTGCGAGCCCCGCCGTGAGCAGGACGACAAAAAAAGCCGCAAGAGAAACTGCGCCTTCGGTCAGCCCTGCAGCTTTCATCACTGCGGAAGTTTTTTCTTTCTCTCCCTTGTTGAGATATTCGCCGCCATATCGCACAACCAGTTCGCTCATCCGAAACGAGAAAATGCTGTTTACAGTAGAAGCAAATGCCATCACAACGCCGATCAAGCCAAAGCCTGCGGGTCCAAGCAGGCGGGTTGCCATCACGCCCTGCAAAACGCTCAACCCAAGGCTGATAGTATTGCTGCTGAACAACGCCCCGCTGGAGCGAATCACTTTTGCAAAGAGCGGGTCATTTTTGAATTTTGAGAGGAGGGACATGAGTGAAATTATAAACGCTAAAAAAAGACCTCCGAGTTCTTGAAGAACTCAGAGGTTTGAGAGGTTACGGCGTCAGGATGTCCTTTGCCCAGCTTCGTTCTGCCTTGTACCACTCGATCAGGTTGCCGATCCCCTCACGCAAATTGACCTGTGGATTCCAGCCCAACATTTCACGAGCCTTGCTCACATCCGCCTGATTCATGAACATATCTGCAAGGTTGGGCGGACCATATTGAACGCTGGCTTTTTTACCTGTCAGATCTTCGACCAATTCAACCAAGCCATTGATGGTAATGACTTCATGTCCGCCAAGGTTAATGATCTCATATCCAAGCGGCTTGAGCGCGGCAATCGTCCCACGGGCAATATCATCCACATAGGTGAATCCGCGGGATTGCGTCCCATCTCCATTGATGCGGATCGGCTCACCTTCCATGATCCATTTCACGAAACGGAAGATGGCGAGGTCGGGGCGCCCAGCAGGTCCATAGACCGTGAAATAGCGGACGATGGTCACATCAATATCATAAAGATGGTGATAGGAATGCGCCAGCGCCTCGGCGCCTTTCTTGCTTGCGGCGTACGGCTGCATCGGCTCGCTGCTGGAAGCCGTTTCTGGGGTGGGATACTGGGGATTCTCGCCATAAATGCTGGACGTGGAAGCGAGAATAAACTTCTTGCAACCGAACTGGCGGCACACTTCCAGCATATTCAAAGTTCCTGTCACATTGGATTCAACGAAGGCCCAGGGGTTGTCCACGCTGAAGCGTACGCCCGCGCGGGCCGCAAGGTTGATGACCCCATCAATTTTTTCATTCTTGAACAGGTCAATGGAGGCTTTATCGGAAATATCAGCCTTGTGGAACTTGAATCTGTCTAATTCTTGAAGTTTTTTAAGGCGATATTCCTTGATGCGAGGGTCATACGCATCGTTGATATTATCAATACCAACGACGGTATGTCCCTGCTCGATGAGCATTTGCGAAGTCCGCGCGCCGATGAATCCTGCCGCGCCTGTGACAAGGTAATTCGACATTTACAATCTTTCAACCTTCTCGTGGTCTTTCCCATACTTCCCCGTTGCATTGCGTGAATCAAAGACAAATTTGGCGGCTTCGATGATCGCCTTGTAATCATATTCGCTGTGGTTGGTAATGATAACGACTGCGTCGGATTCTTTCACAGATTTCATCATATCCTTAACGCTGTCCATTCTCCAGCCGTCGTATTCATGATGGATGCGCGGAATATATGGATCGTGATACTCCACGATTGCCCCTTTCTTTTGCAGCAGGCCAATCACATCCAACGCAGGTGATTCACGCACATCATCAATGTCAGGTTTGTAAGCCACACCAAGGACAAGTACCTTCGAGCCTTTAAGGGGTTTGCCGCGATCGTTCATACCTTCGAGCACACGGCTGACAACATAACGCGGCATATTGGTGTTGATCTCAGACGCCAACTCAATGAAGCGGGCATTGTAATTAAAGGATTTCATTTTCCAGGAAAGATACAGGGGGTCAATCGGAATGCAATGTCCGCCCAAGCCTGGGCCTGGGGTGAATTTCATAAAGCCAAATGGTTTGGTCGCCGCCGCCTCGATCACTTCCCACACATCCACGCCAAGGCGTTCACACATGATTGCCAGTTCATTGACTAGACCAATGTTGATCATGCGGAACGTATTCTCCAGCAGTTTAGACATTTCCGCCGCTTCCGCAGTAGATACATGATGCACAGTCTTAATCGCACCTTCATACCAGACTGTCGCCACCTCACCACAGGTTTCGGTGATACCGCCCATCACCTTGGGTGTGTTGATGGTCGTGTAATCTTCGCGCCCGGGATCCACACGCTCCGGGGAAAATGCAAGGAACCAATCCACGCCAACTTTCAAGTCGTGTTCGATCCCCAGCTTTGGCAGGAGCAGTTCACGGGTCGTACCGGGATACGTGGTTGATTCTAAAACAACCACCATGCCTTTATGCATGTACTTCGCCAATTCCTCCGTCGCCGAAATAATGAAGGACATATCCGGGTCGCCTGTCTGGCGCAGCGGAGTCGGCACACAAATGCTGACCGCATCCATATCCTTCAATACTGAAAAATCGGTTGTGGCGGTGAAAAGACCATCTTTGACGAGTTTTGCGACGGCTTCCGTTTTCACGTCTGGGATATAGGATTCCCCTGCCAGTAACGCGTCGATCTTACGTTTATCAGGGTCCACACCAGTGACATGGAACCCCGCCTGACCAAATACCACAGCCAGCGGCAGGCCTACATACCCCAGCCCAAGGATGGCAACTTTTGCACTTTTATCTTTTAATTTTTTCGTCAAACTTTCTTTTGTAGTCATTCTGTTCCTCAATTTTTACTGTAATTTCAAAATTCAACTTCTTAACGCAAACATATGGCCTGATTTAGCATCAATTAGTACTTGGCACTTAGTCATAGCTATCGGCGCATTTGTGCCATCTTCTGCCGGAGGGCCCCAATGAAACCACAAACCATCCATTGACACAAACCATACCATTGAGTCCGATGAATGGTACCCATCTATACTACATCCATTCCAACCTGTTTGCGCCACAACATCTGCACATTTAATCAATTTTGCTTCAATGTTATATGGTTCTTCTTGGGGCTGAGAGTGAACCTCCATACAAGATAATTGTGCTTGTTCAATTGCAGTTTTTTTATCTATATATTTCTCTTGAGTTAGGAGAAAGTAAGCAGACACAGCTCCTAAAACAACAAAGATAACTAAAAGTAATTTGAAAATTTTATTCATAATTAAAACAAACTCAATTGTTGCGGCTTTTCAACCTGCTGCACGACCGCTTCTTTCTTCTTCACTTTAATCTTTCTGCCCAATGCTGCACGCGCTTCACTCAACTGATCGGGCAGTTTTGCAAAATCCGCAAGAATGGACGGTTTCAACGGTGGCTGATGCAATGCCGCCGCGGGATGGAACATTGGAATAACAAACCGTTCCCCCACCTTCTGCATCTGCCCGTGGATGGTGCTGATCTTCGCGCCAGGGATGAATTTATTCATCGAAAAGCGTCCCAGCGTCACAATGATACTCGGATTGATGGCTGTTATCTGCGCTTCCAGATGAACGTCACATGCGGACAATTCCTCAGGCAACGGGTCACGGTTCCCGGGCGGACGGCATTTGACCACATTGGCAATGAATACATCTGCGCGGGTTAGATCAGCTTGCGCCAACAATTGATCCAGAAATTTTCCAGCCGCCCCTACGAACGGACGTCCCTGCTCATTTTCATGAAAGCCCGGACCTTCGCCGATGAACATGATCTCCGCATCAGCCGGCCCATCGCCCGGCACAGATTTTTTACGGCTTTCATGCAAGGCACAATTTGTGCAGACCGAAACATCCTTTGCAATCTGGGCAAGTGTCTCTTCGGCAGTCAAGTCATCCTCCAGGCAAGTGATTCAATGACATAAGGATCGCATCCTCGCCGTTATCTTTATAATATTCCTTGCGGCGTCCGTCTTCCACAAAACCAAAACTACGGTACATCTTCCGCGCAACTTCATTACTTTCGCGCACTTCCAGGAACGATTTTATTGCGCCTTCTTCCTTTGCAGAACGCAATGCATGCAAAAGAATCTCGCTGCCAATCCTCCGACCGCGAAATTCAGGATGCGTCGCAATCGTAGCCACATGCAATTCATCCACGATGAGCCAGCCGACCAGCATCGCGATCACGCGTCCATCCATGTCTGCAACCCAGGAACGAGATGCTTCATTATCCGTCAATTCAAATTGAAAGGAACGCGCAGGCCACGGCAGACTAAATGAAACCTGGTCAATCGCAACCACCTGCTCCAGATCTTGCAGGGTCATTTTACGGATCACATAATTCATGCAATCGGCGTCCCAGCCACATGCAAATAGATCGGCGCAAGCGCAGCCGCATCATCCGCTTCACCGTTCTGCCAGCGCGCCCAAGCCAACTCCGCAAGGACAGACGGGCGGCGCAAACAATTCACCGGCGAAGCCAGCAATATATTTTTCTTTTTCGAAAACTTCTTGCGGTCTTCAGCGGATAATTCACCAGCGACGATGGTTGGAATCTCGATTTTGTTTAATAACTCATCCACTGCCCCGCTTCGGACTCCGCCCTCAGCCTGCCACATTTTCTTCTCGCTTTTGTATACATTGAAAGCGATACGCGTCCGCCCAGCTTGTAGCAGCGCCACCAGCGGGTGTTTCGATACAGGCTGTGCCGCCGCGATCACATCCAACGTGGGAATGCCGACGATCGGCAAATGACGAGCCAGCGCAATCCCTTTTACCAAAGACAACCCAACTCGCAAACTTGTGAACGAGCCGGGCCCGATCGCAACTGCCAAAGCGGTGACCATGTCCATGGAAACCGCCGACCAACTCAAAAGTCCGGAAAGAGCCGGCGCCAATTCCGTTGTATGATGCTGGCGCGTGGACCATGTCATCTCGCCAAGCACTTGAGTCCCATCATATAAAGCCAGCCCCACCTGCGCGGTGGAAGTATCAACAGCAAGTAACATTACGCCCCTCCAAACATGGACTGGCGAATGCCGTCCAACAGGTCATCATAACGTTTTCCGCGCGCGTGAAAATTCATTTGACGATGTTCATCAACGATGTGATCGAGTTGAATCCATAAATTTTCCGCGGGAATTAAATTTCCAAGCCGCTCCGGCCACTCAATGATAAGAGCGCCTTCGGCAAGCATCGCATCAAGGTCAAGTTCCTCGCCTTCAGGCACAGAGTCGAGGCGATACGTGTCAAGGTGAAAAATTTTTTCACCATCAGCGCGGCCGTATTGATTGACAAGAATGAAAGTCGGGCTTGAAACTGGATCAATGGAACCCCAGCCTTGTGCAAGCCCCTGAACGAAAGTGGTTTTGCCTGCACCGAGATCGCCTTGCAGGCAAATGACATCCCCTGCTTTTAACGAACCACCCAGCCGCATGCCGATGCGGCGCGTCTGTTCAGGGCTGCGGCTGAAAAATTCCAGCATGTGTTCATCTAAAATGGGCATGGCGGAAGAATTATACACCGCCCTCCAGCGCAAACCGTTTTGATTTACATAAATCTATTTCTTCTTTTTGCCCGGCATCATCTTACCGATCTCTGTGCGAATCATGCGGTTAATGCGTGTTGGAATTTTATTCATGCTGCTCATATTGCCCGAGATCATCCGCTGGAAGAAATTACCGCGCCAATTTTGCAGGATGGCTTCCAAATATAACTTCTCCAACGCCCTCACCTGCCCCTCGATGGAATATTTCTCGCTCAAGTGCTGGGAGTGCTTTCCAAAACGCTCCAGCTTTTCACGGTCTGCCAGCAAATCTGCAACTGTGTCAGCATACTTCTGAAGATTCAATGGAACTGTGTAACCGTTCAGGTCATCTTCGATCATGCGTTCGAAGGCTTCATCTGCCACTGCCACTAACGGCAATCCGGATGCAATTGCCTCGATGACAGAAATGGGGTGCACTTCGGTCGTGGACGCAGACAAGAATACAGTTGCATCGTGCAAAATATCAGGCAATTCCGCACGGTTGACCATTCCCAAAAAGTGAATGCGGTCTTTCGCATTCGCGCTGCCCACTTTTTCTTCCAGTCCCTTGCGCGAGCTTCCATCTCCGGCAAAGACCAAATGCACATTCGGGACTCGCTTTGACAAAACCTCGAACGCATCTACGATGAAATCAAGGCGCTTCTCCGGATCCATGCGGCCTACGGTGAGGAGAATCGGCGCATCAGACTTAATCCCGAGCCTTTTTCGCAAACTACCAGGATTCTTCGCCGCCTTAAAACTGCTCAGGTCAATCCCATTGGGGATGACATTGATCGGGCGGCGGACATCCTGAGCCAAAAGCAGGCGCTGGAATTTCGGCGAGGGGACAACGATCTGGTCACCCAAATTGGTCGTGGCGGAACTGAACCACCCAGCCGCATATTTGATAATTCGCGTCCCACCGATGAATTTAATGTAGTGTGTGTAATCGGTAATAGACGTGTGATAGGTATAGATCAATGGCAGGCGTTTCGTGGATGCCGTGAGATAAGCCAGCAACCCCACACTTGCCGGGCTGTGCGCGTGGAGCACATCGAAGTGCCTGCGTGTCAGCGACCAGGTGGAGCGCGGCGTCCCCAATACTGCCACATAAATGGGCGGGTTATTCAAATATTTCAGCGAAGGCAGGCGCATCACATTCGGCTGGTCATCTTTGTAACCGGGGAAGCGTGGCGCAAAAATGGTGACTTGGTGTCCGCGATTTTTAAGTCCTTCCGAGATCAATTGCAGGGAAATGGAAACGCCGTTCACTTGCGGCGCATACGTGTCTGTGAACAAGCCAATACGAAGCGAGCCAATGGGAAGCTGCTGGTCTGTGTGCTGTGATTCCATGAAATCTCCTAATAGACCTTATTGGTCTTTATTATTTTCTTCGTGCGGTGTTAAGTTTACTTTCAATCGTTTTGCAAGTTCCCGCCTTGTCAACATCACACGATGACCGCACCCTTTGCATTCCAAACCGATATCCGCGCCAAGGCGAATGACTGTCCACTCATATGAGCCGCATGGATGCGGCTTGCGCAAGCGCAAATGGTCATTCAGCTGCAAATCTGGAAGCATGAGCAGGATTATACCGCCGCGACATTAACCGTTTGTAAACAAAAGAAAATCTCCATCCTGAGCGGAGTGACGAGCGCTCTCCAAGGAACGCAGTCGAAGGATCGGTGATTTATATCCATCTGTCCTTCGACTGCACCGCACAAGACCAAATGCATGCGGTTCCGCTCAGGACGAACAATTCATACAGCAGCTGGGAAATATTTCCCAGCCTCCGTGCGAAAACTTTCCTTGAAGAAAACCCCATATCACAGATAATAAAGTTGTTTCAGGTGGCAGGGACTTCTGAACGTGGGGGCTGCCACCTGAAAACCGAAAAGCTCGAACGGAGGTTTGACATGAACAGCGAACTCAACATCAAATTCTGGGGCGTGCGTGGAAGTTATCCCACACCTGGCGCAGGGACGATCCAATACGGCGGCAACACTGCTTGTGTGGAGATCAACGCTAATGGGCGCACGATCATCCTCGATGCCGGCACGGGCATTATTCCGCTCGGGCGTGATCTGGCAAAAACAAAACGTGCGGGAGAAATTCTGCTGCTGTTCAGCCACTTGCATCATGACCACACACAGGGTTTCCCGTTTTTCGTGCCTGCCTATATTCCAAACACAAAGTTGCACATCTACGGGCCTGGCGGCACACCTGAAACATTGAAGCATGTGCTGGAGCACAATCAATCCTCCGAGACATTTCCCATCAGTCTGCGGGACATGTCTGCGAGCAAGGACATTCAATCGGTGCGCGAGTCGCAGGTCATTGTCTGGGATGAGGATGGAGTCCGTGTGGCTGAATCAACTTCCAGATTAAGTGACGAGGCGCTTGTCATCCGCATGTACAAATCCCACGCGCATCCCGGCGGCGTGTATGTGTATCGCATCAACTATCTTGGCAAGTCCATCGTGTACGCGACTGACACAGAAGGCTACATCGGCACGGATCGCAAGCTGGTGAATTTTGCGCGCAATGCGGATGTGCTGATCCACGACGCGCAATACAACGACGAGCATTATTATGGAAACCTCACTGGATTCCCATCCACGCAGGGATATGGACACTCGACGGCGAAGATGGCTGCAGAAGTTGCCGCCTCTGCCGAAACGGGACAGTTGATCCTGTTCCATCACGACCCTGTCTACTCCGACGAATTCGTCGCCGCGCAGGAAGCGAATGCGAAAACTGTTTTTCCTGATTCGCGTGCGGCGTATGAGGGCATGGAGATTCCCCTCACTCCCACCCTCACCCCTGTCCCTCTCCCTAGAATGGGAGAGGGGAGAATGGAAGTAAAATATGTTCAGAATGGTTGAACTCAAGAAAGACGATACCCGCAACATCCTTTCGGACATTCAGTTGTTCGAGGGACTCACGCCTGCACAGTTGGACTGGGTCTCTCACCGCGCGCATCGCCGTGTGTTCCCAACGGGCAGGAATGTGATGATCGTTGAACAGCCCGGCGAAGCGGTATACATCATCCTGCATGGGACGGTGAAGGTCTACACCGAGCAAGGCGGGCGCGATGCGATCCTGTCCATTTTGGGGAGCGGCGATTTGATCGGCGAGATGAGCTTGATCGACAGCGTGGGGCGCTCTGCCAGCGTGGTGACTTTGGAAGACTCGCTGATGTTATGGATGGACAAAGTCACATTCAATTACATGCTGGATAACTTCCCGCCGATCGCGCGTAATTTGGTGAAGATCCTTTCGGCACGCGTGCGGCTTTCGGATCAGATGATCCAATCCCTTGCCACGCTGGATGTGAACGGACGGGTGGCGCGTCAACTGCTGGCGTTCGCAGAACGATACGGACGCGACGCAGACGGCATGTTGAAGATCCGTATCGCGCTCACACAAAGTGATATCGCCGACCTCGTGGGAGCTTCGCGCAAGCGTGTCAATCAGACGATGGTTTTCTTTAAAGAAGAAGGCCTGGTCAGCATGGATGCGGATGGCCGAATCAACATCCACAACAAGGAAGGGTTGGCGCGGTTCTGTAATTAGTCGGTTAGTTTGATAGCCTAATAGTCAAGTAGTCAAAGAACAGTCATGGGTTATCCGTGGCTGTTCTTTTTGAGCAAGCGACAACCTGACTATTCGACTAAAGACTATTTGACTATAATCCCGCTATGACTACCTATAAATTCTTTCATCCAATTGAAGTCCGCTACGGGGATTTGGACCCGCAGGGACATGTGAACAATGCAAAACACCTGACGTACTTCGAGCAAGCGCGCATTGCCTACATGATCGAATTGGGATTGTTCACGAAAGACCAATCGTTCATGGAGATCGGCGTAATTCTGGCGGATATTCACATCACCTATCTCGCGCCTGTTTATTTTGGCGAACGCATCAAGGTTGGGGTCCATGTTTTGAAAATGGGAAACAAGTCCATGACGTGGGCACAAAACATTGTAGATGCGAAGACAGGCAAAGAGCTGGCCAAAGGAGAGGTTGTGATGGTGACGTACGACTACAAAGAGGAAAAGACGATCAACATCCCTCACGAATGGCGCGAGAAGATAAAGGCGTTTGAAGGTTTGTAAACCAGCTTGTCATGCTGAGCCGTTTTTTTGGCGAAGCATCTCTACTGGTGTATGTAGAGACCCTTCGCTTTCGCTCAGGGTGACCTATTAAAAGGAATCTCCCATGTCCCTCCCAAAAATTGACGAAACATATTTCACCACTTTCCTTGTTGACCTGCTCAACATCCCGTCGCCTACTGGATTCGCAGAACCCGCGATTGAGTTTGTGGAAAAGGAACTGTCCAAATATAAGCAGCTCGAACTTTCTCGCACACGCAAGGGAGCGCTCGTAGCAAAGTGGGAAGTGGAAAGTGATCTCCCGCCCGTTGCATTGACCGCACACGTGGATACGCTCGGCGCAGTGGTAAAGGAGATCAAGTCAAATGGAAGATTGAAGTTAAGCCGTGTGGGCGGAATCCAATGGCCGACTGTGGAAACCGAAGGCGTTTGGGTGTTCACCGCCAAAGGCGAGAAGATTCGCGGCTCGGTGTTGATCGACACGGCATCGGGTCATATTTATGGAACCAGCGACACTCCGCGTAACGATGCACACATGGAAGTCCGATTGGACGCGCGAACGACATCAGAAAAAGAAACGCGCGCATTAGGAATCAACATTGGCGATTGTGTGGCTTTCGACACACGCACCGAAGTGACGAACGGATTCATCCGCTCGCGATTCCTGGACGACAAGGCCTGCGTGGCAAATCTCGTAGCGGCGATCAAGTCAATTGCTGAATCAGGTCAAAGTCCCGCACGAAGCGCCTACTTCCACATTTCCAATTACGAGGAAGTTGGTCACGGCGCATCCGCGGGAATTCCATCTGAAGTTGTGGAATTGATTTCAGTGGATATGGCTGTCGTCGGCGAAGGGCAGGAGTCGGATGAATTCCATGCAACCCTGTGCATCAAGGACAGCGGCGGTCCATACCACGAGGGCTTGAATAAAAAACTGCGGGCTATTGCAGAGAAGCACAGCATTCCCTACAAAACAGATGTGTATCCGTTTTACGGTTCGGACGGCGAAGCGTTTTGGCGCGCAGGCGGCGACGTGGCGTTATCGCTCATCGGCCCTGGCATCGACGCATCTCACAATTACGAACGCGCCCACATGGACGGATTGAACGCCACCACGAACTGGATCATTGCGTATTTGCTTGAATCTTAATCAAACACTAACGTAATGGATTTAATTGTGAAGTTATCTTCATATCAAACAACTCTTTAGGATTTAAAAATGGCTATTGACTCAATCGAAGCAAAGATCGGCTCGCTCGCACCTGACTTCAAACTGCGCGCCACCAATGGGCAGGAGATTTCGCTGTCAGATTTTCGCAGCAAATCGAACGTCATTGTGTTCTTCATCCGCGAGACGACTTGTCCACAATGCCGCACGCACGTAGCTCAGCTTGGCCGAATGTACGACCAGTTCCGTGAAGCAGGCGCAGAGATCGTCGTCATCCTCGGCGAAGATGTGGAGAAATCCCGCGAATATGCAGACGGTATCCATCTGCCCTTCCCAATTCTCTCAGACCCAGACCGTGCTGTGTACCATTTATATGAATTGGAAAAATACTTCCTGCTTTTTCAGCGGACCGCTTCACTGGTTGTGGACAAGAGCGGCATTGTCCGCTATTTGAAACGCACCACCGTTCCGAACGTCTGGCTGCAGGAAAGCCGTGAACTTTACGGTTTCATGCTCAGCCTCGAAGAAGGTCTACCAGTTCGATGAATGAAAAAAAGTCCCACAAGAATGTGGGACTTTTTTTCATTTGCATTGCTCTGGCAGGATAACCCCGCCCCTACTATACTTGCCATATGAAACTAGATGCCGCCCTTCCCCCTGTTGCGTTGAAAGATATTCCCGCCATTGCGAAAGCCGCGCAAGAGACAGGCTTCGCCGCGCTGTGGACTCAAGAAACCCAGCATGATCCCTTCCTGCCCTGCACGTTGATCGCGGAACATTCCTCCAGCATGGACTTTGGCACAGCTATTGCTGTGTCGTTCTCACGCTCGCCTGCCAACCTTGCCTACACCGCATGGGATTTGGCGGCTCAGTCTGGCGGAAGATTCATTTTGGGGTTGGGCACACAGGTCAAGGCGCATATCGAGAGGCGTTTTGGCGTCCCGTGGCCCGAGTCTGTGACGGGGAAATTGCGCGAGCAAATTCAAGTCATTCGCGCGTTTTGGGATACATGGCAGAACGGCACCAAGTTGAATTTCCGTGGAGAGAATTACAAGATCACGTTGATGTCGCCGTTCTTTAACCCTGGCGCAATTGAAAATCCAAATATCCCGATTTACATTGCAGGAGTTAACACGGGGCTTGCAAAACTGGCTGGCGAAATGTGCGAGGGATTCCATGCACATCCATTTAACAGTCCGCGCTATATGAATGAAGTGCTTTTGCCTGCCATTGAAGAGGGCCTGCAAAAGAGCGGACGCAAACGCAGCGACATCAGCATCTCGATGACTCCCTTCATGGCGACTACGCCCGAAGAGGAAGGCTTCGCACGGATGCAGGTTGCGTTTTACGCATCCACGCCTTCCTACAAATCCGTGATGGATTTGCATGGCTGGGGTGAAACGGCTGAAAAATTATCGGGGTTCGCCGCCAAAGGTGAATGGGCTGAGATGCCCATGCTCATCACAGACGAAATGTTAAATGAATTCTGTCTGATGACCACGCAGGAAAATCTGGCTGAGGATCTGAAGAAACGCTATACAGGCATCGCGGACAGGATCACTCTGTACACACCCTTTGTCCCGAAAGAGAAGGATGAGTGGTGGAAAAACCTAGCGAAGGCGTTTAATTAATTTTCCCCGCGAATTTCCGTTAATCTTCCAGAAGATTAATTCACAAACAAAGAGAGAAAAGAAACTCACATGAACTTCACCGACTACCAAACCAAATCCCGCGCCACTGCAAAATACCCAGCTATTGGGCATGCTGTCATCTACCCCACTCTGGGACTCGTCAACGAAGCAGGCGAAGTGGCAGGCAAGATTAAGAAAGTCTTCCGTGACAAAGACGGGCAGATCAGCACCGAAACCCGCGAGGCTCTCAAAGCCGAACTCGGCGATGTGCTCTGGTATCTGGCGCAGGTCGCGACAGAACTGGACCTCTCCCTTGACGAGATCGCCGAATCAAATATAACCAAGCTGCTGGATCGTCAAGCACGCGGTAAAATACAAGGCGACGGGGACAACCGCTAAACCACACATTCCAGCCATCCACACAGCGCAATCGCGTTCTCCATTTATAGGTTCGAGCAAGGAGGAGATATGCTATTTCAAGCAACGGTATTGGTTGACCTTACGGCAATGGCGATCTGCCTGTGGATGGCTTTCTACCTTTTCGCGCGGGGCTTCCCAAGCAAAGTGACCATACGAGGAGTGATCCTGCTCCTCTCCTTATCCGCGTTTTTCTTTGGCGCATACAACAATATCTTCAACCAGGTCAGTGGCACGGCAGTCTGGCGCGCAGTTTTCCTTATCATCGGCATTGGCGCCTGGTACGAAATCACCCTCCAACTACTTTCTGCTCAAAATCGAAAAAACCTGCTCCCATGGACAGTTGGCATTTACACGATCGGCCTCGTTACCATTGTGTTATTGCTCAGCACACGCAATGCCTTTGTCGGCGAACAGGGAAATTCCATTTATGTTGCCCACATGGGCATTGGCATTCCATACATCCTGTATGGAATTTTTGAAATTGCCGCCTGTTTTGGCATTTTCCAAAACCTGCTCGCGCATGGAAAGATCGGCATGACCTCGCAGGGAAAATTTTTCCTGTTCGCATCCATCTTCCCTGTGGCAGGCGTCACCTATGGCATTGTGGCCCTCGCCATGCCTTCGCCCATGCCGCGCCTGGTTCAAGATCTGATGATTTTCAGCGGCGTCTTCCTCATGGGGATTTCTGTGGCGCGCCACCAAACCCTCGTGGAAAGACGGACAACCCTGCAGGATTTTCCCATCACCAGCCTGACGATTCTTTTCCTGGCAGCAGTCTACGCTCTGATGGCTTTTCGCCTCGGTCTCCCCCTGCAGTTGGTCGGTCCACTTGTGGCATTCGTGGTGCTGACACATGCTCTCTACGACCTCGTGCGTGAATTCCTCGAGCGCCTGCGCATCCGCAACGAAGGAACACTGCGCAAACAACTGCGCAAACTCGAAAGCGAAAGATCATCCGAGGAATCCCTCCGCCTGCGCTTGCAGGAAGGGCTTTCTCTTTTATGCAACACGTTGGATTCATACAGCGGATTCATCGCCATTAAGCGGGGCGAGGATTTCGTCGTAGCAGCAAGCAGGCAATCGGTCCAGCTTGAGCGGAGTTTTTCTTCATCAGATGTCGCGTACGAAGACATTACCCACGCTCCAAGCGAACAGTTCCCCGGCATCCAGTATTTCGCCCCATCCTTTGATGGACAGATCCAAATCGCCCTTGTTGGCATTGGCAAGCCAAAGTCACGGCTTGATTATTCGCACGGTGATTTGGACCTGCTCTCTGAAGTGGCAGACCAGATCGGCACCATCGTCTCCCTGAGCAATGTGCAGCTGCCCATTGCACAATCTGAGATTAATGAAAAAGAAGCGAACATGGTTACCGGTGAAATGATCGACGCGATGGGCAGCAATTCCGACCCCGAGTTCGTAAAAATAGTAGAAGAAGGGCTGCGCCATCTATCGGATTACATCACGCTGGGTCAATCCCTTCTTGCCGATAAACTGGATGTGAAGGCCGGGTCACATATCGAACGCGGCAGGGAATTGCAAAAGGTGATCGTTGATTCCATCGAACTGCTGCGCCCTGCAGACAAACGCCCGCCCGAGCCGCTTCCCCGGGTTTGGTACAACCATGCCGTACTGCACGACGCCTACGTGGAAGGTGTACCCAACCGCGAGATCATGGCACGGCTGTATATCTCCGAGGGCACGTTCAACCGCACCCGCCGCAACGCCATCCGCGGACTGGCAAGGTTATTGATGGAAAAAAGAGCAGGATAAAATCAGTTTATTTAGTTTTTTCAGCCCCTGAAGGTTTCAAAACCTTCAGGGGCTGTTTTTTTTACCCGACGAAAAGGAATTAAAAAATTGGCGTCTTTTGGCAGTTTCTTCTCTGTCTTTGGCAGTTCAAAAATGCGAAAGTAAGACAAGAAAGGAAATTCGCTATGAAAAAAATCCTTACCGTTATTTTGTTCGCAGCCGCCGCAGTAGCCATTTTTATTTTTCGTGTCCCCCTTGCAGACCTGCTGAGTTGGTTCGGAGATCGTGAAGCAGTTGTCAGTTCCATACGGGACCTGGGCATGTGGGGACCGCTCGTCTTGATCATCCTGCTCATTTTGCAAGTCTTTCTTGCTTTTATCCCCGGGCAGGCGCTGATGGTGGCTTGTGGATATGTCTATGGATTTGGGTTGGGCTTCCTAATTTCATGGTTCGGTCTGTTCACAGGCGGACAGGCTGCCTTCGCCCTGGCACGCCGCTACGGACGTCCCTTCGCGGAGCGCTGGATCGCCCCGCATATCCTCTCAAAATGGGATAAAGCCGCAAACGGGCAAGGGGTTGGTTTCTACGCTCTTTCGCTGGTTCTCCCCATTTTCCCTAATGATGCCATGTGCTACGTGGCTGGGCTTGGAAAAATCCAATCCCGCCGCTTCACCCTTGCCAATACTCTCGGGCGCGGATTGGCTTGCCTGCTGACAAGTGCCGCTGGTGCATTCGGAGATCAATTGAGTATTCAAAGCTGGGTCATCATCGCCGTCATCGTTCTGCTGGTTTGCGTCGGCTGGCTCATCGTCAAAAATCTCAAGCCGAATCTTTTGATCGCCTAAAGGAGTTTGCCATGTTCACACCTATTCAAATCTCCCGATTTGTCCTGAAATCGTATTTTACAGCCTTCAACCGCACCTTTGATGTCAACGACAATGTTTCCCTGCCCGATGGAGCGAAGATCATTGCCATGAACCATACACCCGGGTTTGACCCGCTCTACCTGCCGTTCATCCTCAAAGATACGCCTCATTTCCTTTTGCAAGACGGCATGTTCAAAATCCCGTTCATCGGTTGGATGCTGAAAGCGTCAGGTCAGATCCCCGTTTACCGCGGGACAGACAGAGCAAAAGAAGCCAAGCAACAGGCGTGTGAAATTCTTCGCGCAGGCGGGACCATTGCCATCTTTCCCGAAGGAAAAGATGTTGAGTTCGGGAAACGCATCCCTGCCAAGACGGGCGTCATGAGAATGGCTCTGGAAACCGGCGTCCCAATCGTTCCACTTGGCTTATTTTCGCCAAATCAAAACCTTACTCCGCTCCATTTTCAATGGGATGGTGCTCCTCGTTGCGGAGCATGGCAATTCTCAGGAAAAAGCTACATGCGGATTGGCACTCCCTGGCTGCCAAGCGTTGAAGCAAATGTCCACGCACAGACCGAAGAATTAATGGATCGCATCTATTCGCTTGTTGCAGAAGCAGAAAGAGACTCGCAATGCGTATCGCATACCTTACTCAACCCTATCCACCAATGGTAAGTGGAGCCTCGGCCGTTGCCGAACACCTGGCAAAGGAAATGGCAACCCGTGGGCACGAGGTTCTTGTAATTGCCGCGAGTGAAAGGGACCATGGCTACACTCAAACAGAAGGAAATCTAACGGTCATGCGTTTGAGGTCGATCAAAAATCCCTTGCGGGTCGGTCAGAAGATTTTGCTCTTCCCGCGCAACAAGGTACTGAAAGCCTTGAGTGATTTTCAACCTGATGTGATCCATGCTCATGAACCGATTCAAATGGGCTCCCTTGGTCTTGAGTTTGCTAATCAGGCGCGCATCCCAATCACGATGACCACACATCAATTACCCTGGTTCGTTTCCAGCTACCTGCCAGACAAATTTGGCATTCGGAAAATAGTGGAAACCCTTCTCTGGAGATATGCAGGCCGGCTGACAAAAAAATTTTCGGCTATTATCTCGCCCACCCAAACAATCTCGCGGATCATTAAACGTAAAATAGGCATAAAGCCAAAGACCATTTCGTATGGGATCAACCTGAAAATATTTCACCCGCATCCAACCGCTGAAGAGGAATTTGAAACTTGTGCCAAATTTGGCCTGCCGTTGAACAAACCTGTCATCCTACATACAGGCAGGTTGGATGCTGATAAATCAGTGAAACGAGTGATTCTCGCAACGGCGCCAGTTCTCTGCGAGTGTGATGCGCATCTGGTTGTGGCGGGAGATGGAAATCAAAAGCAATCTCTTGAGGAACTTTGCAGATTGCTCGGCATCGAGTCGCGTGTCCGTTTCACTGGCTTTATTTCAAACAAGAAAGAACTTGCAAAAATATACAGAACATCCGATCTCTTCATCACAGCCTCTGAAATTGAAACTCAGGGCATCGCCATCCTTGAAGCAGCTGCCAGCGGACTGCCCATTGCAGCGGTAAGAGCCACCTGCATTCCGGAAATCGTACAGCATGGATACAACGGCTATCTTACGAATCCTGGTGACATCAGCGCCATGAGCAAGTCGATCCGAAAAATATTAAGCGACCCAGCCAAGACCAGTGAAATGAAAATGAAAAGCCGCAGCATCGCCGAGAAATTCAAGTCAGAGATCACATTCACCAAACACGAAAAGCTGTACAAACAAATGATCAGCCAAAAAAGCAGGCAGACCTTTGCCTCCAGAAAACCAGCCAAAAATCCCCTATACGTTTAGACAGGTATTTTGCGGTAAGATACAGGGAGATGGGGACAACAGGTAGTTGTGAGCGGCCAGCTAGTAGCAATTCGCTAAAAGCAGCCGCAAACCGCACAGGAACCCGTAAGGAAACTCTAACCTTTTTCCTACACGGACTCCCCCCGCTTTTTGGTAGAATCCCTACCAGGAATTATAGGAGATAACTATGGCTGGTATGGAAAGATTTACACAGCGTGCAAGGCGTGTTCTCAGCCTCGCCCATCAAGAGGCCGAACGCGCTCGCCAGAACAATATCGGAACCGAACACCTTCTGCTTGGATTAATGGATGAAGAAGGCGGAGTTGCAGGCCGCGTCCTGCGCGAACTCGGCATGACCTCCGAACGCGTGCGTGAAGTCGTTGCGCGCGTTTCAGGCAACCCAGCCAGTTTCGACCCCAACCGCATTGAACTTGCCCCAGAAACTCAACAAGTGCTCGAATTTGCCGTCGACGAGGCTCGTCGACTCGGTCATCATTACATTGGAACTGAACATATTTTATTGGGATTGGTCCGCGTCGAATCCACTGCGATGGAAGTGCTTCGCCGCCTCGGCGTCACAGCCGACCAGATCCGCCGCCAGACTCGCCGCGTGTTGAATGAATCCGCTTCATCCTCCTCGCCGACGCCTGCCGGCCCGCAACCAGCAAAATCCGGCCCTGCTGGAGCCAACCCCAAAACCCCGCTCGTGGATCAACTCGCTTCGGATTTAACATCCAAGGCTGAAGAAAAGAAACTTGACCCCGTCATTGGCCGCCAGATGGAAATCGAACGCGTGATTCAAATTCTCGCGCGCCGCACAAAGAACAATCCCGCCCTCATCGGTGAACCCGGCGTCGGCAAGACTGCCATTGTCGAAGGTCTTGCCCAACGCATCGTCGAAGGAGACGTGCCTGCGCCGCTCATGAACAAACGCGTTCTTCAACTAGATGTGGGTTCGCTGGTCGCTGGCACGATGTATCGCGGTCAGTTCGAGGAAAGACTCAAGAGAATCATTGATGAGTTAAAAACCTCAGGCGCGATTCTGTTCATTGACGAGGTTCATATGCTGGTCGGAGCAGGAGCCGCAGGCTCTTCGGTCGATGCGGCAAATATCCTCAAGCCTGCCTTATCCCGCGGCGAACTTCAAGTCATTGGCGCCACCACGTTGGACGAATACCGCAAACACATTGAATCGGATGCCGCTCTCGAACGCCGCTTCCAACCCGTTCAAGTGGACGAGCCTTCTGAAGAGGAGACTATTGCGATCCTTAAAGGTATTCGCGGCGCTTACGAAGAACATCATCACCTGGTGATCTCTGATGAAGCGCTCGAAGCTGCCGCGCATTTATCCTCCCGCTATGTTACTGAGAGATTTTTACCTGACAAAGCCATTGATCTAATTGACGAATCATCCTCCCGCGTGCGCATGTACAAAAGCCCCGCAGCCAAACACGCCAAAGATTTGTTCGGCCAATTGCGCGCCGCGCGCCAGAACCGCACGCTCGCTCAGGAAGAAGGCAACAACGAAGATGTGAAGGAATGGGAAGAGCGCGAGTTCGACCTCAACCAGCAGATCGAACGCCTGCGCACTGGTTGGGATCGCGCCAACAGTCCCGTTGTTTCTGCAGAAGATATTGCCGAAGTCGTCTCCATGTGGACGGGTGTGCCGTTGATGCAATTGGCGGAAGCCGAATCACAACGTTTGCTCAAAATGGAAGAGGAACTCCGCAAAGGCATCATCGGCCAGGAAGATGCGATCATCGCCATCTCCCGTGCCGTGCGCCGCGCCCGCGCAGGTTTAAAAGATCCCAAACGCCCCATCGGTTCATTCATGTTCCTCGGACCCACAGGCGTTGGAAAAACTCAGTTGACCAAGACCCTCGCCAAGTTCATGTTTGGCAGCGAAGATGCCGCCATTCAATTGGATATGTCCGAGTTCATGGAACGTCACACGGCTGCCCGCTTGGTGGGCGCGCCTCCCGGATACGTCGGCTACGAAGATGCAGGCCAGCTCACCGAAGCCCTGCGCCGCAGACCATACTCCATTGTCGTCTTCGATGAGATCGAAAAGGCTCATCCCGAAGTCCACAACATGCTGCTGCAGATCATGGAAGAAGGACATCTCAGCGATGCGAAGGGCCGCAAGGTCGATTTCCGCAACGCCATCATTGTGATGACCTCCAACATCGGCGCAGATGTGATCAAGAAGCAAACCTCCCTCGGGTTCGCGTTGAAGCGCGATGAAGTCACCGAAGAAAGACTCTCCTACGAAGACATGCGCAAGAAGTTGAGCGAATCGCTCAAGCGCGCCTTCCGCCCGGAGTTCATCAACCGCATGGATTCCGTGGTCATCTTCCGCTCGCTGAACAAGGAAGACATCCAGAAGATCGTTTCCCTGGAAATTTCCAAAGTCGCCGAACGCCTCAAGGACCATAACCTCGTGCTGACCGCTTCCACTGAAGCATTATCCTCGCTCGCAGAACAGGGCTATGACGCCGAGTTTGGCGCACGTCCGTTACGCCGCGTGATTCAGCAAAAAGTGGAAGATCCTCTATCTGACAAGATGCTTTCCGGCGACTTCGTCAATGGAGACTCCGTTGAAGTGAATGTCAACGACGACGGCGAAGTCACACTGGAAAAAATTCAAGATCCAGCCGTTGTAGTTGAACCAAGTATATAGGAAAACAATGAGACCCTAAAGGTTTCCCCGTACGGGGAAACCTTTAGGGTCTATACACAAATGAACAAGCAAGAACTCCTCAAGCAAGCTGACTACAACTACCAACGCGGCAATCGTGAGTTGGCAAAAAAATATCTTTCCGATCTTCTCGCAGCATATCCCAGGGAAGAGTCCGCATGGATTCTGCTCGCAAAAGTGGAAGTAGTAAAAGAGCGCAAAATCGAATGTTACCAACGCGCGCTTAAGATTAACCCCGGCAACAATGAAACCCGCATCGCGCTGACCCGCATCGACTCAACCAGCCCAACATTGCCGCGAGACGGCAGGTTGACCATCACACCGCTGCAGTCATCTAAACCTTACAAAGGAACGCTGCGCGCAATCCTTGGAATTGCAGCCGTCTTATTCATCTTTGGAACAACCACACTGGTAGTTGCGCGGAACAACCCCGAATCAAAAGTTGCAAAATTACTCATCAATGCCACACCCACAATGTACGGGAATGTTTCCATTGAAAGCGACATTGCGCCTGACACACGCGCAGAGATTGGCATGAAATATCCGCAATACGCGCCGCTTGTAGATGCGTTGATCATGCTTGCCATGGAAAACTCCAGTGCGGGCATGGAAGGCGCCCCTGAACGCCCCGGCGCCGAAATCATCACTTCGGATGTAAAAGCATTGGAAGCAAAAACCCTGCTGGCGAACGCAATTCCCCAGCCGGGCTCCTTGTCATCTGCGACGATCACCGAACAGCAGATCACTTCCTGGCTCGCCATGGAAATGGAGAACAGCGCCGACCTGCCTTTGAGCGATGTTCAGGTTTATTTGCGCGGCGGGCAAATCCAGATCTGGGGAATGGTGAATGGCAGTACTGGTTCCACCTCGGCACTGCTAGACGGGACGATCAGCATTGATGGAAATGCACAGCCCGTTTTTACCCTCGAGTCGATGCAAATTGGACAGCAAAAAGTACCGGATATCCTGCTCTCGCAGGCGGAAAACTGGCTGAACCAAATCCTGGCAGAAAAGATAAACTCCGAAATTCCCGGTTTGCGGCTGATGAATATTAACGTAACCAATGGATTAATCACAGTATCGGGAATGAGATAGGAATCAAAAAGACCGCTCAAATTGGGCGGTCTTTTTGATTTAACTGTAATACTTTCTTAATATATTTTACGGCACACGTGTTGTCCATATGATGTTGAAACCGGACTTTAGTGAAGGAGACCTGAAATGAAGACCTATCGCAAACCAACTGATCAAGAATTACGTCAACGGCTTTCTCCGCAGCAATATCAAGTCACACAAAATGCAGGGACAGAGCCGCCTTTTCAGAACGAATTTTGGGATCACAAACAGGACGGCATCTACGTTGACATCGTCTCTGGAGAGCCGCTGTTCAGTTCCCTGGAGAAGTTCGATTCGGGCTGCGGCTGGCCCAGTTTTACAGAACCATTAAGCTCGGAAAACATCACGACGCATACTGACACCAAGTTCTTTATGGTGCGGACGGAGGTTCGTTCCAAACACGGCGACTCACATCTGGGGCATGTTTTTGACGATGGTCCCGCCCCCACAGGTCTACGCTATTGCATCAACTCCGCAGCACTGCGTTTCATTCCAGTGGAGGAATTGGAAAAAGA
>JACZJB010000052.1 GCA_014860805.1 Anaerolineales bacterium
AGCAATACGATTGACGAAGCCATTGAAAAGGGCAAAGGGGTGTATGTCCATTGTTGGGGAGGGGTGGGGCGGACAGGCATTGTGGTTGGCTGTTATCTCGTTCGGCATGGGCTTGCCCCACAGCAGGCTCTTGAACGCGTGCACACCCTTTTCAAAACACGTCCGCAAAATTATTACACCACCTCGCCCGAAACCCGCGAACAGTTTGAATTTGTCCGCAGTTGGAGTGAAACTTCACCTTAGGGCGCAGAGCCAAGCAGAGTTTTTATAAAGGATGAACTGGCACACACGCTACCTTCAGCAAGCCGCATGGACCCGCGACCTGAGAAATTATCTTTTTGATCAGGCAGGGTTGACAAATGCAAGCCGCGTGCTTGAAGTTGGCTGCGGGACTGGCGCGATCCTGCATGAAATAAAGTCTGCCGCTCCGTCTCATGGCCTGGACTATGAAATTGATTCGCTTTCTATTTGCAGAATCCATGCCCCGGCAGCTTTGCTCACGCATGGCGATGCGCATTTTCTACCCTACCCAAACGGCTCTTTCGATATTGTCTACTGCCACTTCCTTTTGCTGTGGGTGAGGGATCCGTTGCAGGTTCTGCGCGAAATGGCGCGGGTGGGACGCTGTGTGTTAGCATTTGCTGAACCCGATTACAGTCAGCGGGTGGACGAGCCTGCGGAACTGAAAAAGCTTGGCAAATGGCAATTGGATGCGCTCATTCGGCAGGGAGCTGATCCATCCTTTGGATCCAGGCTGGCAGAGACCTTTTATCAGGCGGGCATTCAACTAATCGAAACAGGATCCATTCAAAACGCGGAAAAGAAGCGTTCTGCTGACGAGTGGGAGAATGAATGGGCGGTGATTCAGGCAGATTTGGAGGGTGCTGTCCCGGGCGAGGAAATCCAGGAAATGAGGATTTTGGATGAAAATGCCCGCAGTAACGGAGAACGGGTTTTGCACGTGCCCACTTATTTTGCCTGGGGTAAGAGTTGAGAACCAGTGAACTTCGAAAAAATAGAAGGTATAATTTTGGAATGGCACGGAGGTTTTTTTGGAAACAGTAGAGCACGATGCGAACGTTGAAAATAATCAGGCCGCTCAGGAAGTTCAGGAAAAAGTAAACTGGGGACGATTTGCCTTTGATATTGTTGAAACTCTTTTTCTGGCTGTAGTTTTGTTCGTGGGTATCAATGCGATTTCTGCGCGTGTGCGGGTGGATGGGTTTAGTATGCGCCCCACGCTTGAAGACGGCGAATTTGTGCTGGTGAATAAGATGAGTTACCGCTTCAGTGAAGTATCGCGCGGCGATATTATCGTTTTTCACTTTCCGTTGAATCCGGAAGAGGATTTGGTGAAGCGTGTGATCGGACTGCCCGGCGATCATGTGCTGGTGCAGAACAATCAGGTATTTGTGAACGGGCAGTTGTTGAACGAGCCGTATATTTCCCAGCCGCCATTGTATTACGGTGAGTGGACGGTGACAGACGGCAAGCTTTTTGTTTTGGGAGACAACCGTAATAACTCGAACGATTCAAAAGATTGGGGATTATTGCCTAGAGAAAAAGTTGTCGGCAAGGCGATCTTGATCTACTGGCCGCCTCCCATGTGGGATGTGCTGGAACATACCGAAGTATTCGCTGCACAATAGGATTTGATATGAGCGATATTGAACATATAAATTCGGATATCAACTTATGTACGGAGTGCCATGCCGGTATTATGCAGCCGCGCCAGATCACTTATTTTACCTGGCTGGGCGAGGAGTTGATCACGGTTCCGCATTTTCCTGCATGGATCTGTGATGTGTGCGGCAAGCGTGAATATGATGAGAAGGCTATCCAGTGGTTGAATATGCTTCTGGATCCAAATGCTGGCAAGCCGACCAATAATAAACGCCGCGCCCCGCTTCCATCCCGTCCTCAACCTGGCGCATCCCGCCCGATACAGGATTCGTAGGCGAGTAGGATTCATTTCATGTCCCTCGATTCTGCTCCGCGTACCTATCGTTTTCTTGCTGCCGATGTCCTGACTTCCGGATACCGCGTGGTTGGTAAGATCATGGTCGCAAGCCAGGGGACGATGGGGATCATGAACGACCCAACTCATTCATCGCTGGAAGTCAATGACGCGCGGATGGCGCGTCTGCACATGCCGACCAAGCTGGTGGATCATTTTGAAATTGTACGCATGATGAAAAGACAAATCCATGCCATTTGCATGCAGCGCCGCGAAGACCTCGGTCCGCATGCGCTGGTGCGCGGCGGTTACACGAGTGTGACGGAATACCCAGTGCGGATCACCACTTCAGTCTTTGAAGTGGAAGGTATGATGGAATTGCCGGGCCGCTTTGATTTCACTGCATTGATGGCGGAAGGCTCGCGCGAGTTTGTGCCGGTCTTCAATGCCACGGTGACTGCCATCCTGATCCCCAATTTGCGCGTGGAGAGCGCGGGAATGTTGGTCAACCGCAAGATGGTCGATATTATGGGGCTGCTCAACCAGCGCGTGAAACCCGAAAATTAGTTGATAAATCTGCTTGACGATGGGAAAGGGGGATGATAGAATTCGCCCGCTCTAAAAATAGAGCCCCCATCGTCTAGAGGCCCAGGACGCATCCCTTTCAAGGATAAAACCGGAGTTCGAATCTCCGTGGGGGCACCAAAAATAGAGAGTCGCGACGAGCGACTCTTATGCTTTAAAACTGAAGTCCCCGCAGGGGGGATGCTATTCGAATCTCCGTGGGGGCACCAAAAATAGAGAGTCGCGGCGAGCGACTCTTACGCTTTAAAACCGAAGTCCCCGCAGGGGGGATGCTATTCGAATCTCCGTGGGGGCACCAAGAAATAGAGAGTCGCGACGAGCGACTCTTTTGTTTTTGAACTATCGTGATGAGATGTTAGAGTTTTAAATTTTTCTTCAGCCATGCTTTTCGATCAAGTGTGGATTCGTCACATAACCCATGTCCGGCTTCATAGATTTTCATCTCTTTCGGATCGCGCGCGGCGGCAAAGAATTCTTCCGCTCTTTCCAAGGGAACATGAAAATCGTCATTGCCAAATTGAAAATATATTGACGCTGGAGATAGATGGGGGACATGCGCAATTGGATCAATTTCGGACATTTGATGGATGAATGTCTCTCGGGCTTCTCCTTCCAATTTGGGAAGATACAGGTACCAGTCTGGAAAGCGAGGCGTGGCAGCCATGATCACATAATGGCTTGGGCGTTTGTCCAAACTTCCAGCCAGCACACCATACATGCCGCCAAAATCATGCCCTACATAAGCAAAACGATTCGAGTCAACATTGGGCTGGGAGAGTAGATAATCCATCCAGCGGCGCAGATTGATGGTCTCCTGGACTGAATTTTGAAGATCATCTTCCTGCGTGCGCTTGTAAAAGAAATCAAGGTCAGACCATAATGTCTCAATGGTCAGGCATATGGCTCCTTGGCGTGATAACTCCGCCGCTTCCTCGGCAAATTGAGTGCGGTTCGAGTCGTGCGCTTGCGGCTCATACCAGTGGACGTAAAGTATTGCTGGAAACGGACCCGTTCCACTTGGGCGGTATAGTTCGCCCATGCGGCGATAGCCAAACGGCGTTTGAAAGACAAGCAATTCTTTCTCGTACCCGTCTTCCTTTTTTTGTGCGAGCACCCGTACATCTGCTGTGGAAGGTTTTTGATAATTTTGTATTTGAAGCAACATTTATTTCTCCGTAATTTTTTAATCATTATACCGACTTGCGATTTCTTGACATCCTCCTACAGACGGGTATAATTTTGCCACCAAGACCAGCGTGAAGACAAGTAATCAGGTAACTGTTCAGAGAGTCGTCGGGTAGTGCGAGACGATCAGCCAGATGATGAAATCCCCTTCACCCGTGTCATTCTCGCAGAGACATAAAATGTCGTAAGAGAATCGGGAAACGCCCGTTATCGCGTACTCCGAGGCTGACCCCCACCCAGCCTCTCCCATTTTGAAAAATGGGGGAGGTGTCCAAAGGACGGAGGGGGCGCAAAAGCAGGTGGCACCACGAAACGCCCCTTCGTCCTGCAGAAAATGGACTGGGGCGTATTTTATTCCCTGCACACGGAGGTGCAATATGTTGGACATCAATCTCATTCGTGAAAGACCTGAAATCGTCCGCAAGGCGCTCACTGACCGCCAAATGGACGCATCGCCTGTGGATTCAATTCTGCAGTTGGATGAACAGCGCCGCGCTCTGCTCGGACAGGTGGAAACGCTCAAAGCGGAGCGGAACACTGTCTCAAAGGAGATCGGGCAAATGAAAGATGCAGCAGCCCGAGGCGCGAAGATCGAGGCGATGCGCGTGGTGGGGGACAAGATCGCAGAGTTGGATAAGCAGGTCGGGCAGGTCGAGTCAGAATTGAATGCGCTCACATCCACGCTGCCGAATATTCCCGATGAACAAACTCCCTACGGAAAAAGCGAAGATGAGAACGTGGTGCTGCGCACGATCGGTGATCCGCGCAAGTTTGACTTTAAACCGCTTCCGCACTGGGACCTTGGGCCTGCTCTTGGAATCATTGACTTTGAGCGTGGCACGAAGTTGACCGGATCACGCTTCTACGTTTTGCAGGGAGCAGGCGCCCGCTTGCAGCGTGCTTTGATCGCGTGGATGCTTGACCTGCATATTCGCCAGGGATACCAGGAAGAATATTTGCCGTTCATGGTGAAGACGGGTACGGTCTATGGCGCGGGTCAATTGCCGAAATTCGCGGACAATTTATATAAAGACCACGAAGAGGATTTGTATTTTGTGCCGACTGCCGAAGTTCCATTGACTGGTTTGCACATGGATGAGATCCTTGACGAGAGTTTCCTGCCGAAAATGTACACGGCGTACACACCCTGTTTCCGCCGCGAAAAGATGAGCGCAGGCCGTGACGTGCGCGGCATTAAGCGCGGACATCAATTCGATAAAGTTGAAATGTATATGTATGCCAAGCCCGAGGATTCGGATGCCCTGCATCAGAAAATGTTGAAGGATGCCGAAGAGACTTGTGCGTTGTTGGGGATTCCCTATCGCGTAAAGCAGCTTTGCACAGGTGACATTGGCTTTGGCGCAACGATGACCTATGATCTCGAGATGTGGGCTCCGGGCTGTGATGAATGGCTGGAAGTTTCATCTGTTTCAAATGACCGTGATTTTCAGGCGCGTCGCGCAAACATTAAGTATCGTCCCGCGGATGGCGGCAAGACCCGCTTCCCGCACACGTTGAATGGCTCAGGCCTCGGGTTGCCGCGCACGATGATCGCAGTGATGGAAAATTATCAACAAGCGGACGGCTCGATCCTTGTCCCTGAGGTGTTGCGCCCATGGATGGGCGGCATTGACCTAATCAAGCCATAACTTGAAAAAACTTTTAGGGTTCTAATCCGTAAATGACATCGGGAGTTATGCTTGCTTCCGATGTCGTATTTAATAGAGGAGACTGATTAACAATGGACCCCATATTTTGGGAGTTTGTGGGACAGGTACTTTTAGAGTCGTTGACGCTGTTTGTGCTTTTGGCGGGTTTGTTTGGATTGTTAATTCCCGTCTTCCCCGGCCTGACGGTCATGTGGATCGGTACGCTGGTCTATGCCATTGTACAGGCGATAAATGGCAACATGACCTGGGTGGATTGGGTGCTGTTCGCCCTCATCACTTTGCTGATGATCGGCGGCAATATTGTAGATAATATTATCATTGCCAAACATGTGCGGGATAAGAACGTGCCGTGGAGTTCGATTCTTTGGGCGTTTGCGGCGGGCATTGGTGTCAGTCTGTTCTTCACTCCAATTGCGGGGATGATTGCTTCTCCGGTGGGACTGTACCTTGCTGAATGGCGTCGATTGAAGGAAAAGCAGCAAGCCCTTGCCAATACCAAAGCCTGGATGACAGGCTGGGGGTGGTCGCTTGCGGCGAGATTTGGAATCGGCTTTATAATGATCGTGTTTTGGGCGTTATGGGCCTGGTTGTAAAAATTACAAAAGGAGATTCAAATGGGTGCATTTACAGAAGTTCTTTCAGTCGTTGGTTTTGTCATTCGCGCGTTGGGTTTTGCTGTGCTGGGGTTTGCCGTTGGGCGCTTCACCATGGACGCCTATAAAAAGGCCATCTGGCAGTTGCAGGCTGCTTTGGCTGTTGGGTTCTTTGGTTTGCTCGTTGGGCTGACTAATTATTCCAGCCCCGCTTCGATGGGCATGTTTGCCATTGCCGCAGGCGCGGCTATGCTTATGTCTTTCATGGCGAAGAAGGAAGAGAATAGCGAAGAAGCAAAGAAATAGTGCCTGATAAATAAAATGCCCGCGAAAATCCTCATGATTTTCGCGGGCATTTTATTTAATTGGATGGTTAAGATAAGGCGAATAAAATGCGCACAGAAAATCCTATTTCTTCGCACCCTGCACGGATTTGATTAACGCTTCCTTGAACTTTTCTCCCGCCGCATCTTTTCCAAGTGGTAAAAAAATCGTCCCTTTCTCGCTCGCATCCGTGAACATGCCAGAGATATTCATACCCGTATCGGGGATTTTGGAATAGAAAAGGCTCTTCTCGTAATCTTCCACCACAATATCCCTCAACTGCATGGACTTGATAAAAATGGCGTTCTGGTCAACTCGGTCAGCGAGGATGAGCCAGCGGTCAGTCAGAATAACAGTTTCAACTAACAGTTTTGGGCCTGAGCCGCTGAACAGTCCCTTTTTGAGTTTTTCAGACGTAGAAACGATACAGAGCGAAATGTTCGCAAGAATATCCCCAAGAGTGTGCAACTCAATATATTTGTTTATTGTCTGCATCACATCTGGGGAAATTTGTTCGAAAGGTATTTCTTTTGTAGAACGGTTGTAATCGCCCATATGCTCCTTATAAAAAGACCCTAAAGGATTTTGAAACCTTTAGGGTCTGATAGGTTTAGAACGAAACAGCTTTGCTCAACATGGCGGTGAGCAGTTTGACCGAGTTCTTTAAGTCGTTGTAATCCACCATCTCCGAAGCAGAGTGGACATAGCGGCAGGGGATGGACAACGCGCCTGCCATCACGCCAGCGCGCGCGATCTGGATCTCACGCGCATCGGTGCTGCCGATGAGCAGTACCTCGCGCTGATACGGAATCTTCGCCTTTTCAGCGGTTGAGATCATCCAATCCACTACGCGCGGGTCAGAGAGCATACCAGGGTCACGGAATTTTATGCACGGACCTTTTCCAAGTTCCATCACCATTTTCAGTGAAGCGGGAGTATCTCCTGTAGCCGTGACATCGACAGCAATACCGATCTCTGGGTCAATACCATACGCTGCTGCACCTGCGCCTCGCACACCAACTTCCTCCTGTGTGGTGAAAACAAAATACAGGTCATTCGCTGTAGATTTGATTCCACGCAGGGTTTCGATCAATACCACTACACCTGTGCGGTCATCCATAGACTTGGCGATCAGGCGGTCTCCCATTTCCATATATGAGCGTTCAAAGGCGGCAAAGTCACCGACTTTGACAGGGCAATCCTCTTTTTTGGTTGCGCCTACATCAATGTACATTTTATTGATCGGCAGGGCGGCATCCACATTCTCCATGCGGTCATACCCAACCACGCCCGTCACCCCGTTCATAAAACGGACTCGCGCTCCGAGTGTGTACTTGCCAAACGTCCCGCCGACGTTGGTAAAACGCACAAAACCTTTTCGGTCAATGTGGCTTGCGATGACGCCGATCTCGTCCATGTGTGCGGCGAGCATGATACGCCTTGGGTTCTTGGAGTTCTTTGCTGGTTTCTTGCGCACGATCAAGTTACCGAGCGCATCCACGCGAACTTCATCCGCGAGCGGCTTCACTTCTTTCAAGATCAATTTGCGGACTTCGTCCTCATATCCCGAGGGACCGAATGTTTCAGTAAGCGTTTTGAGCAATTGTTTCATGAATATCCTCTCAAGTGACGGTCACTTTTAAGGTGACTGTCACTTACTTTAGTATAAACTTTTCGCCGGCGCTATAACTTTTGCTTTCGCCTTTTGTGAAGACATGCGCCCGTGCCGTTCCCATCACTGTCCATTCCTCACCGAGTTTTCCGACGATAGCCGTATCTTCATCCACACCGATCATGGTTTCCCCATCCTTTAATCGTTTACGAAGTGTGGCAACCATCGGCTTTCCAAACAAGGGAATCGCATCAAAATGCGGCATCACAAAAGCAGTTGGAAGCACCCCAAATGCAGAAATGGAACGCAGTCCCATCGCACGAAAATCTGGGATTTCCTTCGCGAGGATCATCGCGCCTGCCGAGCAGCCCGCGTAGACACCGCCGCGCTCCCAAACTTTTTGAGCAGATTTCCACACCAAACTGTCTTTCATGGTTTGATGAAGATACGTTGGATTACCGCCCGAAAAATAGACGACATCCGCCTCTTCCACCGCCGCAGCATGTTCCAGATCGTTGGCAGATTCTGCGTCGATAACAGGAACAGCTCGAACGTCCGCCCCGAGGCGCTTGAAATGATCCACGCCCATGTTCGACCAGCGGTTTACGCTTGCATCGCCTTCGCGTCCTGCTGCAGTCGGTAAACAGACTACGCGCGGCGGGCGTCCATCCGCTCCGCAATTCGCCAGCAGATACTTATCTACATCATTCATTACAGGTAAATATTCACCAGAACCAAGTAAAGCGATTAATCCATTCATGGTCACCTTTAATAAGTGTCTATCTTTTTATCAACTCAGGAGACATGTTTTTCAAAGCCGCGTGCAATAAATTCAATGTATTCTCCCAATCATCCACACGAGAGACGCTGATGGGGGAATGTGTATAGCGGTGCGGTACGGAGACCGAAACCACGGGCACACCCGTGCGGGACTGTTGAATTGCACCGGCGTTCGTTCCGCCGCCGCCAGGCTGGCGAAACTGATACGGGATCTTGCTTTTGACGGCTGTTTCTTCCAAAAAATGTACAAGCCGCGGATTATCGATGGTGGATGAGTTCGCCATGTAAATGGCAGGGCCAAATCCTAATTTTGTGTTGTAGGTGTAATTTTCTTTGCCGTCGAAGTCAGGCAGATCGCGGGAAGGGGTCGAATCAACAGCAATGGCAAGATCGGGGTTGAAATAGTAACCCGCCACTTTGGCGCCGCGCAGCCCGATTTCTTCCTGCACCGAAAAGGACAAACATAACTCGATATTCTTCGGAGCATTCTTCAGCAGCTCGATCAAAATTGCCACGCCGATGCGGTCATCAATGGACTTGGACATGATGGACGGCCCTGCAATTTTGAATTTTGTGGCAAAGGTGGCGCGGTCGCCTGGTTTGGCTTTTCCCTCGGGACCAAGATCGATTCTCATCGCATCCACTTCGATGACATGGGAACGTTCTTCCGAGGTGGTCATATGAATGGGCTTTGCGCCGATCACGCCAACGGAATAGTCCTTGCCGACGATCACTTGTTTGCCCACCAAATGACGTGGGTCGATGCTGCCGACCGTTTCAAACTGAAAAAATCCTTCGCCGTCATCTGCCACGATCATGAAACCGACTTCGTCCATGTGAGCATCGAGCAGAACGCGTACAGGTTTTTTCCCCTTGCTGAGTGTAGTCGAAGCATTCTTCCGCACCAGCACACTGCCGAGCGCATCCACTTTCACTTCATCGGCATGGGGTTTGACTTCTTCCAGAACAATGCGCCGTACTTCGCCTTCGTCTCCAGATACGGACATGGCGTTGCATAATTTTTCAAGCAGGTTGATTTGTGATTTGCCAATTGAGAGCATATTTATTCCCAAACCATCTTTTCAATAAAATCGGCTTCGAGCGAAGCGATGAACTCAGCCAGCAGCCGTCCCGCGCGTTGAATATCCTTGACTGACACCAATTCCACAGGAGTGTGCATATAGCGCTGCGGAATGCTCACCACCATTGTCGGGATTCCCTCTGCCACCAATTGCATCGCGTCTGCATCGGTGGATGAATATTCGGGCATCATGTCATCAAAGACGGGGATCTCAATTCGTTCGGCAACTTCCTTGAAGCGCTTATACAAAAACGGATGAATGCTCGGACTGATGCCAAGTGTCACGCCTTTGCCAATGGCAAACGTTTGATAGCCGCTGGAACCTGTACCCTTGCCGAAAGTCATATCCACAGCAACGGCGATGGTAGGTCTGATCTGGAATGTGGATGTTTGGGCGCCGCCAAGAGTGACTTCCTCCTGGACGGATGCCAATGCCCAGACATCCCAGGTATGCGATTTGGATTGAAGTTCTTCGAGGCAGATGGTCAACGCTGCGACGGATGCGCGGTTGTCCAATGTGTGACCGCTGACGCATCCCCCGGACATTTCAACTGGTTCTGTGTTAAAGGCAACTCTGTCCCCGACTTTGATTCGCTTCGAGACTTCGCTGGGGGTGAGTCCTGTATCGACCATAAGGTATTTCAACGCCACAGCACCGCCGCCTTCTCCATCAGGGAGGAGATTGGCAGGCGGCATGACAACCACACCGTATAAATCCTCTCCGCTCGAAGCATGAACGAGGACGGGTGAACCAGGCAGTACCCGCGAATCCACGCCGCCAATGTTGGTGATGTAAACGAAGCCATCCACGATGCGCGAGACCATGAGACCGATGGCGTCCATGTGAGTGGCAATGAGCACGGATGGGCGCTTGTCAGCAGGGCGGATGCTTTTCTTTAGCGAACCAGTTTTCAGTCCGTGGATCGAGCCGAGTCTGCTTCGGGTGAGCTCATCCACCAGGGGAGTCCACTTTTGTTCGATGAGACTTGCAACGGGGGTTTCAAATCCCGACAAGCCTGAAACGGAAATGATCGATTTTAGAAATGGGAGGATGTCACTCATAAGGTTTATTCCAAACGTCCCGCAGAATTTCTGCGGGACGAGCGATTATTTTTATCCGCCAAATGCGGTTGGAGATGCGGTTGGCGTAGCGGACGGCGTTTGTGTGGGCGTAAAGGTTGGCGTGATGGTTGGTGTTTGCGTGGATGTGGGTGTATCGGAGGGCGTGCTGGTGGGAGTATTGGTTGACGACGGTGTAGATGACGGGGGCTGGAATGGTGTTAATGTGAGGGTGGGTGTTAAGGTCTCTGTCGGCGTGGGTGTTGCAGTAAAAGTGGGGGTGGTGGTCCCTGTGACGATTTCCGGCGTGAAGCTGAAAATCAATGTGGCGGAAGGGGTCACTCCCGTTTCGGTGATGGTAGGAGTGGGAGTGGCGCGCGCATCCGGTGCAAAGGAAAGGGCAATGAAGCCGGCACAGTAGCAGGGAATGGTGGCAATGATGACCGCAAGGATTCTCATTCGGCGGCGTGTGCGGGGCGCTTCGAAATCTGACATAACGGTTCGATTATAATCCATCATTAACAATAGGAAACACTACTCCAATGATCCCACTTCACCTTCGTATTTCAGGCTTTTTATCATACCTTGATCCCGTTGAACTGGATTTTAATTCTTTTGACCTTGCCTGTATTTCCGGACAGAATGGGGCAGGGAAATCGTCTCTGTTGGATTCGATCACATGGGTCTTGTTTGGCGAGGCGCGCGGAAAAAGTTCGGATGTGATCAATTTGAATCAGGATGTGAAGTCTGCGGAGGTTGCGCTGATCTTTTCCTATGAAAACAATATCTATCGTGTGCAAAGAACCCTTCCGCGTGGAAAAAGCACGGTATTGGAGTTTCAAGTATTGGACGGTAGGGATCAGAAAATAAGGGACCAAAGATGGGATGTGGAACGTGGGACGTGGAAGCCACTGACCGAAAAGACTACGCGTGATACACAGGCGCGGATTGAACAGACCCTGCGCCTTGATTACGAGACCTTCATCAATGCTTCCTTCTTTTTACAGGGCAAGGCGGATCAGTTCACACAGAAGAAAGCCAGCGAGCGCAAATCTGTGCTCAGCACGATCCTTGGGCTGGAGATTTGGGATATATACAAGGAACGTACAGCGGAGAAACGCAAAGCCATAGAAAGTGAAGTCAATTCGATTGACGGGCGCATCGCAGAGATCGATGCCGAACTGGCAGAAGAGGATATTCGTAAGACCCGTTTGCAGGAATTGGAGGTCAATCTCAAGCAATTGACCAGCGCGCGCGCTGCACAGGAAAGCATCCTTGAGAATATCAAAAAGACGGCAGCAGTTTTGAATGAACAACGCAAATTGGTGGAAACATTCGCCAAATCGCTGGGGAATTCACGTTCATCGTTAATTGGAATTGAATCACGGTTGACGGAGAAGCAAACTGAATTGAAGAAATATGCCGACCTTGTCAGCCGCGCGAAGGAGATCGAATCTGCGTACAAGGCATGGCAGAAGACTCGCGCCGAAGTTGAAAAAATGGATCAGGTCGCGGCGCAATTTCGTGAGCATGATGAAAAACGCCAGCCGTTGCTGCGTGAGATTGATGTGGAAAAGGCGAAGCTGGAGCAGGAACTGGACGAATTAAGTAAACAGGCGTCAGCAGTCAGCAGTCAGCTATCAGCTATGGTTGAACTTGAAAAGCAGATTGAAGAGGGACAAAAGGCATTAAAAGGCGTTGAAGAAAAAATAAAGCAGCGCGACGAGTTGGAAAATAAAAAGAATCAAGCCCGTGAAAAGCACGCTGCATTAAAAGTTGAAAATGAAACTTTGCGCAGGGAAATGGATGATTTTAAATCCCGCATCGATTCACTGGAGAAGGCGGATGGAGCAGACTGTCCGTTGTGCGGACAGGAATTGAGCGAGGCGCACCGCAAATCCACGCTTAAAGAATTGAACAGGGAAGGCAAGCAAAAGGGAGACCAGTTCCGCGCCAATAAAAAAGAGATCGAAGATATTGAAAAGGAAATTGCAGACAGCGAGGCAAGTCTTAAGCAATTTGGCAATATCGAAACTGAGCGGATGAAATTTTCCAATACCATTTCGCAATTCACTGAGCGTATTGAATCTTTGCGGGCGATTGCAAAAGATTGGAAGTCCACCGGCGAAAAACGGTTAAAGGAAGTTAAAAGGCTGCTGGAAAGCGGCAAGTATGCAAGTGAGTCGCAAAGAGATCTTGCCAAATTGGACAAGGAACTTGCCAAACTTGGGTATGATGCCGCCGCACACGATGCCGCCCGCAAGCATGTATTTGAAAACCGCAGTCTGGAAGATGAGCACAGTAATTTGAAATCTGCTCGTGAAGTCAATCAACGCATCGAAAAAGAGATCAAGGAATTGGAAGAAGAAAGAAGGAAGAAGAGTGAAGAAGCAGCGGAGCAGGAAAAAAATTATAACGACGCTGCCAAAGCACTTTCCGAATCTGAAGCGGGTGCGCCGAATCTCAATGATGCCGAACGGGAGTTATTCCGTTTGCGGGAAGATGAAAACCTGGTCCGCAGCGAGTTGGGCGGGGCGGAGCAAAAAGTGAAAGCGCTCGAGACACTGCGCGCGCGCAAAACGGACTATGGAGTGCAGCGCGAGGAGCTGAATCAAAATATTGCGCGGCATAAAACTCTCGAACGCGCTTTTGGAAAAGACGGCGTGCCGGCTTTGCTCATTGAACAGTCATTGCCGCAGATCGAGCAGAAAGCCAACGACCTGCTTGACCGATTGAGCGACGGACACATGTCCATTCGATTTGTTACGCAGGCGGAGTACAAAGATAAAAAACGCGACGACCTGAAGGAAACGCTCGATATTCAGATCAGCGATTCCGCAGGCACACGCAATTACGAAATGTATTCTGGCGGCGAAGCCTTCCGCGTTAACTTTGCGATTCGGCTTGCGCTCTCTGAGATCCTCGCGCAGCGCAAAGGCGCGCGTCTGCAAACTCTTGTCATTGACGAAGGCTTCGGCTCGCAGGATGTGCAAGGCCGCCAGAGACTCATCGAAGCCATCAACCTTGTCAAACATGATTTTGCGAAAATTCTCGTCATCACGCATCTCGATGAGCTCAAAGATGCTTTTCCAAACCGCATCGAAGTTGAAAAGACGGATCGCGGAAGTACCATTACCGTTATTTAGCTCGTCGAAAGCCAGCCTTTGATAATTTTCCCATGACATATTTCATACTATCAACTATTTTATTTATTCTTGGCCTTATCATTGTTTATTGGGTTCACAGCCAGTATCATCTTGATATCGTCGTCACACCCAAGGCGCCGCCGAAAAATGCGCCGCTCGTTTCCATTTGTATTCCCGCGCGCAACGAAGAAAATAATATTCGCAGGTGTGTTGAAGCTGCGCTTGGCCAGGATTATCCGCACATCGAAGTCATTGTTTTGGATGACCACTCCACCGATGCGACTCCAGAGATTCTTCGCCAACTTGCGGATCAGAATGACATGCTCAAAATAATCAACGGCTCAGACTTGCCTGCGGGCTGGGCTGGAAAACCCCATGCATTGTTCCAAGCCTCAGCAATTGCCCGCGGCGAGTGGCTCTGCTTCGTGGATGCGGATACTTTCCTCGAACCACGAGCCATTTCGTCAGTGTATGCCAAAGCTCTCGAAACAGAAGCAGACCTTTTTACGGTGATGACGCGTCAGATCCTCGGCTCGTTCTGGGAGAAGGTCGTCATGCCGTTGGTGATGACCGCGCTTTCCGTTGGATTCTCTCCTCGCAAAATCAATGACCCAGCCCGCCGCGATGCGGTTGCCAACGGGCAGTTCATCTTCATCAAGCGGGATATCTATAACCTGATCGGCGGGCATGAAAAAGTGAAGGATCAGATCGTGGAAGATAAAGCCATATCAGAGCTGGTGAAATGGAATGGGCATCGTTTGGTGATGGCTGACGGGACGCAGGTGGTCAGCACGCGTATGTACACGTCTCTTGCAACCATGTGGGAAGGCTGGACGAAGAATATTTACCTCGGCTTGCGCGATCATCCCGCCATGCTGCTGCTGGGCGCATTCGGCGCGATCCTTGCGTTGATAGCGGCGCTCTTTTTGCCCGTTTGGCCTTTGCTCGGATTGAATTGGTATTTCAAAGGTGGGGCATGGATGGCACTGGGTGTAATTATCGAATCAATTCTTGTATGGGGATATTTAATCTATATGCGTGTGAAAATAGCGTCCAATATGCGCATCTCAAGATGGTATGCGTTGACCACTCCGCTTGGCGCGGGCGTATTTGCTGCCATGATGTTAACGTCTGCGTGGAAGGTGCTTTCCGGGCAAGGAGTAACCTGGCGCGGCAGGAACTATCGTCCCCGGTAATCACAAATTTAACTTGACGAAGAAGTTCCAATTTGTTATATTATGTCAACTTTTGTTAAGGATAACATAATATAACAATGTCTTATTCAGCCATAGATCGGGAAAACAAGATAATAGAAGTCCTGCAAAAGAAGGGGAGCGCCTCCATCCAGGAATTGGCGGAGATCCTTAAGGTTTCCACTATGACCATTCACCGCGATTTGAACAAAATGGAGCATGCGGGATATATCCAGAAGAAACACGGCGGCGTGATCCTGGCTGGGAAACTTACAGCCGCAAATAAGCATGCCTGTGCCATGTGCAATAAGCCTGTTTCAGAGCGGACGATATTCATTGTGCAATTTGAAAATGGAGAGCAAAAACGCGCCTGCTGCGCTCATTGCGGATTAATGATTCAAAGCCAATCCAAAGGCGCATGGCAGTCGCTTACGGCGGATTATCTGCACGGGCATGTGGTAAGTGCAAACCACGCGATTTATATATTTGGCAGTGACTTGAATGTTTGTTGTGTGCCCAGTATTTTGAGTTTCGGTTCACGGCAGGATGCGGATAAATTTCAAAAGGGATTTGGCGGCAGCCTTGTCACCATGGAAGCAGCCATTCACCGATTGCATGGAATGATGCATACGCATTAACAG
>JACZJB010000053.1 GCA_014860805.1 Anaerolineales bacterium
GCGCAACCCTGCTCATCACCCGCCCCGAATATCCGACCATTCCGATTGCCATTCAACGCTTCCTCTCGCAGCCAGGTGGTCTCAACTACGGTCAGGCGATGGCGATGGCAACCGTGCTCATGATTCTCACCACATTCGCCATCCTCATCATCGAAAAATTACGCCTGTCCGACTCTGGAGAATTCTAATGCTCGAACTTCGCAACCTCGTCAAAGCCTACGAAGGCAAGCCGCTCCTGCGCGACATCTCCTTCACCGTCGCAAAAGGGGAGACCGTCTGTTTGCTTGGCGCATCGGGCAGCGGCAAGTCCACCATTTTGAAGATGATCGCTGGATTGGATTTCCCTGAAAGTGGACATATCCACTTCAACAGCATTGACCTCGCCCAAACACCGCCTCATCTCCGCGACTTTGGCCTGGTCTTTCAAGACTATGGGCTTTTTCCTCACCTGAACGTTTTTGACAACATCGCCTTCGGCTTGAAGATTCGCAACCTGCCAGTGGATCAAATTCGTCTGCGTGTAGCCGCCCTTTTGGAGCAAGTAAATTTGACGGGGTTCGAGAAGCGCAAAGTAACTGATCTCTCTGGCGGTGAACAGCAACGTATTGCCTTGGCGCGTGCGCTTGCCCCAAGTCCGCGCCTGCTGATGTTCGATGAACCTCTCGGCGCATTGGACAGAGCCATGAAGGAAGACTTGCTCAACGAATTGCGGATGATTCTGCACAAGACAAAGATCCCTGCTGTTTACGTCACGCACGATCAGGAAGAAGCCTATGCCATTGCAGACCGCATTCTGGTTTTGCACGATGGCGTGATCATTCGTGATGGAACTCCTGATGAACTGTGGAAGGATCCACAGTCCGCGGTGGTGGCGAAATTCCTGGGAATTGGAAATGTCATCGAAGGCGAAGTGATTGCGGAAAATAAGGTCAAAACAGAGTTTGGTGTCTTTTCTTTAACTTGTAACCATAAGCATGGAACGGGCGAGAAAGTTTCAGTGTTGTTAAATGCTAGAGAAGACGGCGGGGGTGAGATTCAGATTACAGTGGAGGATGTGATTTTTAAACGGGATCAGTTTGAAGTTAAAGGGAGAGGCGGTTTAATTATCCACATGAAAGATGCGCCGCAAGTTGGTCAAGTCATCACTGTGAAGGTTCAGGTAAAATGTCTCGCATGAAAATCTTGAAGAAAAACCTTGCGGAGGAAGTGACCTGGCAGTATGACGGCGTTGAACTATTCCGTGATGAAAACTCCATCACGATTGAAGCGTTTTTTAACCGTGACGATCTGCCGTTTCAGGATATCGTGTTGAAACGCAATGACCGTTTTGTGGAAACTTTTTACACGGATAAATGGTATAACATCTTTGAGATCTACGACCGCGATAATGGAAAGTTGAAGGGCTGGTATTGTAATATCACCAAGCCTGCTGTCATCGAAGATAGCTCTGTCTCGTATGTGGATCTGGCTTTGGACTTGTGGGTTTCGGCAGATGGAGAAAAAACGGTATTGGACAAAGATGAATTGGAAGACTTGGAATTGGACGAAGGATTGATGGCAAAAATCTTTGAGGGGTTGCGGGAGCTCGAACTGCACTTTGAATCAAAAAATCCTCCGCGTTGACGGAGGATTTTTTATTGAATGAGATATTAGAAATTGAGAGACTGGACGATAGCGTCGCCGTAGAACCAGCCGCCCGCAACAACTGCACAACAGCAGCACAACAGGACTACAACAACAATGCCGATGATAAGACCAGTGTTACTTTTCTTGGGTTGTTCTTCGTTTGGGTTGACAGGCATTTCATTCATGGTTACTGCTCCTTTTTCCTTTAGATGAAAATCGCACAACAATGGCGTATGTGCATTATAAACTATAAAACTGGTGCGAAAATGTTAACAGTGTGAAGCCTGAATTTTGGAGAAGGAGTTGGAAAATAAGCGCCAGCCCGCAGCATGCACAGCATAAAACTGCGATGCCGATCGCAATATAAAGCATCGTTTTTTTTGTTTTTCGGCTGTTCAGGCGGTATGTTGGTTTCTTCCATCATAATTTTTCCTGTAAACAGGTTATCGGGCAGCCTGCGCTTTTTCCCTTCTATCCCACCACCACCAAATGACCAGCACAAGGATGACGATGGTGATCGTTCCCATGATCAGCGGGATGACAATTGCCAGGACAGATGTGAGGAAAGCAAAGATGTCCTCTGCGATGGAGACGGGCACGTTTCCTACTCCGCCTGTCGTAGCCGTGACAGCCGGGCGGACAGCCGCTGCCTTGACCGCATGTACGCCCCCGGCCACAAGCAAGCCGCAGGCGAGTGCCAAAACAGGATGGACGTCAGTGATGACATTGGCGCTGGCCGCAAAAGCGATGGCTCCTGCTGCAGGGCGGACAACTGTTTGGATCAAGTCGTTGATGTGGTTGACAGCAGGTACTTTGTCTGCGACCATTTCGATGATGACGAGAATGCCAAGCAGGATGAGGATCCAGGGGTTGGCGATCAGGTCAAAAGGCTGGCTGAGGGCGAGGGTGTTGGGGAAGTAGTGCGCGATGACGCCGATCACCAGCAGTGGAATGTACGCATTGAGTCCTGCACTGGCAGATAGACCAAATGCAGAAAATACGCCGAGTAATAGTTCCATTTTCTTTCTCCTTCTTCAAAAACAGTCTTGCTTATACTACGAATCTCTGTAGGGTTCGTTGTTATCCTGTCAACCCGGGAAACCCATTCCATGTGCCGGTGAATTGCAGCCGGAGCAGGTCAATGCTGAGGATCATGAGCAGTGCCAAGGTCACGCCTGAGGCGAATGGAAGCCAAAGCTGGCGGATGTTGTCGAAGGTATTATCCTGTTTCATGATGATGATCCATAAAATGGTGAATACCAAAACAAGCAGGGACAATGTGCCCAGCGCGCTGATGTATGCGATGGGATAAAGTACGATGGGGCTGTCTGTCAGCACGAGCAGGTTGATCACGGCAACCAACGCGATGAGAATGCCGAAATTCTTCCATTCGAGCGCAGGGCGGTCATCTAATTCGCGCCAAAGGGATTGATTGATGACGGGATACAAAACTGCTGCAAGCGCAATTCCCATGCCTGAACCGGTAAAGAGACGCAGAACATTGTTGGGGACATAGAGATTGGGAATCTGCTCCAGCGCTCCTCCTGAAGTTTGTTTGAGCAAATAAAGATAGGAGTTGCTCCCATCAATCCCGAACGCGAGGAAGAAAAATATCAGGACTGCGATAATTCCGCGCGACGGGAGTTTGCTGCGTTTTCTGCTTGCAAAAGCCTGAAAGATCAAGGCAATGCCTGCTGCGTAGAATTCGCCTGTGCAGCGTGCACAGAGCGGAAGCTGGCGGTCTCCGATCTGGAAGGAACGTTCGTCAATGCGGTGGCAAACTGCGTAACCGATGGCGTCCAGTTTACCAAGTGCGCCTTCGGGGGAAATGTACATCCATGCCCCAAAAGCGATGATTGCCGCAATGGGTACGAGCCATTTGATCATGGTTTGAAATAGTGATGTTTGGTTTGTATTCATCGCTCACATTATATGGGGGATGAGTATGAATTGCAAGAAACGTATTTTCATGCAAAGATACTGTGAATGAGTTATTATGAAGCTGAAACAATAAAGGAGTTGCCTAATGAAGCGAATTGGAATTCTCACTGGCGGTGGGGATGCGCCGGGCTTAAATGCGGTCATCCGCGCGGCGGTGAAGACTGCGATCAATGAATATGATTTTGAAGTCTTTGGAATTCGGGATGGCTACGACGGTTTCCTTGAAGAAGATGGAATTATTCCGCTCGGCATGAATAGTGTGCGCGGAATCCTGCCGCGCGGCGGGACGATTCTTGGATCGGCAAACCGCGGCAACCCGTATGCGCGCAAGGTCATTCGCGATGGAAAGGAAGTGACCATTGACGTTTCGGATGAGATCGTAAAGGGGATAAAGAAATTGAAACTGGACGCCCTGTTGGTATTGGGCGGAGATGGGACGCTTCACATTGCCCATGAACTTGCTCAAAAAGGCGTGCCTGTCATTGGCGTCCCTAAAACAATTGATAATGACATTGGCGGCACGGAAATCACCTTTGGCTTTGATACCGCGCTCAATATCGCCACCGACGCATTGGATCGTTTGCATACCACGGCTGAGTCACATCATCGAGCCATGGTGCTCGAACTTATGGGGCGTGACGCCGGCTTCATTGCTTTACAGGCTGGCGTCTCTGGCGGGGCGGATGTAATTTTGATTCCTGAAATTCCATTTAAGTTTGAAAGTATTATGAAGAAGATCCGTGCACGCGCAGAAAAAGGAAGTAAGTTCAGCATTCTCGCAGTTTCAGAAGGGGCGAAGCCCCAGGGTGGCGGGCAGATCTTCTCCCGCAAAGGGGATGAAATCTATGTGCCGCGGCTTGGCGGAATTGGTCAGGTGGTTGCTGAACATATCGAGAATCAAGGCTTCGAATCGCGTGTGACCGTGCTTGGGCATATCCAGCGGGGAGGGACACCAACTGCCTTTGACAGAATGCTCGCTACTCGTTATGGAGCGGCAGCCGTCCGTTTGGCGGCGCGCGGCGGGTTTGACCGCATGGTGGCTTTGCAATGCGGCGAGATTATAGACCTTCCTCTTGAAGAAGCAACCGCTGCTCCAAAACGTGTACAGTTGGATGGCGACGCTGTAATAACTGCCCGCAACATCGGGATTTCATTTGGGGACGAATAAAATGTAAAGGCAAAAAAGAAGGTTGAGGAAAACCCTCAACCTTCTTTTTTGCCTTTACATTTTCAGACTACTTTTCAAATACAAACTGGCCGTTCTTGTAGAATAACTCGCCGTCCACAAGAATTTCGGAATCGGTGCGCATGTCGCAGATCATATCCCAGTGTATGGAACTCTTATTCTTTGAACCAGTTTCGGGGTAGCCTGCGCCGAGCGCCATGTGGAAGGAGCCGCCGATCTTCTCATCGAATAGGATGTTGCCCGTAAACTGCTGAATATCAAAATTCGTTCCAATGGCGAACTCGCCGAGATGACGTGATCCCGCATCGCTGTCCAGAGTCTTGAGTAAAAAGTCCTGGTTTTTCTCGGCTTTGGCAGCGGACACACGACCATTCGAGAAAGTTAATTCCGCGCCTTCCACGCTCGTGCCGCCGTAATTTGCAGGGTACGTGAACTTCACCCAGCCGTTGACTGAATCTTCCACAGGGCCTGTGTAAATTTCACCGTCTGGCATGTTGAAGGTGCCGAAGGAATTCATGAACGTGCGCCCTTTGACAGAAAGGGTCAAGTCAACATTTGGTCCGCGCAGTACTACCTGGTTTTTCCCTTTCATAAAATCCACGGCTGACTGCTGCTTTTCTTTCACGGAATTCCAAAAAGCAATGGGATCATCCTCGTTGGTGTGAACTGCACCGAATACAAAGTCCTCATATTCTTTCAGGCTCATATTGGCATCCTGTGCATACGCTTCTGTAGGATAGAGGGTGGTGACCCATTTAAACTCGCCTGCGCCGCCGCGGCGGAACTGCGCTTCAGTGATGACCGAAGTTGCCTTGCTGCGACGCTGAATTTTTGCCGGGTCGATATTGGAAGTACCTTTTGTGTTTGTCGCCGAATGAATGCGGATGCGCCCTTCAAATTGATCGTACGCCAGTTTATAAAAAGTCGGTACGAAATCAAGCTGCGTATCTTTTGCGTACGTCAAATACATTTCATCCTGGCTGAACGGCATCGTACCGGGCAAAGCCACCATCAAATGCGGATTGCCGCCTTTTTCCAGAATTTGGATATACAGTTCGCGCAAAAGTGGTTCAGCGGCTGTTGTGCCTTCAAGCAGGATGCGGTCACCGGGCACAACGCGCGCAGAGTGCTGCACCAAAACATTTGCAAATTTAGAAACACGGATATCAGCCAATGGAATTCTCCTGAAATGGAATGGCAAAATTATATCACCCCATTATTTCATAAATTTTGACATAATTGACAGGTCATTCTGAAAATGTAACTTTTGTCACGTGAAATTTTCGCAAAAATAGATATTATTAGTGGGAATTAAGTAAGGAGAACGCATGACTGTTTTATCGACAAAACCTACAACCGCCTGGGCGGAAGTGGATGAAAATGGACGCCTCATACTTCCGCCTGAAGTTGCCCGCCAATACGGGCTGAATCCTGGCTCCAAGGTTCGTCTCGACGAAGGTACCAACTTCGTCCGCATGCACCGCCCGATCACTCACCTCACCAAAATCTACATTGAACCTACGGTTGCCTGCAACCTCGATTGCATTACCTGCTTCCGAAATGCCTGGGACCAACCCATTGGGCGCATGACCGAAGAGACCTTCGAAAGCATCTTCAACAGCCTTAAACAAATGGACCCCATCCCCGATGTGTATTTCGGCGGTATCGGCGAACCGCTTTTCCATGTCAAAACCATCGAATGGATTCGCCGCATCAAGGAACTCGGTGTCAAAGTCGAGCTCATCACCAACGGCACCATCCTCACTGAGAAAAAATCCCGCGAATTGATTGATGCTGGACTGGATGTTCTGTGGGTCTCTTTGGATGGTGCAAGCCCCGAAACCTATGCCGATGTACGTCTTGGCGCTGAACTGCCCGTCATTCTTGAAAACCTGCGCCGCCTTTTCAAAATGCGCAAAGGCGGGCATTTCCCCCAGCCTGAAATCGGCGTGGCCTTCGTCGCCATGAAGCGTAACATCAACGATTTGCCCAAGATCATCAAAATGGGACACACCTTTGGCGCGCGCTATTTCTCGGTCAGCAACGTCCAGCCTGCTACCGAAGATATGCAAGGCGATCGCTTGTATAACCGTACCATCCGCAATATCGCTTATTTGCCATCACCTGTTTTGCCAAAACTCAGCCTTCCCAAAATGGACTTCAACGAAGATACCCAGGCCGCGCTTACCGAAGCCTTCAACAGCGGATGTAATGTCAGCTTTGCCGGTAACAATTGGGGCGGCGCAAACGACGTGTGTAATTTCGTCGAAAGCGGCACTATGTCCATCTCGTGGACGGGGGAGGTGAGTCCTTGCTGGCCGCTGATGCATACTCACATGAGCTACCTGCACGGCAAACCACGCCTTTCCAAAAAACATATCATTGGCAATGTCCACAAGCAGAGCCTGGAAGAGATCTGGCTCGATCCAGAATACCTCGCTTATCGCGAACGCCTGCATAATTTTGTCTTCGCTCCATGCACCTTCTGCGGCGGCTGCGACCTTTCCGAAGCCAACGAGGAAGACTGCCTCGGCAACGATATTGCCCCGGTCTGCGGCGGATGTCTGTGGGCGCAGGGCATCGTGCAATGTCCGTAACATAGGTTTATCCCCAGGCTCGGATTAAGCATCCGGGCCTTTTTTATTTGCACATGAAAATGATAAAATAGATATAAGGATTCAGACATGCATATTCGTTTTTACGCAAATATGCGTACCACGGTTGGCAGAGCATCCCTCGAGATCACGGATGGTGTCGCCTCCTTTCGTGAACTACTGGCATTGCTGGTTGATAAATACCCTGAAACAGCCTTCCATTTGATGGATGCGAAAGGTAATTTGCGCCCCGATGTTCCCGTCTATGTGGATGGGAGGAATCCGCGTCTGACTCCGCTGGGAATTGATACACCTCTCCAGCCTGATTCCACTGTCAGTTTTTTCTCCCCTATTTCGAGCGGTAAAATAAACGTGGAAGTGTTGCGCGATTAAAAAGGAGATGACTTTATGAAGGTGAATTTCTTTGCAACCCTGCGCGATATTGCTGGCGGCAAGACGGTTGAATTTGATGTGGATCACGGCATCACCGCCAGGGAATTGCTGGATACCATCATCGAAAAATTCCCTCCCATGAAGAAGGAACTGCTTAATGAAGAGGGACGCATGTATGGGCATGTCCACTTTTTTATCAATGGGCGCGACGTGCAATTTATGGAAGATGAATTCCAGACAAAAATAACAGCGGAAGATACGGTCAACGTTTTCCCTGCAGTGGGTGGCGGGTAGGGTTTGAGAGGTCATACCCTCGCAAAACATAATTAAAACGAGCAGGGCGACGAGAGTCGCCCTGCTTTTTGTTTATCGGAAAGATTCTGATCTGGAAAACAGAATCAGGCTTCAGTTAGGAATGAAGCGGGAATTAGATGATCTCCAATTCCTTGAGTTTGGATTCGGGCACAACGCCGTTGACCCATCCGCGCTTCTCGTAGTATTCGACGAGCATATCATCGAGTTCGCAGACGTGACCCTTGGAGCCGCCCATGGTGGAGGGTTCAGTGGTGAAGCGCTTGGGCAGCGTGTCGGAGCCTTCGCCAAAACCGTTGAGATTATTGATATGGCGTTCAAGGTTGTAAACGCGCTCGCCGACCTTGAGCAAATGACCTGCATCGCATGGGACGCCTGTCATCGCTTCGTACTGGGCAGCGAATGAATCAAGCGACTCAGCGAAAGTTGAGAATTTGCAGAGATCCAAGCAGTCGGTGACGGCATGGACGTTCTGGAAGATGAAGTTCATCTCGCCCTTGCCCTTCCAGGCAAGCGGGTCTGCTACGGTGGAAGGACCCAGTACGTTGCCGACGACTTCAGCGGCGGGAGTGTACCCACGCAAGTGGCAGGCGCCGCGGTTGGATGTGGCGTAGCCGAGTCCCATGCCTTTGATGCCGCGCGGGTCGTATGCGGGCACGCCCTGACCTTTGACGGTCATGGCGAGTTCGGGGTGACCGAAGTGCGCGGCAACCGCGTTTGCACCTTCAGCGAGAACATTGCCGAAGCCCTTGCGATAGGCGATCATTTCAGCGGCGGCGACCATGGCGGCGCCGTCGCCCCAGTTGATTGTGCCGGAGCCGTTGGTGTAACCCTTTTCGGAGGCTTCCATCCAGACGGAGAGCGGGTGACCGACTTCGATGGCATCGAAACCGTAGTCGTTGGCGCAGTCGATCATCTTGGCGACGACACGAATATCGTCGTTGAGGCAGTTCGTGCCGACTGACCAGGCGGGTTCGTATTCGACCGATTCCATGCGCAGGCCGGCATATGGACCGTCCTTGATCTCGACTTCTTTCTTGCAGGCAACCGGACAGGCGTGACAGGTGGGGTTATCCACGAGGATGTTGTCGTTGACGTATTCGCCGCTGACTTTTTCGGCATGTTCCCATCCGGTGAACTGGCTGTTCTTGGTGGGCAGACCGCCGATGACGTTGGTCATGTTCATGAGCACATTCGTGCCATAGACAGAGAGACCGCCCTTGCGCGGGGATGTAACAACGCGCTCATCCATGATCTCGGCAAGCGCTTTCTTATGCGCTTCCTTCCATTTATCACGATTGGCAGCTTTGACAATCTTTTTCTCAGCCTTGATGACGACAGCTTTGAGCATCTTGCTGCCGCCGACACAGCCCGTACCGCCGCGGCCGGAAGCGCGGTCATTCTCGTTGATCCAACAGGCGAACTTGACAAGGTTCTCGCCCGCAGGTCCGATGGTGATGACGGTGAGGTCTTTTTCGCCGTATTTTTCCTTGAAATGTTTGATGGTGTCGTGAACGCCCTTGCCCCATACTTCGGAGGCGTCAAGCAGTTCGATTTTGTCATCATGGATGTATGCATAGGTGGGTTTGGCGGCCTTGCCTTTGAAGACAAGACCATCGAAGCCAGCCCAGCGTAATCGGGCGGCAGACCAGCCGCCATGGTGAGAGTCAGTTACGGTTCCAGTGAGAGGCGATTTTGTCACGATTGCCATGCGCCCGCTCATGTTGGCTTCGGAGCCGGTCAGCGGTCCGTTCATGAAGCAGAGGATGTTGTCTGGGGAGAGGGCGTCAACTTTTGGTCCGTTGTCGAAGACGTATTTAACACCCAAGCCGCGTCCGCCGATGTATTTGCGGGCATCATCTTCAGCGATGGGTTTGTATTCCACTTTGCCGTCAGCCAAGTCAACCCATGCGATCTTGTTAGCGTAGCCACCTAGTTCCATAGTTATCTCCTTTTCAAATAGTAACAGGACGGCTGGTGCCGTCCACTCTTATCATAGGATAGCATTTGAAAAAATATAATTCAATAATTAAGTTTTTCCTTAATTGAAGATATGACGTATGTCATATCTTGGTTTATTCCATGTATGATTAAGCTGTTTGTTTGATATGCGTTATACTTTCCGGTATGTTATTCTGAGCAGATACAAATATTCTCCTGACATATTCGTGCGTCTGAATTGAAATTTGCCCAGTGATACTTTTGGAGGAGCAAGCAACTAAGAAAATGAAGAGGATCAACACTTATTTATTTTTGCTTCTGGGTCTTGATATTATTTTTGCCTTATTAATCGGCGTGATCGGGAGCTTTTTGGGCTATGAGTGGCAAATCAATACGATTACGACCACTGTATGGTCCTTGTTCGAACGCAAATACGGAGACGATTCCTGGAAGGTAATGGGAATTGCGTGGCAATACTGGCTGGATCACAATAAAGATGTGGCTTTATACAGCGAAATGCTTATTAAGGATGGTATTAAGTTCATCTATCCACCCAATACTCTGCTTATCATCAAATATCTCCTGGAGTTTCAAACAGATTTCAATGTTTTCTTCACTGGCGTGGCCCGGTTCTTTTTGCTGGTCAACATTGCGGCTGTAGCCCTTGTTGCGTTCCGCTCCCTGAAACTTTTCGATGATCAGTCAGATACTTCATCCTGGCTGGATAAAACAGTATTCATCTTTCTGGCCGGCTTATTTACCCTCGTGTATTATCCAATTGGCGTGGCCATTTCTCTTGGACAAAGCCAGGCATGGCTCAACGCCCTGTTTGCCGTTGCCCTGCTATGCTATATGACAGGCCATGCTGGATTGGCCGGGATATTCATAGGTATTATGGCTTCGTTCAAACCTCAATACGGATTGTTTCTGATCTGGGGTTTGTTGCGCAGGGATTGGAAATTTATCATGGCTATCCTTTCCTCTGCCCTGGTAATTGTGATTTGGGGCGCATTGGAATTTGGCATCTTCACTTATTTTGATTATTTGAAAGCACTCGGCTATCTTTCAAAACACGGTGAAGCGTTTATGTCGAACCAAAGCGTAAATGGACTTTTGAATCGTTTTCTGAGTGTAAGCCATCCCGATTCTTTCAATAATGTCCGCTGGCTTGCGCGTTATTATCCCCCTTACATTGTATGGGTATATCTTGGCACCATGCTTAGCAGCCTTGTGCTCATCGGATTTTCTATATTTGGAAAATCAAAACAAGGCGGATATATATCCTATGTTGATTTTTGCATTATGGGCCTCGGTTCGACCATGGCATCACCCATTGCCTGGGAGCATCATTATGGTATCCTGCTCCCAATCCTTGCCCTGCTTGGGCCGTTATTTTGGTTTAGTAAAACCAAATTCAATATCCCGTTCTATCGAGTACTTTTCATTATGCTTTATTTGATCTCTGGAAATCTATTCTGGTTTTTGCGAGAGTGGGCTTACACATACTGGAATTTCGTGCAATCACTTTTGTTTTTTGCAGCTGGGGGAATGTTCTTGCTTATGTTGAAAATTCGATACTCTAATCAATTTGAATTTATTGAGAATGACAATAATTCCGACATGGAAAAGATCAAATGAAACAACTCCTCCAGCACATCAAAAACGGAAAAACAGTCGTAGAAGATATCCCCATCCCCGCCCCGCGTGAGGGACAGGCTCTCGTCAAAGTTTCAGCCAGCCTCGTCTCGGCAGGCACCGAGCGCATGGTCGTTGAATTCGCTGAAAAAAGTTATCTTGGCAAAGCACGTTCCCGCCCCGACCTTGTCAAGCAGACTCTCGACAAAGCCAAACGCGAAGGCGTGATGCCAACCGTCAATGCCGTCTTCAATCGCCTCGATCAACCAATGGCGCTTGGCTATTCCACTGCCGGCACGATTGTTGCGCTTGGCAAGAATATGCAGGGTTTCAAGATCGGTCAACGCGTGGCATGTGCGGGCGGCGGTTATGCCACGCATGCCGAATACAATGTCCTGCCGCGTAATCTTTTAACTCCACTCCCCAAAAATGTGGATTTCGAATCCGCGGCCTTCACCACCCTCGGCGCAATTTCCCTGCACGGCTTTCGCCTCGCGGAGCCTCAGCTTGGCGAAAATGTTGCCGTGATCGGTTTGGGTCTTTTGGGATTATTGACGATTCAACTGGCGGCTGCGGCAGGATGCCGCGTCCTCGGCATTGACATTGATCCGAAGCGAGTCAAACTCGCCTCTTCTCTTAACCTTCAGGCTGTTACTCGCAAAGGAGCCGAATCCGCCGCTGCAGCATTCACCGCCAACCGCGGCTTTGACAGTGTCATCATCTGCGCCGACACTCCCTCGAATGACCCCGTTGAACTCGCTGGCGTCATTGCCCGTGATCGTGCCAAAGTTGTAGCAACAGGCGCTGTTGGTCTGAACTTTCCGCGCAAGGTCTATTACGAAAAAGAGATCTCCTTCATCAACTCCCGCTCCTACGGACCTGGTCGTTATGATTCCAATTACGAAGAGAATGGACATGACTATCCTATCGGCTATGTCCGCTGGACAGAAGGGCGCAACTTCCAAGCCGTAGTGGATTTGATGGCGAGTGGAAAGCTAAAAGTGGAGCCGCTCATCAGCCATCGTTTCGATATTGAAGATGGTGTGAAGGCTTACGAGGTGATTACTGGGAAAAGGAAAGAGCCTTTTCTCGGTGTTCTCCTTACTTATCCTGAAAGAAAGACGAAAGAAGAAAGAAACGTGGAATTTTCTTCCGTCGTCCGTAATCAATCGTCCATCGTCAAATTGGGTGTATTGGGTGCTGGCTTATTCGCCAACTCCACCCTGCTTCCCGTCATCAAAAACAACAAAGACTTTGAACTTGTCGGCATCGCTTCCTCCGGCGGACTCCACGCCCAGCACTCCGGCAAAAAATTCGGTTTTCAGTACGCTACATCATCCGAAGATGACATCATCAACGACAAGAATATCAATACAGTAGCCATTCTTACAAGACACGATACCCATGCAGATTTGGTGGTGAAGGCGTTGAAGGCAGGCAAGAATGTGTTTGTGGAGAAGCCGCTTGCTATTAATAGCAGTCAGTTATCAGCCATCAGCAAACAGCTAAAAACTAATAATCAATCGCTGTTGACTGTTGGCTTCAATCGCAGATTTTCCCCACTCGCCCAAAATCTAAAATCACAAATCTTAAATCGAAACGAACCTCTCCATGCCCATTACCGCGTCAATGCTGGCTTTATCCCTGCAAATCATTGGACTCAAGACCCAGCCATCGGCGGCGGACGGATCATCGGCGAAGCCTGTCACTTCATTGACTTGATCACCTTCCTCGTCGGCGCAGCGCCTGTCAGCGTGACGGCACATGCATTGCCGAACAACGGCAAATACTGCGAGGACAATGTCTCAATGACGTTTACCTTCCCCGATGGCTCCATCGGCGTAGTGGACTATCTTGCCAACGGCGATAAATCCATGCCCAAGGAGCGGCTCGAAGTGTTCTGTGGAGGTATGGTGGCGGTGTTGGATGATTACGTCTCGTTGACGACTGTGAAAGATGGGAGAAAAACTGCTCAAAGCGGCGCACAGGACAAAGGCTGGAGGGCGGAAATGGCTGCTTTTGCAGAATCAATTAAGAGCGGAGTCAGAGCGCCGATTCCATATGAGCAGTTGATCGGTGTGACCAAGTCCACATTTGCGGCAGTGGAGTCGATTCGGAGCGGGGATCCGGCTGAGATCAAGTAGGGAGCATTATGCAGATATTGACGTTCGATGGGAAAGACGAAGGACTTAAACATCAAATGGCGCGGCTGCTGGTGGATGCCTTCCGCGAACACTGGGCGGACGCGTGGGAAACGTTTGAGGATGGGCTGGCAGAAGTGGAAGAGATGTGCGAGGCGGAACGCATTTGCCTTGTTGCAGCAGGTGATGGAAAGTTGCTCGGCATGATCGGCGGTATTCCTGAATATGATGGCAAGGTGTGGGAACTGCATCCGCTGGCAGTGCTGCCTGCTTTTCATGGACGGGGGATCGGGCGCGCGTTGGTACTGGATTTTGAAGAACAGGTGCGCCGGCGCGGCGGGTTGACGGTCATGCTGGGTACGGACGACCAGGATGGGATGACATCGCTTTCAGATGTGGATCTGTATGAAGATTTGTGGGGGAAGATTCGCGCGATCCGCAACCTGAAACGGCATCCGTATGAGTTTTACCAGAAGATGGGATATATCATTACGGGGGTCGTGCCGGACGCAAATGGAATCGGCAAGCCCGATATTTTGATGTCGAAGCGGGTGGGGGAATAAATCACCCGCCCTGAAGTTCATCCTTTATAATTTGGGGATAAACTCATGACCACAAACCGCCCCCTTCGTGTCTTCCTCTGCCACTCCAGCAATGACAAACCCGCCGTCCGCGAGTTGTATCAAAAACTCCGCGCCGAGCCGTGGATTTCACCTTGGTTAGACAAAGAAGAACTCTATCCAGGGCAAGATTGGAATTTAGAGATCGAAAAAGCTATCGAAATTACAGATGTGATTATCGTATGCCTCTCAAACAGTTCCATAACTAAAGAAGGATATATTAAAAAAGAAATCAAAGTTGCTTTAGATTACTCCGACTACAAACCCGAAGGAACAGTCTTTATCATCCCTGTGCGATTGGAAGAATGCAAGCCTCCAAATCGGTTATTGAAATGGCAATACACAGATTATTTTGGGGATTCTAGGGAAACGGAGTTTAGAAAATTGCAGATTAGCTTAAGGAAGAGGGCGATTGCATTAGGTTTAATAAGCGACAACAGTGTAATAAAAGATGTTGATGGAGAACCAATCGAGAACTTGGTTTTTGATGCGATCGAGTTTTTGCGTACTAACGAAGCGAATACTTCCTTGCTGCAAAGTAAATTTCGACTTAACCTTGTTGACGCAACTCGGTTATTAAACCAACTAGAAGAAATGGGCGTTGTTGGACCAGATAAGGGCCGTGATGTCTATTTAGGGGATAGTGATTTGGAAGAAGATGATTTTTTTGATTAAGTTTTGATAAAAATCTTTATATAAGGTTTTCATATTCACATGCCAACAAACCGTCCACTCCGCGTTTTCCTCTGCCACTCCTCCAATGACAAACCCGCTGTCCGCGAGTTGTATCAAAAACTCCGCGCCGAACCGTGGATTCAACCCTGGCTGGACGAAGAAGAACTCTACCCAGGGCAGGATTGGAACATGGAGATCGAAAAAGCTGTCGAAGCCGCCGACGCGATCATTGTTTGTATTTCCAAAGGATCAATTACGAAGGAGGGCTATGTTCAACGCGAACTAAGAATCGTGTTGGACTATGCCGATTACAAGCCTGAAGGTACTTTATACCTCATGCCCGTGCGTTTGGAAGAATGCGACCCTCCACGCAGGTTGCGTCCTTGGCAATATGCCGATTATTTTGAGGGGCAACGAGAACGGGGATTAGAGAGGTTGTTGGTTAGTTTGAAGAGGCGATCTGATTCGTTAGGGCTAAATTACAAGAAGCCTAAATTTGATACCGAGAAAGTCATGAGTTTTTTGAATAGCACTGATGATATAAGTATCAGTGCTATTGGCGATGAGGAAATCTTAGATGGTGACGTTGAGTATGTGAATGCTCCAATATCGAACAAACTCATCCTCTCCAACGGCATGGAATTCATGCGTGTATCAGCGGGGGAATTCCTGATGGGAGATGAAAAGTCTACCGTTGACATCTCTTACGATTACTGGATGGCGCGTTATCCAGTCACCAACGAATTATATAACGCTTTCATCAAATCCCAAGGAATCTTCCATCCTGTAAGTGGTTGGGAAAAGCTAAAAGATCATCCTGTTGTATATGTCAAATGGAGAGATACAGTAGCATATTGCCAATGGTTGAATCAATTATTGAAATCAGAATTGCCATTGGACTTGGTTTTGCGTCTGCCCACCGAAGCCGAATGGGAGAAAGCCGCGCGCGGTATAGACGGTCGTGAATATCCCTGGGGTAATCAGTTTGATAAAAACAAATGCAACACCGCAGAAGGTGGAAAAGGCGGCACAACGCCTGTGGGCCTTTATTCTCCGCAAGGTGCCTCGCCCTATGGTTGTATTGATATGGCGGGTAATGCTTTGGAGTGGACTCATAGCATATTTAAACGATACCCCTATAAAGATAACGACGAACGCGAAGATGAACTATCGTCAGAGACCCGTGTGTTGCGTGGCGGTTCCTTTGACTTCGATAGAATATATGCGCGCTGTGCCTGTCGCTCTGCTTACTCCGTCCGCTACCCCGACCATTACCTTGGTTTTCGTACAGTGGTTGCGCCTCCTCTTCCTGAATAGACTCATCTTGCCCACTTCCACTTGTGGAAGTAACCATCCACGAATGGGGCACGAATACTCGAATAGCCGACACACATTCGTGAATTCGTGGCGATATTCGTGGACGGTTTTTGAATACCTTTGTTTTCCTGCTAATACTCGCGTTCCACAGACTCGTTAGGTCTTTTATAATGGACACAACCTTCCACCTGACACTTGAAACCTGACATATGAAACTGGAGAACATCACATGCAACTCAAAGGAATATACGCCCCCATCGTCACCCCCTTCAACGCAGACGAAAGTATCAACTACCCCGTCCTTGAACAACTGATCGAATACCTGATTCGCAACAAGATCGCAGGGCTTGTCCCAGGCGGCACCACGGGCGAAGTCTACGCCTTCACCGAAGCCGAACGGCTGGACATTTTCAAATTCACCAAAGAAAAGGTCAAGGGGCGTGCCACGCTGATTGCAGGCACCAACTCTGGCGCCACGCGTGACGTTGTCCGCTACTCGCAGATCGCCGAGGGCATGGGCTACGACGCGCTCATGGTTGCCGTCCCGCCGTATTCACGTCCCAACCAGCGCGAACTGCTCGCGCATTATGAAGCCGTCGCCAAAGCCGTCAAGATTCCCATCGTGCTCTACAACTTCCCCTGGCGCGCGGGCACCGAAGTTAGCTACGAAGTGATGGACGGTCTCACCAAATACGATCACATCATCGGCATAAAAGAAGCCAGCGGCGACATGTCCCGCGTCTACGAGTTTCGTCTACGCTACGGTGACCGCTATCAAATGATCTGCGGCTCCGACGATCAGGCACTCGACTACTTCCTTTGGGGCACGGCATCATGGATCGGCGGCGCCGCATCCTGCGCTCCGCTTGAACATTACAATGTTCTCGAAGCCGCGCTTGCCAACGATTTCGTGGCAGCCCGCAAGCACATGGACAAACTTCTCCCCCTGCTCCGCAACATGGAAAGCGGCGGCTACACCCAAAAGGTCAAAGTCGGCTGCGAACTGCGCGGCATCCCCGTTGGAAAACCAAGACAGCCGCTGCTGCCCCTGTCCGCTGAAGACCGCGCGGAATTTGAGAAGATTTTCAAAACTTTACTTTAATAATTGCTCCGTTGGTTGAGTAGGGCGGGTGTTCGTCCCGCCCGTATCGAAACCAACAGTCGACAAAAAACACTCTATTCACTGGTGGTCTCGATACGCCCCGACAAGCACGGGACTACTCGACCACCGGAGTTGGATAAAAATGATTCGTATTCCTTTCTTGGACTCCCACACCGGCGGCGAACCCACGCGATTAATCACCTCGCTTCCCTTCGACCTCGGAACTGGTTCCGTTGCTGATAAATTATCCACACTGAAAGCCAAGCACGACGACCTGCGCCGCACCGTCCTGCTCGAACCCCGCGGCTCGGACGTGCTCGTCGGCGCGTACCTCGTCCCGCCCGCTGACCCGACATGTCAATTTGGAGTCATCTACTTCAACAACGTCGGCTACCTTGGCATGTGCGGACATGGCACGATTGGCTTGATTGCATCACTGGCATATCTGGGAAAAGTCCAACCGGGTGTCATTCGAGTGGAGACTCCTGTTGGGGTTGTGGAAGCAACTTTACATCCTATGTCGTTGCGAGGCGAAGCCGAAGCAACCTCCTCATCGATAGGGGGATTGCTTCCCGAAGGTCGCAATGACATATACCCCAACAAAGTCTCCGTCCAAAACATCCCCGCCTACCGCCACTTGACTCATGTCCCTGTCACAGTGGACGGCAAAACCATCCACGGCGATGTGGCGTGGGGCGGCAACTGGTTCTTCCTCATCCACGACCACGGCATGGACGTGAACATGCAGAACCTCGAAGCGCTGACCGATTTCTCATGGCGAGTCCGCGAGCAGTTAACTGCCAACGGAATTACCGGCGCGAACGGCGCAGAGATCGATCATGTCGAGTTATTCGCATCCACGCCCGAAGCGGATAGCAAAAGTTTTGTCTTATGTCCGGGTAAAGCCTATGATCGTTCCCCTTGTGGAACTGGCACGAGTGCCAAGCTCGCATGTTTATATTCCGATGGAAAACTGCAAGTCGGTCAAATTTGGAAACAGCAAAGCGTCGTCGGAAGCATTTTCGAGGGGAGTATCCAGATTCAGGATAACCGAATCATCCCCACGATTACAGGCGAAGCGTGGGTCATGTCCGAAGGGACGATTTTGGTGGATGAGCGCGACCCATTTGGAAAAGGGATATAAAAGTGACAGTCACCTTTAAGGTGACTGTCACTTTGGTTACGGAGAAATTATGACCACAAAATCAGACATACTCATCATCGGCGGTGGACCTGTAGGATTGAGTTGCGCCTACTACCTTTTGAAATCTGGAAGAAAAGTAACCATCCTTGACGCCAAAGAGATCGGCAAGGGAAGCGGCTCAGGCAATGCGGGACATATCGTGCCGAGTCACATCATTCCGCTGGCAGCGCCTGGAGTAGTGACTTCTGCGCTCAAGTGGATGCTTGACCCTGCGCACAGTCCCTTTGGGATGAAGGTCAGTCTCAACCCGAATTACATTTCATGGCTTTTGAAATTTGTGTTCGCATGTAATGAAGCAAATGTTCAACGCAGTATCAAGCCCTTGAATGACCTCGGTCAGTTGAGCGCGAAGAATTTTGCGCAGATCGTTGCCGAAGAAAAATTCGATTGCTCGTATCAAGAGAAGGGGCTTCTGTTTTTATACAAAACCGAAAAAGCCTTACATGATGGACAGCACGAAGGCGAGTTCATGCAAAAGCATGGAATCCCAGTCAGCGTGTATGACAAAATGAAGATCCATGAAGTGGAGCCTGCTGCATTGGACGATGTGATTGGCGGAGTGCATTTTACAGGCGATGCGCATCTCAACCCTGCTGTATTCCTCAAGCTATTAAGTGACCTCGTCCGCGTGATGGGAGCGGAGGTGTTAGAGAATATAACGGTCACGGGATTTGAGTCTGCGAATGGGAAGATTACGAAAGTAAAAACGAATACTGGGGATTTTGATGCGGAGCAAGTTGTCCTCGCTGCGGGCGCATGGTCTCCATCCATTGCGCGCGATTTGAAATTAAGCATTCCCATTCAACCTGCACGCGGATATAGTCTGACGGTATCTGCAAATAAACAAATGCCAAGCCATGCGCTGATTTTAGGGGAGCGCAGAATCGCTGTCTCACCGATGGGAGATGTTTTGCGATTCACAGGTCGTTTGGAAGTTGGAAATTACAGCATGACTCCGAATCCCGTTTGGCTTCAACGTATTGAAAATTCAGCGCGAGAATATTTGCGCTTGGATGAAAAATTGGATGTCAAAGAAACCTGGGCTGGATTACGCCCCACCACACCCGACGGAGTGCCGATCATTGGCAAGTCCCCGAAGCATGGCAATCTGATTCTTGCTACGGGACATGCCATGCTCGGTCTCTCGCTCGGGCCGGGGACAGGTCAGGTTGTGGCTGAACTGCTCAATGGACAGGAAGCATCTGTCAGTTTAAGTCCGATGCGATTGGAAAGATTTTAGTTCACACCTCGAAGTCATTTATCGGTTGTAAAATTTTGAATTCATCCCTCGTTTTCATCTTCATCACCGTCTTCGTAGATTTGCTCAGTTACGGCATCATGCTGCCGCTTTTGCCGTTCTTCGTGCAAGCACAGGATGGCGGCGCGATGATCGCGGGGATGTTGAGCTCATTCTACGCTTTCGCACAGTTGTTTACAGGCCCGATCATCGGCGCATTGTCAGACCGATTCGGCAGGCGGCCTGTTTTGTTGATTTGCCTGATGGGGACAGCGTTGGGGTATCTCATCCTCGGTCTCGCAAATTCGCTTCCCATGTTATTCCTCGCGGTGTTGATCGACGGCCTGACAGGCGGCAACCTGACCACGGTCTATGCCTACATTGCAGACTCGACAGACTCCGAGAATCGCGCGCGAGGCATGGGCTTGGTTGGCGCGGCATTTGGGTTGGGACTCATGGCAGGTCCTGCGCTCGGTGGCGTGCTGAGTCAATATGGGTTGTATGTCCCTGCATTCACGGCTTGCGGAATTGCGTTGGCGAACGTCCTGTTTGGATTTTTCGTTTTGCCCGAATCGCTTCCGCCTGAAAAGCGGCAGGTCAAACCTATCTCCGAAACTTTCAATTGGGCGAATCAATTTATCGGTTTGCTCAAACAGTTAAACATCCGAAAACTTCTCGCCGCAATGTTTTTGCTTAACTTGGCTTTTGCAGGCTTGCAATCCAATTTTCCGCTGTATTCGAATTATCGTTTTGAATGGAACCCGACCCAGAACGGCTATTTCTATTTATATGTCGGCGTGTGTGCTGTTTTCATTCAGGGATTTTTGTTCGGCAAACTCCAGCCGCGCTTCGGTGAAAAACGTCTCACCATTTTTGGTCTCACGCTCATGGCAATCGGTCTCATCGGCATGGCGTTTGCCCCCGAAGCATGGATGCTCTTTCCTGCCGTTACCATCGTTGCGCTTGGCACAGGCATGAGCATTCCGTCCCTTACGGCGCTGGTTTCTCTGCGCGTCTCTGAAAGCGAGCAGGGACGTTTGATGGGCGGCACGCAAACTCTGCTTGCGCTGACGAACATCTTTGGTCCCGTGATCGCAGGCGTTTCGTTTGAACTGATCGCTTTCTCCGCGCCGTATTGGCTGGGGAGTCTGTTTTCGATTTTTGCGTTGGGGGTGGCGTACATGTCTTTGCAAGGACGACAGCCTGATGAAAAAATTTCGTAGCTGTTGGGGATTGCTTCTCCCTTTCGGGCTGGCAATGACATTAAAGAAATTTCCGCATCGCGCTCACTGCAGCCTGAACCCCGTTCTCCTGATTTAATGCCACGCTGAGGGTTTTTGCTCTCGCGTTCATCGTCTCATCTGTCAATGCTTGCGTGATGGCTTGGGATAAATTCTCGGCGTTCAATTTTCTCTGGGGGATGGGGTTCGCGCCAACGCCAATTTTATAGATCCGCTCGCCCCAAAAGAATTGGTCAATGGCTAAGGGCATGGTGACCGTGGGAATGCCCGCATGCAAACTCGCGGACGTTGTCCCTGCTCCGCCGTGATGGGCAGCGACTTTCACATGCCGATATAGCCAATCATGCGGGGCATATTCGATGGGGAAGATGTTCTTCGATTTTATCTCTCCATGCCATTTGGTTGGGAGAGCCAATACGGCTTGCGCGTTTGCACGGCTCAATACTTCTTCGAGCATGGGCAAATATCCCTGGGTGCCCGGGCTGCCAAACCCGATGGCGATGGGATTGGCGGAGGAATGGATGAATTGCATAAGTTCCTTTGGGGGAGTCCAATCTGTGGAAGGTGAAAGCCAATAGCCTGTGATGAGTTGTTTCTCATTCCAATCTTTTGGACGCGGGACGATCTGTTCGCTGAAGCCGTTGAGGGTGAGGGGTTGGGCAGAGTCCGCTTGCAGCGATGGATCAAGCAGAGGGGCAGGTGCCAGCCCAAAGTCCGCGTGACGCGCGTGGTTGATTTCCGAGCGCCACGAAAGCCATGTCGCTTGAGTCACTGCCCAATGGGAAAGCCAGTTTCCAATCCCAAAAAGAGAAAAACGAAAAGGTAAAAGTGCAGATGGAAATTCGCGGGTGGGGGCGAGAGGTTGCAGCAATGCGCGGACAGATGGAATGTGTAAGCCTTCGGCGATGTGCGCACCCCAAAGCGTGGGCAAGCCGTAGACGAGGATGTCTGAACCGCGGCAGGCTTCGGCGGCGGTGTGGAGCATTTGTCTGTATAGCGGGCGGGCTTGCTTGATAAATTGTTGCGTAGAGCGAATGGAATTGAAAAAGTTGCTGCCGATGGTGAGCGGAGTTGAGTCGCCTTGCTCGATGAGCAGGTCGGAGGGGTTGCCGTCGAAGAGCGCGAAGGGGATGCGGCTTGCTCGAACGAGATTCGCAAACCCGCGCGGCGCGGCAATGCGGACGTTGTAACCTGCATCTCGCAAGCCTTCACCGAGGGCAATGTATGGAAGCACATCGCCGCGTGTGCCGCTGGTGAGAAGGGTGATGGTTTTCATGAGGATATTCGTTGGTTGAGTAGGTGGTGCGCGAAGCGGTCCGCCGTACACTGGTGGTTTCGATACGCTCGCGAAGAGCGTGCGAGGCTACTCAACCACCGTTCTTTTCAAACACTAAAAAACGATATTCTACGATCTTCATATGTAGGCATTGCTGCAATGCCATGCTCCCCAGCATGGACGGGAGGATGGCGTGTTTGATGGGAAGTTTCTCGCCGAGGAAAAGCAGCGCGCTGGCGAGAAGATCGGGCAGGCTGCGCAGACGAAGGTGCGGCGTGAGTTCTTCATTCTTTTTGAGTTGAAGTCCGTTTTTGCTTGCGAAGGAAATGACTTGCTCCACAGTCCGCACACCGGGGACGAACCAGCCGTCAATGTAGGCTTTGAGCCATTTATTTTCATTTGCAGAGAACGGACGCGCTGCCTGGTAATCATCCACGAGAATGAGCTTGCCGCCTTTGCGCAGCAGGCGGCTGGCTTCGCGAAAATAGCTTTCTGGGTCAACTGCATGGCAGACAGCTTCAACAGAATAAACCGCATCCAATGACGCGCTCGGCAGCGGCACGGATGTGAAATCCCCTTCAGCGAAGTTGATTCGGTCTTGCAGTCCAAGTTGTTTGGCAGAGTCACCCGCGAGTTCGGCTTGCATGGGGCTGAGAGTCAACCCAAGTGCGGGGGCGGGATTTTGCAAACGCGGATAAATGTAAAACAGACTCGCGCCGACGCCGCAGCCGAGGTCCGCGATGCGGGCGTTGGTTGGCACAACGGATTCGATCTCAGCTTTGATGAGCGCATTCGACGTGTTGAGCGCATCTTCAAGAGTTTTTGTGTCCTGCATCCACAACGAGCGGTGGATGTTCTGTGGCTTTTCGCGGAGCGTTCCGCTGAATTTCAGGAAGAGATTTGTGTTTTCATCATAATATGTGCGGACAGAGTCAGTTGTAATTGGCATTGGGAAATTATACCCATCGCGGTCACAAATCGCGGTTTTTTATAAGGTGGAAACCACAATTTGTGACCGCGGGCATTATATAATGGAGGAGATGCTCTCAATATTCATGTGCCAATGTATTCACAGGAGAAATTAATGTCCCACACTTCATTTGCCACTACCACCCGCGGATTGAATCGCGAATTGCCGCCGATGCGTTTGTATGAGAAAGCCAAAAAGCTCGGCATTTGGAATCCCTCGGATATTGATCTCGCAAAAGACAAACAGGATTGGGCAGGCTTCACCGATGAAGAAAAAGACTTGTGCCTTTTGCTCTTGTCCATGTTCGTGGCAGGTGAGGAGGCCGTGACGCTTGACCTGCTTCCGCTCATTCAGGCGATCGCGCAGGAAGGCCGCCTCGAAGAGGAAATGTATCTCACCACCTTTCTCTTTGAAGAAGCCAAGCATACGGATTTCTTCCGCCGATTTATGGATGAAGTCGCTGACGCAGGCGCGGATTTGAGTCTTTACCATGGCGATAACTATCGTCAGTTGTTTTACGAATCGTTGCCAGATGCGTTGAACGCGCTTCGCTCCGACCCGTCACCTGCCAGCCAGATACGGGCATCGGTTACCTATAACATGGTCGTCGAAGGCGTGCTTGCTGAGACAGGCTATCAAGCCTTCTTCACCATGCTCGAACGCAATGACCTGTTGCCTGGCTTACGCAAAGGGATTTCCTTGTTGAAGCAGGATGAGTCGCGTCACATTGCGTACGGCGTATATCTTTTGTCCCGCCTCATCGCGGAGAATCCGCAGGAATGGGACAACCTGCAAATGCAGATGAATATTCTCCTTCCCTCTGCCATCGGCGTGATCGGGGATGCATTCGCGAGATACGAAGTTGTCCCGTTCGGGTTGAAGGAAGAGGACTTCGTCAATTACGCGATGAGCCAATTCAGCAAGCGTTTTGAGCGGTTGGAAAAAGCCAAAGGCGCGAGTTTGGATGAGGTTAATAAGGTTGCAAAAGAAAACGAAGACAGTTGATACTGCCTGGGATGTTTGAGCAGGCTGAGGTTAAGCCTGAGACGGAGGCGTGTCCATGCAAGGAAATTATCATGCGGAACGGTTGTGGAATTCCATCAACGGGCGTAAAATTGGCGCGGTTAAGAATCATGTACACAACTGACGAGAGCGACCTAGGTACTTCTGATAATAATCCGCCCAGTATGGGTGGATGGCCCATGTTTAATCTGTTAATACCCATCACGTAACAGGCATATGCCTCTGCGTGATGTAAATTCACGCAAGGAGGCAGTCATGCTGACAATTTGTAAAACCACCGAGCAGGGGCTTGAAAAGATAGAAACGATTGCCAACGGCGCATGGGTTAATGTTGTAAGCCCAACGCCCGAAGAAATGGAAAAGTTGGTGAATTGGGGGATGGAGATGGATTATATTAATTATTCCCTCGACCAGGACGAAATGCCTCGCATGGAACGCGATGAAGAATATACCTTCATCCTGCTTCGTATTCCCATTCATCAGCCTGAAAGTGATATTCCATACAGCACCGTGCCTTTGGGAATTATGATCCTGGGCAACCGCATCATCACCGTCTGTCGTTACGAAAGTGACATCATAAAAGTTTTAACGAATGGCAAATATCGTTTGATGAAGACCGGCAAACGATACCGACTCGCTTTGTACATCTTCCTCGAAACGGCAGCGCGTTACCTAAATTTACTGCGCGAGATCAACCGCGCCACCGAGGCAGTGGAAGACCGTCTGCAAAAATCCACGCAGAACCGCGAATTGCTTGAACTCCTTAAATATCAAAAGAGCCTCACATACTTTGCTACTGCGCTGCGTTCCAACGAAGTAATGATGGAACGCGTGCAGCGCACTCAACTCTTTAATTATTATGAAGAAGACCAGGATTTGCTTGAAGATGTTCTGACCGAAAATCAACAAGCCATTCAGATGACCAGCATCAATACAGAGATTCTCTCCAGCATGATGGATGCCTTTGCTTCGATCATCTCCAACAATTTGAACGTTGTGATGAAGGCGCTGGCTGCGCTCACGATCATTCTCAACATGCCTGCCATTGTTGCGTCGTTTTACGGAATGAACGTTGCTCTGCCGGGGGAAGGGCATCCGCTTGCATTTCTGACCGTTCTTGGAATTTCGCTTGGGCTGACGGCTGCCGCGACCTATATCTTTTACAAAAGGAATTGGTTTTAACATGCAAGCCGAACTGCTTCTCGATGTGCAGGCAGTTTTGGGTGAAGGCCCTGCATGGGATGCGAAGACTCAAACTTTATATTGGGTTGATATTCTCGAAAAACGCATCTATGCAGGGATGGAACTGCTGGCTCAGTTGGATGAATTTGTTGGATGTCTTGCCCCGTGCAAGGATGGAAATCTCATCCTCGGCAAACGCGCCTCTTTCGTCTATTTTGATATTGCTTCGTCCCAGCAGACAGTTCTCGCCTCTCTGAATGAATCTGCTGCCAACCGCATGAATGATGGCAAGTGTGACCCTGCTGGCCGCTTCCTCGCTGGCAGCATGGATATGAACGAAAAAGATGCGAGCGGCTCGCTGTATTCGTTCGATGGAAAAAAGGCGATGCGCCTGCTTGGTGATATTCGCATTTCAAACGGCCTTGCGTGGAGCCCCGACCATAAAACTTTTTACTACATTGACACTCCCACGCGTGAGGTGAAAGCCTTTGATTACGATCTTGGCACGGGGCAAATTGCAAACCCGCGCGTTGTGATTCAAATTCCTGAATCCCTCGGCTGGCCGGACGGCATGACCTCTGATGTGGATGGCAATCTCTGGATCGCCATGTGGGGCGGGGCGCAAGTGACAAAGTGGAATCCCAACTCAGGCAAAATGCTTTTGCAGATCCCCGTTCCTGCTTTGCAATCCTCATCCTGCGTTTTTGGCGGACGCGACATGAATGAGTTGTACATCACCTCTGCGCGGGTAGGCATGAGCGAAGCTGATCTAAGAAAATACCCGCTATCCGGCGGGTTGTTCAAAGTGATTACGGATGTGGTTGGAATGCCAACGTTTGAATTTGACCAGTAGGCTGCGCTTAAGCGCAGCCTACTGGTTTTTCTGAAGCACAAGTTTTTAACTCTTTGCTTTTATCCGTCAAAATTCAGCTTCTATCATCTTAAGGAATTGTTCCACAACATGCGGGTCGAAATGTTTTCCAGATTGCTCCTTGATGTATTCCCGCGCTTTCTCCTTGTCCCATGCGGAACGGTATGGACGGTCGGAAGTCAATGCATCCCAAACATCCACAACAGCGAAGATGCGAGCCGTGAGGGGAATGTCCTCGCCTTTTAAGCCGCGTGGATAACCGCTGCCATCCCATTTTTCATGATGGCAGAATGGGATGTCCAGAGCGGGGCGCAGGTATTCGATTGGTTGGATCATATCGAAGGCGTATTGCGGATGCTGGTGCATGATCCCCCATTCCTCATCCGTTAATTTGTCTGGTTTCAAAAGAATGGCATCCGGCACGCCGAGTTTGCCGATATCGTGCAGGAGAGCGCCTCGACGCATGAAAATAAGTTCGTCTTCACTAACCCCCATGATCCTGCCGAGCTTTTCCGCTATCTCTGTTACCCGCAATGTATGACCTTCGGTCTCTTTATCCCGCAGGTCCATGGCGCGCGACCAGCCCTCAATCGTGGCATCATACGCAGATAACAATTTTTCATGGGCTACTTCAAGATTGGCGCGTTCATTCAAAAGCTTTCGGTAACGGTTTAGGCGGGTAATGCCAAGCAGGCGGGCGCGCAATTCATAGCGGTCATACGGTTTGGTGATGTAATCGTCCGCGCCGGATTCAAGCCCAACCAACAGGGATTTTCGGTCGTCCAAAGCGGTGAGCATGATGATTGGTATTTCAGCGAGAAGAGGATCGTTTCGGATGCTGCGGCAGACTTCAAACCCATCCATGCCCGGCATCATCACATCCAGCAGAATCACATCTGGCAGCAACTCGCGCGTTTTCTTCAACGCTTCCGGTCCGCTCTGGGCCATTACGATTTGATAGCCCTGCCCATCCAAAATGGATTCGAGGGTATGCAAACCTGCGAGTTCGTCATCCACAATTAAAATTGTACTGGACATGGGCCGCTCCTTAATGTTGAAGTATATTTTTTAGCATTGGAAATGACCATACAGGGAATCCCCCATTTAGAGATCTTTGTCGATCAATCCATACTTGATGGCAAGGCGCACTACGCCAGCCAGATTTCGTACATGAAGCTTTTCCATCAAATTCGCGCGGTGTTTTTCCACTGTTTTTTCGCTGATGGAAAGGATCTTTGCAATTTCAACGCTGGTATGTTCTTCGGCGATCAATTGCAGGATCTCTTTTTCGCGAGGCGAGAGATGATCCAATGGATTTTGGCTTTGGGATGCGCTTGGGCGAAACGCGCTTTCCACAACAATGGAGGATACTGCGGCGCTTAAGTAGGTTTCACCTCGGGCCACAGTACGTACAGCCTGCAATAATTCCTCGCTGACCGAGGTTTTTAGAACATATCCCTTTGCCCCGCTCTGCAGCGCTTGATGGACCAATCCTTCCTCTGAATACATGGATAAGAGCAGGATGTGCGCGGGCAGTTTTAAGTTTTGAATGTGTTCCGCAGCTTGAATGCCGTTTAATCGCGGCATCATAATATCCATAATGACAACATCCGGCTTTAGGCCTTTGGTTAGATCCACACCTTCCTGCCCGTTCGAGGCTTCTCCTAGAACATGGATATCCCCGGCGCGCTCCAACAAAGCCCGCAGCCCTGCGCGTACAAGGGCATGGTCTTCAACCAATAAGACTCGGATCATACTTGCTCCCTGGTGCTTTTTTCATTGACCGGCAAATGCGCCGAAATGATGGTCCCTTTTGACGGTGCTGAAGTGATGACCAAATTCCCTCCTACAAGCAGCAGGCGCTCTCGCAACCCCATCAGCCCGATACCCTTGGCAGTGTGCGAATCATCCATCGTAAACCCTTTGCCGTTATCCTGCACGGTCAGTGTGATCTCCTCTTCGTCCAGAGTCAATTCAACCCAAACATGGTTCGCTTTTGAATGTTTTATCACATTGGTCAGAGTTTCCTGTAAAAAGCGATACAGTATGATCGAGTATATATCCGAAAGCTCAGAGAGTTTTTCGTCTATTTCAAGGGTGACGGGCAGACCGGTGCGGATGCTGTATTCGCGGCAGTGATTTTGAAGGGTGGTTTTGAGCCCAAGCGTATCCAGCATGGTGGGGCGAATATCCTGCGCGAGTTGACGCATCTTGTTGATGGTTTGGTTTGTGTCTGCGATCAAATCATCAAGTTCCCGATGAAGATCTTCCACCCGGGGCGGGGTTGTGGCACGCAGGTTTTGCAAACGAAGCATGTGTGCGATCAATGCCTGCCCAAGGTCATCGTGCAGCTCACGGGATAACCGCTTGCGTTCCTGCTCCTGTGCATTGACAACATGCTCTGCCATTTTGCGAAGATTCTCGCGTTGATTGGAGAGGGTGCGGTATCTGTCCAACCTCAAAATGGTGCGGACGCGTAATTGTAATTCCTGTCGGTCAACCGGCTTGATGAGGAAATCATCTGCGCCTGCTTCTATGCCTTGCAGCCGTGAAGAGCGGTCATCCAAAGCGGTGAGAATGATGATCGGGACTTCAGCAAGTTTCGGCGTGGCGCGGAGGCGCCGGCAGACTTCAAATCCGTTCATGCCGGGCATCATCACATCCAGCAGGATCAGGTCGGGTAGCAGTTGTTCCGCTTTTTCCAGCGCTATCTTCCCGCTTGCTGCATACTCAAGCTGGTACCCTTCGCCGGAGAGGATGGCTTCCAGGGTGGTTAGCGCGGTGGGTTCATCATCTACGATCAAGACCTTGCTGCTCACGTCAGGCTCCTTTGGGGCTGGTGTATTCATTCAACAGTTTGAGCAATTCTTTAAGATTGACGGGTTTGCTCATGTAGCTGCTCATGCCGGCTTGCAGACATTTTTCACGGTCACCCGGCATGGCAAGTGCGGTGAGTGCGATGATCGGAATGTGTCTTAATGAGGTTTCGGACTTGATCCTTTTTGTGGCTTCGAAGC
>JACZJB010000054.1 GCA_014860805.1 Anaerolineales bacterium
GTCGATGGTCATCTCAATCCCATTCAACGCGGACTTCAACTGCCTGTCCGCGCCGCGTGACCAAAAGTAGGATGTGAGCGGCGCAACGGGAAAGCCTTCATCCGCGAGACGAATGGCAGGCGCGAGGATTTCCGTCAGCGAGAGTGAGCCGTGCTTTGCGATCAAGTCACACCAACCCGCACACGCCCCAGGGACAGTCACCGTATGCGGATGGAACGGCGGCAGCGTAGATAAACCTTCCTTCTTTAGCCGCTCAAGCGTCAGCGCGGACGAGGCGCGCCCCGATCCGTTCAGGGCGGTGACTTGTTGAGTCTGCACGTCATAATACAGCGCGAACATATCCCCGCCAATCCCCGTGGAGGTTGGCTCGGTGACATTCAGCGCGGCGGCGGCAGCCACGGTAGCATCGGCGGCATTGCCGCCCCTGGAAAGGACTTCAATGCCCGCAGCAGTTGCCAGCGGCTGAGACGTGGCAACAATTCCGCGGCGGGAGTACACGGGCGAACGACGGGAGGGGAAGGTTTGGGTTGTCATGGGAGCCTCTTTGGTTTTGCTGAGTGCTGATAGCTGAAAGCTTTTAGCACTCAGCTATCAGCTTTCAGACAGTGCTTGCTCGAAGTATAATCCCATCAACGAGGTGGACGATGAAAAAACTTTTCTCCCTTTTCTTTGCGATCAGCTTTACCCTCTCCGCTTGTGGGACAGCATCTACACAGATTGCACCTCCCACGCAAACAGGGACGCCAACCGTAACCCCAACGGCGACTCAAACGCCTACATCTACTGTCACGCCCCTGCCCGCCATCCCAACCTTCACCCCGACTTTCGATGTCTCGACCATTGTCACGGTCACACCTGCGGAGAAGGCGGTGTGTCCAACTCCTTATTCGACAATAAATGTTAATGATTATTTTCGGGAAGAATTAGAATACCCATCTCCTGATGTGACATATAAAATTTTAGAATTCTTGAATAAAGGGGGAAGTGGGGAAACTCTTGCTAAAAAGCTCGACGAAATCTATATGAAATCGGATTATAGAGGTGGGTATGCATTTCGCGATGTCACGGGCGATCAAGTTCCTGAATTTCTATTTGTAGAGATAAATTATGAAGGAAAACCCATTGTCTTCTCATGTCAGAATGGAAGCCTTGAAAGGCTTTTTGTCCTATCAGGGGATTATGATTTTTTGGATTACACCTTTGAAATCGACGATCTGGTCAACGACGGAATACCTGAAATAATCGTCACAGGGACCGGTGGAGTCAGCTTCCCTCAATCCAAAGTTTTCATATATGAGTGGAGTGGACAAATTTTTGAAATCTTGGGCACGCTAGACATATTAGCACTTAGAAAAACAGAAATCAAAGACTCCGATAGGAATGGAAGTAAAGAGATTATTTTTATTGGAGATAACCCTAGCTGCCCTAGTTGTTCTAATTTTCTACCTCAAAGAGAAAGGACTATCACCTATGGGTGGAACGGAAAAGTATTTGCTGAAATATCAAATGGATTTTCATCACCTAAATACCGCTTTCAAGCAGTTCAAGACGCTGACTTTTATACAACCGAAGAAAAAATTGACGAAGCACTAAATCTATACAGTGAAGTTATAGTCAACAAAGACTTAGAATGGTGGTCTAATAAACGTTTTAGATACGAACAAAATGCTTCATCTATGTCAATTCCAGGATACACTCCATTACCAGAACCTATTGAAGACCCAGCCGAATACTCCAGTCTCGCCGCCTACGCTTACTACCGCATCATCCTCCTCCACCTCGTGCAGGGACAGGAAGCAGAAGCCGCATCTACATACCAAACTCTGCAAGATACCTTCGGCACAGACCCTTACGCCGCTCCATATATAGAGATGGCAACCGCATTTTGGGAAGCATATCAGTCCACGCAAAAGATGTACGATGGCTGCGCGGCGGCAATCCAATATGCAGTGGAACACCCGCAGATTCTGACTCCGCTCGGCAGTGATTATCATGGCTGGCAGAGTCACATCTACGTGCCTGCGGATGTTTGTCCGTTTCGGTAAGGAGAGCAGCGGTCAGCTATCAGCTTTCAGCAAACAACTGACCGCTGACGGCTGAAAGCTGATAGCTTATAATTCACTCCATGAAAGACTTCCGCCAGCTCAAAGTGTGGGAAAAAGCGCATCAACTCGCCTTGGCTGTCTACAAAATGACGAAAAGTTTTCCCAAAGAAGAACTGTATGGATTAACTTCACAGATTCGGCGCGCCAGCATGTCTATTCCGACCAATATTGCTGAAGGCTGCGGACGTCAAACCGATGCTGAATTTGCCCGCTTTCTCCAAATTGCCATGGGCTCCGCCAGTGAAACCGAATATCAACTCCTGCTTGCCCGCGACCTTGAATTTCTCCCCGACGAACAATATCAAAAACTTCACAATGATATCACCGAGGTAAAACGAATGCTCACATCCTTTATGCAAACCCTGCGAGCTGACCGCTGATGGCTGACAGCTCTTATGACTACGTGATTATCGGAAGCGGGTTCGGGGGAAGTGTATCCGCCATGCGCTTGACTGAAAAAGGCTACTCGGTTCTCGTTCTCGAAAAAGGCAAACGCTTCGAAGATAAAGATTTCGCCAAATCCAATTGGCAATTCTGGAAGTACGTTTGGATTCCCGCTTTGCGTGCTCATGGCATTTTGCAGATCAGCATCCTCAAAGGTGTGATGGTTCTGCACGGCGCAGGCGTGGGCGGAGGAAGCCTCGGGTATGCCAACGTGCTCGAAGTCCCCACCGACGAAACCTTCGCCACCCCCGCATGGAATTCTCCATTGCCCTGGGGTACATTGCTCAAACCACATTACGAAACCGCGAAGAAAATGCTCGGCGTAGCACGCAATCCCAAACTTTGGAAAGCGGATTTGCTGCTCAAACAAATGGCAGAGGAACGCGGCATGGGTCATACCTTCCGTGCGACGGATGTCGGCTCATACTTCGGGGAAGCTGGTGTCACCGTCCCAGACCCGTACTTCGGCGGAGAAGGTCCAGCACGTGCAGGCTGCCAGCACTGCGGCGGCTGCATGGTGGGATGCCGTCACAACGCGAAGAATACCCTGCCGAAAAATTATTTGTACTTTGCGGAGAAGCATGGAGCAAAGATACAAGCTGAAGTTGAAGTAACAGACGTTCGACCCTCTGATGCTCATTACGAAATTACATTTCAAGACTCAACGAAACTCTTCAAACGCGCACAAACCGTTTATGCAAAAAACGTCATCTTCTCAGCGGGTGTCATGGGGACGATGAAACTGCTCTTGAATCTGCGCGACGTGAAGAAGTCATTGCCGAAACTGTCAGCGAAACTAGGCACCATGGTGAGGACCAACTCCGAGGGTCTGCTCGGAAGCGTGGCGCGGAGATCCGATATCAATTATTCGGAAGGCGTCGCTATTTCCTCCATCTACAATCACGATGAAATGACGCGCATCGAACCAGTCCGCTACCCCGATGGTTCGTCGCTGATGCGTTTCCTCGCCGCACCACTCATTGATAAAAATTTCAGCATTCCGCGCCGCCTGTTAAATTTCTTAGGTTGGGCGCTCACCCATCCCGTTGACTTTGGCAAGGCGCTCTTCCTGCCGGGCTGGGCGCACAACGTGACCATTTTGCTGGTTATGCAGCACGCCGATAATCGGATGCGCTTTGCAGTGGGCAAAAGCATTTTCACGCTCTTCCGCACGGGCATGGTGGCGGAGGAAGAACCTGGCTACACCATCAACGCACAGGTGGAAGGCTCACACGAAGTAACCAAGGAGTTTGCCAAACGTACGGATGGCGTGGCGCTCGGCTCCATCGGCGAGAATTTGCTCAACCTGCCCACCACCGCGCACATCCTTGGCGGCGCTCCAATTGGACAAAATTCCGATGAAGGCGTGATCAACGAGGACTTTGAAGTTCACAATTACCGTGGGCTGTATATCATTGACGGTTCGGTGATGCCCGCCAACCCCGGCGTGAATCCATCGTTGACGATCACAGCCCTGGCAGAGTATGCGATGAGCAAAATCGGCGCAAAGTCTTAGAAAATGAGAAACCCTAAAACCCTGCCAGGCATCTCCATCTTTTTGACAATACTATTCATCTCCGCGCAATTCTACTTAAAAACAACAAGCGAAGGCGGGGCATGGTGCTCTCCTTATCTCGGTGCGCCGACAGAACTGGGGCATTCCGCTTATCAATTTGTTGGTTATGGATTTCCAATGCAGTCCGTAACAGTTGTGAACGAAATCTGTTCAGAAGAATCTTCAACCACCTACGAATGGTCGCCAATAGGGCTGGGGGTGGACATTTTGATATTGGCAGCGATCTCTTGCCCCGTCTGGTTAAGCATCTACAAGAAGAAGCAATAAAAATAAAACCATAAAGTGTGGGATTCGCTCCATCGGGCCTGACAATTTTAGGCATTACCAATTTCCTATTAATTATTGAGTTGATTTTTTGTAAAAAGCAAAGTATATTCAATTCGGATAGATATTATCCGATTAACACCCGGTCAATCTCCGACGCTTTATCAATCACGGAAGGAGAGCATAATAAAAAAGAATCAAACGCAGCCAGCAGGCAAATTGCGTGTTCAAACGCTGGAAGAAAAATTCCATGACCTGCTGGAAGCCACACCCGACGCAACCATGATCATCGACAGGGATGGGGTTATCCTGACTGCCAACTCGCAAGCAGAAAAGCTTTTCGGGTACGAACGAAACGCTCTTTCTGGAAAAGTTGTTGAGTCACTGGTTCCAAAACGTTTTCAGAATATCCATCCAAATCATCGGGAAAAATTTTCCCATGAGCCGCAGGTGCGCCCCATGGGAATCGGACTTGACCTGCACGGACTGAAGGCAGATGGTCAGGAATTCCCGGTGGAGATCAGTCTCAGTCCTTTGCAAACAGAGGGTGGGCAGTTAACGGTTGCAGCCATCCGCGACATTACCCGGCGCCAGCGTGCGGAAAAGAAGTTTCGCGGTCTTCTTGAATCCGCGCCGGATGCGATGGTTGTCGTGGATAAATCCGGGGTTATCAACCTGATCAATTCACAGACAGAAAAAATATTCGGGTACGACCGTGACGAGATCGTGGGGCAGCCAATTGAGGTCCTTGTACCGAAGCGTCTGCGAAAAAAGCACGTCAAACACCGTGAAGACTATTATGTTGAACATCCTGTTCGCCCAATGGGCGTGGGGTTGGAATTATTCGGTTTACGAAAAAACGGGAGTGAATTCCCAATTGAAATCAGCTTGAGTCCGCTGGATACGGAAGATGGACTGCTTGTCAGCGCAGCGATCCGCGATATTACTGAACGCAAACGCGCGGAAAAAGATATTCAAAAATTAAATCAAGACTTGAAGCAGCGCGCCGCTCAATTGGAAGCCGCCAACAGGGAGCTTGAATCGTTCAGCTATTCCGTTTCGCATGACTTGCGGGCGCCTTTACGCAGCATCGACGGGTTCAGCCAAATCCTGCTTGAAGATTACAGCGCACAATTACCTCCCGAAGGCATCAACTATCTGGAACGCGTGCGTGCTGCCGCTCAGCGCATGGCGGAATTGATCGACGATCTCTTAAATCTTGCACGCGTCACAAGAGCTTCCCTTCACCCGAAATTGATCAATTTAAGCGAAATGGCTGAAAGCATTTTAGGTTCACTTCAAGAAGAACAACCGGAGCGTCACGTCCTTATCTCCATTACACCGGATCTAATGGCAACTGGAGATCCTCATCTCATGCACATTGTGTTTGAAAATCTTTTAAGCAACGCATGGAAGTTCACATCCAAAAAAGAAGAGGCTGTCATCGAGTTCGGTCATCAGGATAGACACGGTGAGCGGACATATTTCATTCGCGACAACGGAACGGGATTCGACATGGCATACGTGAACAAATTATTCGGAGTGTTTCAACGCCTGCATTCTGTAAGTGAATTCCCCGGTACCGGAGTGGGGCTTGCCACCGTCCATCGTATCATCGCTATTCATGGCGGGCGTATTTGGGCGGAAGCCGAAGAAGGAAAAGGCGCGACATTTTACTTTACTTTGTAACGAGAAGGAGAGCACGAAATGGACAATAAAACGATCCTGTTGGTGGAAGACAACCCAGACGATGAAGCGCTGACCATTCGTGCCTTAAAGAAAAATAATATTGGGAACAACCTTACGGTCGCACACGATGGAGTCGAGGCATTGGATTTCCTGTTCGGCACCGGCGCATACGCCGGTCGTGACGTCCAAAGCCTGCCCCAAATTATCCTCCTTGATCTCAACCTCCCAAAAGTGGACGGGCTGGAAGTGCTGCGCCGAATCCGCGCTAACGACAACACCCGGTTATTGCCGGTTATCGTTCTCACTTCCTCCAAAGAGGAACAGGACCTTATTAACAGCTACAGCCTGGGGGCGAATTCCTACGTCCGCAAACCTGTGGACTTTAATCAATTTATCGAAGCAGTCCGGCAACTCGGACTCTATTGGTTGATCCTGAACGAAGCCCCGCCGAGGTAATAAACATCCGGTGAATCAGCAATTAAAGCTTCTTTTGATCGAAGACAACGAAGACGACTCTAAATTAATTCTCCATGAACTTAAACGACATGGATATGAGATCGAGTACGAACGCGTGGAAACAGCCGATCAACTACTGCTTGCGCTAGAACGCCAGGCTTGGGATATCATCCTTTCCGATTATTCCCTGCCCAAATTCAACGCACCCGAGGCCCTGACATTGATGCAAAGCAGCGGACAAGATCTTCCTTTTATCATTCTTTCCGGAACCATCGGAGAGGAAACAGCGGTCAAATCCCTTAAGGCAGGAGCGCACGATTTCATCATCAAAGGGAATCTCGCACGGCTGGTACCCGCCGTCGAACGCGAACTTCGCGATGCAAGAACACGGCGCGAACACCGTCAACACACGCGCGAACTGGAAGCAATTGTGTCCATCAGCATGGCCCTGCGCAAAGCAAACACACTGGACGTCATGCTTACGCAACTGCTGGACCAGACCCTCGATCTGATCAAGACAAACAATGGCAGCATCTGGCTGTATGACAAAACTACAGACACCGTCAACCTTTCGATTCAACGCGGCATGAACGTTGAAAATCTCCCCCTATCCTTTCGCCCGGGAGAAGATATCCCCGGGCTGGTGGTAAAAACAGGTGAAAAGATCGTTTCACGAGAATATCACAGCGACCCGCGTGTACTGAAAAAAAACAGAGATTACATTCCAAAGGGAGTCGGCGGCGCATGTATCCCTCTCTATTCAGACGAGCAGGTTGTTGGCGTGATCGTTATCAACGTGATCTTGCCGCGTGAAATTTCAGCCAGTGAATTGAGCATGCTGACAGCACTGGCGGAAATCGGCGGCAACGCCATCCACCGCACGCATCTCCTTGAACAGACATTAAAACAAGTGGAGCGGCTGAGAAGTCTGCGTACCATAGACCTTGCCATCAGCAACAGCCTGGATCTGCGGATTTCCCTGAAGACCGTATTGGAACAAATTACAACCCAATTAAAAGTAGACGCTGCTTCCGTCTTACTGCTCAACGCGCAAACAAACCGCCTCGAATTTTATGCAGGCAGAGGATTCCGCACGAACAAAATCAAATCCGCCAGCCTGGGTCTCGGAGAAGGACATGCGGGCCAGGTGGCACTGGATAAAAAAATCGTCTTCATCAAGGATTTAAGGACACAAAATCAGAACTTCATACGCCATGAACTTCTAACCGATGAGCAGTTTGCATCCTATTTTGGGGCGCCATTGATCGCGAAAGACAAAGTGCAAGGCGTTTTGGAAATTTTCAACCGCTCCATCCTGCAAGTGGATGTGGAATGGCTGAGCTTCCTCGATTCCCTGAGCTGGCAGACCGCCATTGCCGTGGACAATGCGCTGCTCTTCGAGCATCTTCAGCAATCAAACCTTAATCTCGAATCGGCTTATAACGCCACCATCGAAGGCTGGTCACGCGCACTGGACTTACGTGATAAAGAAACAGAAGGTCACAGCCTGCGAGTGACGGAACTGACCTTGAAACTTGCACGCATTCTGGGCATGGACGAAAACGTACTGGTCAACGTAAAACGCGGTGCATTGCTGCATGATATTGGAAAAATGGGCGTACCGGATAGCATCCTGCTCAAAGCAGGTCCGCTCACAGAAGAGGAATGGCATATCATGCGCCAGCATCCGCAACACGCTTATGATCTGCTCGCGCCCATCACCTACCTGCGTCAGGCGTTGGATATTCCATATTATCACCATGAAAAATGGGACGGCACAGGCTACCCGCATGGTATAAAAAGAGAGGTAATTCCCATCTCCGCGCGCATTTTTGCCGTTATTGATGTATGGGATGCTTTAAGCAGTGACCGCCCCTACCGTCCGGCATGGCCAGCCGAAAAAACACTCGAGCACATCCGCACGAACAGCGGCTCACACTTCGACCCGCAAATTGTGGATGTGTTTCTGGAGCACTCCCACGAACTGATATCTTTTTAAAGGAGATCGTACATGCCAACTAAAGTTTCTGTCTATATCGCCGTGAGCGTAGATGGTTTTATTGCCCGCAAAAATGGAGACATTGACTGGCTGCCTACAGGCAGCGAAGACGGCGAAGATTTCGGCTACGCAGATTTCATGTCGTCCATCGATCATATTGTGATGGGCAGGAACACCTTTGAAAAAGTGCTCACCTTTGGCGGCTGGCCCTACGACAGAAAAGTGATCATGCTCACCAGCAGGGATTTGACACTGTCTCCCAACCTCACAGAAAAAGTGGAAACGCTTCGTTTATCTCCGCGGGAATTGCTCCAGGAAATGGAAAGACGTGGCGCGAAAGGCATCTATCTCGACGGCGGCGTGACCATTCAGCGTTTTCTGCGCGAAGGTCTTGTGGACGAAATGACCATCACCACGATTCCCATATTAATCGGTGAAGGACTGCCCCTCTTCGGCGCATTGGAGAAAGACATTAAGCTGGAATTGATCGAAGCGCGTTCCTTCCCGAACGGATTTGTTCAGAAAAAATACAGAACAGCTACCTCGCAATAAAAAGCAGGTGAATGACCAAGGTCATTCACCTGCTTTTTTTACTTGCTTTTCATTTTATCCTTTTTATCTTTCCTGCCATTTCCGTGCGCCATCATATCCACAGCAATCGCAATCGAAAGAATAAGGATATCGTTTTGCCCATCTTCAACCTCCACACCGTACGTGTCAGTCAGGCGGAACCATTTCTTGGATATATCAGCGATCTTTTTACCGCCCGCTTTGACGCTGTATTCAAAATCAAGGATGTTTCCCTGCACCACAAGGTCGGGGCCGTTCTTCACTTTGACATCCCACCTATCGCGGAAGGGCGCAATCAGCGCCTTCTTGATCGTGGCAATATCTTTTCCATCTCCATCTTCAACGACCATCGTGTCTTTGATCGCAAGCAGGCGTTCCTGAATTTGCGCCAGTTTCCTCCCTTTTGCATCTTCAAATACCAATGTCTTGCGGATGCGCAACACTTTGCCATCCACTTTGAAGACCTTTTTGCCTTCTTCATTTTCGATCCAGAAATCATCTCCGATGGAGATCAGGTTTTGTCGTATCTTGTAACGGTTTGACATGTTTTTTTCCTTTCACGGGTAAAGATGAGTATATCGGGTTTTGCAGCTAGAACGTCTCGCCTTTTTCCAGCATCTCTAGAAATATACGGATGCGCTTCTCGCGGGTTTCAGCTTTCTTCGCCGTTTCGATTCGAAACAAAAACGCATATCGCCGCGAACCAGCCAGGGTCTCAAAGAAAGCTTTGGTTTTCTTATTTCGGTTCAGCGCAGATTGGAAATCCGCTGGGACGGACATATTCTTCTGTTCGAAGCAGCGACAAATACCAAGTTGAGCATCTTTACACTGAAATAACCAATCCTGCGAAAAGGGCTGCTCGGCTTATATGGCTGTATAATCAAATTGACAATACGACAGAGGCATATGTCCTTTAGCAAGACATGATGCCAAAGGCACAATAATGACCATTGGAATCGTTACCGACTCAACCTGCGACCTGCCTCAAGAGGTTATCCAGGAATTAGGGATCACAGTGATCCCTCTTTTTATCAACATTGGCGACAAAGGATATCTGGATGGAGTAGATATCACACGCAAGGACTTTTACACGAGCCTGCCGGTTTACACCGTCCATCCATCAACAGGCACCCCAGGCACAGATGCCTTTACACAAATATATAGAAACCTTTCCTCTCAAGGCTATACGGAAATTCTCTCCATTCATATTTCCAAGAGCCTGAGCGGGACAGTGGAAGTAGCCCGGGTTACCGCGGGGGAGTTCAAGCAAATCCCTGTGACAGTGCGTGATTCTGGTCAACTCAGCATTGGCACTGGCTTTCAAGTAGAGACTGCTGCGCGAATGGCGTCCAAAGGCAAAACAATGAAAGAGATCGAAACAGCACTGGACGATCTCAAGTCGCGGACTTTTGTTGCGGCGCGGTTAGATACGCTTGAATTCCTGCGGCGCAGCGGACGCATGAATGGGTTCATGGCTGGCATCGGTAGTTTGCTGCAGATCAAACCGATCCTCACCATGAAGAATGGACAGCCCGGTTCCGAACGGGTACGCACAACCGCAAGGGCAGATTTACGATTGATAAAAATGCTGGAAGAACACCACCCTATTGAGCGTTTCGCCTTGCTCCACACCAATGCCCCTGAAAAAGCGGAAGCATTTCGCGCGCGCATCGCGCACTTGATACCGCCTGAGAAAAGCTACTCCATGGATATTACGCCTGTCATCGGTGCGCACATCGGTCCTGGCGCAGTAGGATACGCGATCGTTTCCAAAAATAAGATTTAAGAAAAAGGATGAAAACATGAACAAAGAAGACAGAAGTTCCATCATTGCAGTTGGGATCGTGCTATTGATCGGGGCTGGGCTCGCTTACGCGGGCAGTCAGGGCGGGTATGACATTTCAGGATTTCCCATTTATGCGTTGTGCATCGCAGTCGCCTTCGTCATCCAATGGATCGCTTTTATACCAGCCTACCTGTATCGAACCGAGAAATTCTATGATCTGACAGGCTCCATCACCTACATCACAGTTATCGTAATCGCAGTTCTCCTCAGCCCCGTAGTGGATGCCCGCTCCCTGCTCTTACTTGGCATCATCGCTATCTGGACAATACGGCTGGGAACCTTCCTTTTCATGCGGATCCATGCCGCCGGGGAAGACCGCCGTTTCCGTGAGATCAAAAAGTCATTTGCGCGATTCCTGATGACCTGGACTCTGCAGGGACTTTGGGTGGCATTTTCTCTCGCCGCCGCATTAGCCGCCATCACATCCACGCTCAGGCTGGACCTGGACCTGTTTGCCATACTTGGGCTTTTCATTTGGCTGATAGGCTTCGTCATCGAAGTCGTTGCAGATAATCAGAAAAGCAAATTCAAGTCACTCCCCGAAAACAAGGATAAGTTCATCCATACCGGGTTATGGTCGTGGTCACGTCACCCGAACTATTTTGGCGAGATCGTCCTGTGGATCGGCATCGCGATCATTGCCTTACCCATCCTGCGCGGATGGCAATGGGTCACCCTCATTTCGCCCGTGTTCATCATCATCCTGCTGACAAGGATCAGCGGCGTGCCGCTTTTGGAAAAACGCGCCGATGAAAAATGGGGCGGACAGCCCGAGTACGAAGCCTACAAAGCAGGCACATCTGTTTTGATCCCCATGCCGCCAAAGAAGTAGAGGAATCAAACATGAACATGAAAATTGCAAAAGTGATTTCTGGTTTGGGCATGCTCGCGATGACAGCCGTATTGTTCTACGGCTTCACCGTTGGAGATTTTGGGAAAGACGGCGCTGCCTTGCTTCAAAACCCGTGGGGCATCGTCTCGATGGTGGACCTGTACACAGGCTTCATCCTGTTCTCGGCGTGGATCGTGTACCGCGAGAAGTCCATCGTCAGCTCGATCATTTGGGTGGTGTTGATGATGGTGCTGGGATTTTTCACAGGCAGTCTTTACGCCTTCCTCGCACTCAACGCCAGCAAGGGTGATTGGAAAAAATTCTGGATGGGGCACAGGGCGAATGGGTAAACTGCAGGAACTCGGGGAGGAATTAAGAGGCGTCTTCTCTGGTCGAGGGGCAAGGCTGCTTGATTCGTTCCTCCCTCCTGTTGTATTTCTGCTGGTTAATTCCTTATCCAATGTGAACCTTGCGCTTTGGGCGGCATTGGGAATTTCAGGTGTCTTTGCCGCATATCGGATCATGCAAAAAGAAAATCTGACCTACGCCCTCGGGGGCTTGGGTGGAACGCTGTTGGCGGCTCTCTTCGTCAAGTTGAGCGGATCTGGCGCGGGGTTCTTTTTACCTGGCTTTTTCTCGGGAGCCGCAACAGTGATTCTGTGCGTGGTGAGCGTGGCGTTTAACCGTCCGCTGGTGGCATGGTCCAGCTACATTACGAGACGCTGGGCATTGAATTGGTATTGGCATCCGCAAGTATTACCCGCTTACAACGAAGTGACCATTCTTTGGGCGGTGGCATTCGCCGCGCGGTTGACCTTTGAATTCTGGCTGTATCAACAGGATGCTCTCGGCGCGCTTGGCACGGTGCGGATTCTATTGGGCTGGCCGTTCATCGTTGTGTTGTTGATCGTCAGCTACATCTACGGGCTGTGGCGGCTCGCAAAATTACAAGGTCCCAGTGTGGACGAGTTCAAAGCAGGCAAAGCCCCGCCCTGGGAAGGTCAGAAGCGCGGGTTCTAACCAAGACCATGCCAGCCCCCAGAACCACACCCAAAGGATATCAACGCGCACACGAACTTCGCAAGGAACCCACTCCCGCCGAAGCCAAGTTATGGGCGTACCTTCGCAATGACCAATTAGGGGTGAATTTCAGAAGACAGCACGCAATTGGCAATTACATCCCTGATTTCTGTTGTATCAAGAAGAACCTCATTATCGAACTTGATGGTAGCCAGCATCTAGAGCAGGTTGAATATGACGCGGAAAGAACAAAGTACTTTGAGTCTTTGGGTTACAAGGTGATTCGTTTTTGGAATAACGATGTGATGAAGGATATTAGTGGGGTGATTCGGGTTATTCAGGCAGCGTTGGAAAATCAAAAATAACCGCCCCCACCCGTCCTCCCCCAAATGCGACAACTGAAATCTTGGAAATTAGAAAAAGTCTCCATGCCGCATTTGGGGGAGGTGCCCGCATCTGCGGGCGGAGGGGGTTGCTTTTGCCGTTGTGCTTTGGGAAACAAGCATATAAATTAGAAAACTATAGTGTAAAATTCACTACACATATCCAAAATACTTTGAGGGCAATATGCAAACCGAAGAAATCGGCGTTATTGATATGTTTTGCGGAGTTGGAGGATTAACCCACGGGTTTGTTTTAGAGGGTTATGATGTACTCGCAGGTATTGACCTAGACGAGTCGTGTTCTTACGCATATGAAAAAAACAACAATGCAAAATTTCTAAAGCGCGATGTTCGGAAATTGAAGCCAGAAGAAATCGAAAAAATATTTTCGTCAAAGAAGATAAAAGTTCTTGTTGGTTGCGCCCCTTGCCAACCATTCTCTCGATACTCGGTGAAGCCTAGTAAGCGAAATGACGACTGGAATCTCGTCAAATCATTTGCAAAGATCATCGAACAAACTAATCCTGAGATTGTTTCAATGGAAAACGTTCCACAACTTAAGAACCATAAAGTTTTCAAAGAGTTTCAAAATAAACTTAAAAAAACAGGGTATAAAATTTCTTGGCAAATCGTTTACGGTCCAGATTATGGATTGCCGCAAGAAAGAGAAAGGTTGATCTTACTAGCTTCAAAGCTTGGAGAAATCAATCTTATTGAAAAAACCCATTCTCCTGAAAACTATCGAACGGTTAAAGACACTATTGGAAATTTACCTCCAATAGACGCTGGGCAATCTCACCCAAAAGACCCAATCCACCTTTCTAGTAAATTATCAGAAATCAACCTTGAAAGAATCAAGGCATCGAAACCTGGAAAAACATGGAAAGACTGGTCGAAAAACCTTCAGCTTGCCTGTCATAAAAAAGACACAGGAAAGGGCTATATTAGTGTATATGGACGTATGGAGTGGAACAAGCCCTCTCCAACTATAACTACTCAGTTTTTTGGTTATGGAAATGGCAGATTTGGGCATCCCAAACAAAATAGAGCAATTTCTCTTAGAGAAGGAGCTTTACTTCAAACTTTTCCAGAGACTTATGAATTTTCAAATGATAAAGATACAATAAAAATCAAAACTATTGGAAAGCATATTGGGAATGCCGTTCCTGTAGTATTAGGACAAGTAATAGCGAAAAGTATCAGCAAACATTTGGAGGGTTTACATGGCTGAAAACACTTATAAAAT
>JACZJB010000055.1 GCA_014860805.1 Anaerolineales bacterium
GCGCACCAATCGGCGGGTTTTTGCATCATGGCTTGAGTCTGCGTGGAAATAAGAGCGCACGCGGTTCTTCAGGCTGATGGCTTTGCCGACGTAAATGATCGTCCCCTCGGCGTTGTGGTAAATATAGCAGCCTGGCTTGGCAGGCAAGGTGGCAAGAATGCCCTGGAGTTTTTCCGAAATTTCCATTGGCGGCAATTCTACCGCTTGTTTGCGAAATTAGGAAATTTGTTCTGGCAATTCAATAGTAAAAGTTGTGCCTTTGCCGACTTCACTTTGCACTTCAATCCTCCCGCCATGCGCATGGATAAGTTGCTTTGCGATTGCAAGCCCCAGTCCGCTGTTCACTCGTCCGCTGCGCGATTTATCGCCGCGCCAGAATCTGTCAAAGATAAATGGAAGATCGTCGGATGCAATTCCCACGCCTGTATCAGTGACCTTGATCCGCACGCTGCTTTCCCCGCCGACAATTGACCCTGCTTCGAGTGAAATTTTTCCGCCGCTGGATGTGTGCCGCAGCGCATTTGAAATTAAATTCGATAGCACTTGATTGAGTCTGTCATAATCTGCGGTGATCTCTTGGTTTGGGTCGGCAATGGTTGTTTGCAAGTCAATGCCTTCGTACGCGGCTTGGGAGGAAAAGCTGGTCGTGAGGTCTTGAATCAGGTCAGCGAGCAGGAAGCGGGTGGGGTGAAGCGGGAGTTGTCCTGCTTCGGCAAGGGAGAGGGTTTGCAAGTCGTTGACGAGGCGGGCGAGCAGTTTTGTCTCATCCAATGTGTTGTTGATATGTTCAGTAGTTGGTTCGTACACGCCGTCGATCACGCCTTCAAGATTGCCTTGAATGATGTGCAGCGGCGTGCGGAGTTCGTGAGCAATATCCGAAGTCAGGTTGCGGCGCTGTTGGTCGGCACGTTCAAGTTCCTCGAGCATTTTATTGAAGCGCGTGATCAATTCACTGAACATATCTGACTTGTTCTCTGATACCCGCACAGAGAGATTGCCCTCGGCGACAGAGTCGATGGCGTTGAATATTTCGCCAAGCGGTTGACCGAAGCGGGTATACAAAGTGAACGCGGTGAAGACGGCAAGAGTCACCACGGCAAAGGGTGCGCCGCAGACGAGAATCCAAATATTTCTGACTCCCGAAAATTCTGAAAAAGCCCAATACAGGATGGCAGCAGTGCCGCCGATAAAAATCAAAAGAAAAAGGAAGAAGAAAATAGCAAATGGGAAGAATCGGCGACCACCGCTGCGCCAGCGGCGGCGGAAGTGAGGTGGTGTGTGTTGGCTTTCTTGATTATGAGACATGAAGATGAGTTAATGTTCGAGGAAGCGATAGCCGATGCCATAAACCGTTTCAATGGACGGGCTGCCTGATTCCGCTTCGAGTTTTTTGCGCAGATTCTTGATGTGCGAGTCCACGCTGCGGTCGATGCTGGATGCGGCTCCGTGCAGGTCTTCCAGCAATTGCTCGCGGGTGAGAGTTTGACCTGGACGACTCGCGAGGATAAAAAGCAGTTTGAATTCGTTGGGTGTGAGTTTGAGCGGAATGCCGTTGAACGTGACGGAATATTTTTCCGTGTCAATTTCGAGCCCGCCGATGCGAATGACGGAAGGTGCTTTGATCTCGCCTTTGGCACGGCGGAGCAATGCGCGCACGCGAGCGACGAGGGCGCGCGGAGAAAATGGCTTGGCGATGTAATCGTCCGCGCCGATCTCAAGGCCAGTGACCTGGTCCACTTCTTCGGCGAGGGCGGTGAGCATGATGATGGGCACGTCACTTTCGCGGCGCAGGATCTTGCAGACTTCGCGTCCGTCAATATTGGGGAGCATGAGGTCGAGGACGATGAGGTCTGGCTTTTCGCGGCGGGCAGTTGTCAGTGCGGATTGACCGTCGCCTGCGGTGAGGACGCGATAGCCGTTCTTTTCCAGAAAATCCCGCGCGAGGCGGGCGATCTTGGGTTCGTCATCTACCACGAGGATAAGTTCTGGCATGGGGAGAGTATAAGGGATGAGTGATGAATTATGAAGGATAAAAAGAGGAAAGAAGGAAGGGGAGTAATAACGGTTTCTTCTTCTTTCCTCTTTTTAATTTAGCTTATTCTTTTTTGTCTGCTTCGCTGTCAGCAGGCTGTTCGCCATGTGCACGCTTGTGCCATTCGTTGAACATGGGCGGGATGCCATCTTCCCACTTCCTACCCCAAGGGCCGTGATGACCGCCGCTTCCCCAGCCATGACGCATCCCACGGAAGAAGATCAGCTTCAGGAAGCCAAAGAAGAAGAACAGGAAGATAATGGAGCCACAGATGGCGCCGAACGGGAAGAAGCCAAAGTGGTGACGATATCCATAGCTGTAGGGATACCCATAGCCGTGGCCGTACATCATCGGCGGGAGGGGTGCGCCCTGTCCATTTTCAGCGGCTTCTGAGATGGCGGTCGCCACTGCGGGAGCCTGCATCACTCCGCGGGCTTCTCCTGCCCTGAAGACCATAAAGCCGCCCGCAGCGATGAGGCCGAGAAGGAGCAATACCCCAATTACGCGAAATACTGAACCGTTACGAAACATTTTTACCTCCAATAGTTGGTTGATTTGTTTTGTTCTTACACCCCAAATGTATCAATCCATTGTGGAGGAATTGTGGACGGGTGGGCGAGAGATTGTGGAGGTTATGTAAGCGAAGTTTTTGAGCGTCTCCAATTTGTCAAATATTGCCAACAGGTTATGTTGTTTAACGTTCACCGTCGGGTTCGAGCACCTGGACGTTGTGCCCCGCATATTTTTCGTATAAATCACTGCGCTGCTTTCTCCATGCATCGAGTCCACCGCGCAGATTGATGATGCGTTTAAAGCCTTTCGATTTCAAGTAATATGAGATCATTACAGAAAGTCCTCCGCCCGGACAGTACACTACAAGTTGTTTATCGCGTGGGATTTGCTTCAAATAGTGCTCGACATACAATGGGTTGATCTCATGGGCGTTCGGCAGACCCTTGAACCGTTTTCGGTCATCGGGCGGACGCACGTCGAGGATATAGGTGTCTTCACTAAAAAGGACCGTCTCGTTCAGTTGAGCTGGAGCAAGCATATTTACGAATGGAATTTGACCTTTGAGGTAGTCCTGAACCACTTGTGCCATGTATTGAATATCCCGCGCCGAGGTCTCATGTCCGAGACTGATTCGAATCGTCTCGCGCGCAGCTTGATCGGACAAACCTATCGCTTTCAAAACATGCGAAGGTGCATCTTCGCCCGTGCTGCAAGCCGAACCGGCAGAGACCGCAATCCCGCGATAATCCAGTATGCCCATCAGCCCGGCATTTTCCACGCCTGGGAATGTGATGCTGAGTGTATTTGGCAGGCATTCTGAATCTACTACCGGCGAATTGATGATGCAATCCGGTTTGATCTCTTTGAGTTTCTGAATTAACTGTCCTTTCAATGCGCGAACTTGCCCGGCATGTTTCAGGAGTTTCTCCACTTTCTGGCAGGCTGCGCCAAATCCGACGATGTTGTGGATGCTTTCAGTTCCGGCACGCAACCCGCTTTCCTGGTGGCCGCCATGCAGGAACGGCGCAAAAGGACTGCCTTGTTTGACGTATAAAGCGCCAACCCCCTTTGGACCGTATAGTTTGTGCGCTGAAAAAGAAGCGTAATCAACATCCCATGTGTGGACGTCGATGGGTATCTTTCCCAGCGCCTGCACACAATCGGTCATCACCAATGCTCCGTGTTTTCTGGCAATTTTTGTCACAGCCTTGATGTCTTGGATCACGCCATTTTCATTGTTGGCTAAAATGCAGCAAACCAGAAAGGTATCTTCATCTACCAGTTTTTCCAATTCAGGGAGTTGCACGCGTCCTTTGTCGTCTACCGGGCAAAATTCGACAACCAATCCCTGGGCTTCCAAATATGTCAACGTATTCATCACAGAAGGATGTTCGATTGGCGTGGAAATGATCTTTTTCTTTTTCGGATAAAAGTGTGCAGCAACTGATTTAAGCACAGCATTATTGGATTCGGTTGCGCAAGCCGTAAAAACCACTTCGGATGGGTCAGCATGGATGGCATTTGCCACATCTTGCCGAGCTTCTTCCAGCAACTCTGCAGATTTTCTGCCAATGCCATAAAATGACGAGGGGTTCCCATAATGGTGTTTCAATGCCTGATCCATTTTGTCCCGAACATGGTCGCTGACAGGCGTGGTTGCATTATGGTCAAGATAGACCTGCCGGTTAAAACGGATGAGATGCTTCATGAATTCGAAATATTTGATTTCCATTGGATCTCCTGTGCAAAAATGCTGAGGACTTTACTTATTGTATACGGGTTTGTGGAATGATCGTTGCCAATGGTGTATCTACTTTATCACCAGGACGATCTTCCCTCGCGCATGTCCTGTTCCTAAATGGCGCATGGCTGTGGCCGTATCTTTCAGCGAATATATCTTCTCTACGGCTGGTTTTATTTTTCCAGCTTCGATCATATCTCTCAGCGTTGACAGGTCGGCGCGGTTGAATTGTGCAATGAAGAAAGAGACCTTTTGGCTTGCGCCGAGGGCCGCCAATTTGATCTTTAGAATATGACCTAACGGACCGATCACTAGATTGCTCTTTTGCGCACCAATGATGACGAAATTTGCGTTGGGCGCCAATACGCGTTTGTATTCCTTCCAAGTGCGGCTTCCCGCAATATCTACAAGCAGGTCGTAGCGCTGTCCGCTTTGTGTGAAATCTTCCTTTGTGTAATCAATGACATGGTCCGCTCCAAGCGAGCGGACCATGTCTACATTTTGGGTGCTGCACACACCAGTCACTTCTGCACCGAGGGCTTTTGCGATCTGCACGGCAAACGTACCCACGCCGCCTGCCGCACCGTTGATAAGAACTTTCTGCCCGGATTGAATCTTTCCATGGTCACGCAGTCCTTGCAGCGCGGTGATCGCCGCTGTGGGAACTGCCGCCGCCTGTTCAAAGGAGATATTTGCTGGTTTGCGTGCCACGGCATTGCGTACATTGAGGTATTCGGCAAACGCGCCGCTTCTCCCGCCGTACACTTCATCACCGGGTTTAAAGTCCGTCACCTGGCTGCCCACGGCTTCCACTACACCGGCAAAGTCTGCGCCAAGGCGGGGATCTTTCGGCTTGAACAAACCATTCGGCGCGCGGGCAATTAACAAACCAACCATGCCATACCACTCTGCAGGGTTGACCGAAGATGCGTGAACGCGCACCAGTACGCCATCCTCGGTGACTGCTGGCTTTTCAACCTCTTCGATCTTCAGTACATCTGGCGAACCATAGGAATGATACAGGACAGCTTTCATGTTTTCTCTCTCCTCTAAGAATATTTTTTTCAAATCTACTCTCTAATTGTGGAGGAAGTGTGGATGACCCCGTCAGAGATTGTGGAGGCTGTTAGAGAAATATTAACAGCGCGGCTGAGCGCAGTCTGTAACTTTTCACGTCTGTAAGCATCTGATACAATGCGGGACGGTAATAACGGACCCGAAAGAGTCGTCTTGATTACGATTGAAAATAAATCAAAGGCGGAATGCCTAAGGAAGATAAAATAATGTCCAACGAGAAGAATGTGAAGGTATTGATTTTGGGATCTGGTCCTGCGGGGTTGGCGGCGGCGTTGTATGCTGCGCGCGCAGAATTGGAACCGATCGTTTTGACGGGTATGCAGTTGGGTGGGCAGGCGGCTTTGACTCACACCATTGAGAACTATCCCGGATTTCCCGAAGGTGTCGGCGGGGCACAATTGGGAGAACTGTTCCAGAAACAGGCTGAAAACTTCGGCGCAAAAGTTGAATTTGACATGGCGAACGAGGTCGATCTCTCCCAGCGCCCGTACACGGTCAGGACCGACAGCGGCGAATACAAAGCTGAAACTTTGATCATCACCACAGGTGCGAACCCGCTTCATCTGGAAATTCCCGGCGAAGTGGAGTTGACGGGTCGCGGCGTTTCCTACTGCGCCACTTGTGACGGTTGGTTTTTCAAAGACAAAAAGGTTGTTGTGGTAGGCGGCGGAGATAGCGCGTTTGAAGAGGCGCTTTTCATCACCCGCTATGCTTCCTCCGTCACACTCATTCATCGCCGTGAAGAATTCCGCGCAGGCGCTATTTTGCAGAACCGCGCAAAGGAACATCCCAAGATGAACTTCATCTTGAATACAGTCGTCACTGAAGCCGTGGGCACGGACAAACTCACATCCTTGAAATTGAAGAACGTTCAAACTGGTGAAGAGTCCAGCATTGAAACGGATGGCTTGTTCATCTTTATTGGTCACTCGCCAAACTCGCAGATCTTCAAAGGACAGGTGGAGATGAGCGACCTCGGCTACATCCTCGTCAACGACAAAATGGAAACCAGTGTCGAAGGCGTGTATGCAGCGGGAGAGATCGCCGATCCGCACTTCCGCCAGGTCATCACATCCGCGGGAATGGGCGCAGCCGCAGCCATTCAGGCGACGCGATTCCTCGAGGAAAGAGAAGCAGTTCACAGTTAAGAATGAAGCGACAAAGTTTCCGCTTCGCACTTAAGGGACATCTGGTCTGCTTCACGATGCAGACTCCAATCGAATAAATTTTCCCAAAGGACTCGCAGTCAGCCGAGTCCTTTTTATGTGTGAAAATATGTGACATTTTGTACTTTTGGGCTGTATTACTTTCGGATAAAATGAATAAAAAATAGCGGTGTTCTACACCGTAAAAAAACCATTGGAGGAACAATGAAGAAAATCTCAATTATCGGCGCCGGTATGACGGGCTCCACAGCCGCACACTGGATTGCCGAACGCGAACTTGCCGACGTTGTTTTGTTGGACGTGGTGGAGGGAATGCCGCAGGGGAAAAGCCTTGATCTTGCGCAAGCCATGCCCATCATCGGCAAGGATTCGGAAATCGTCGGTACGAATGATTATTCTGCGACCAAAGGCTCAGATATTATCATTATTACCGCAGGGCTGGCTCGCAAACCTGGCATGAGCCGAGATGATTTGCTCAAGACCAATGCCGAGATCGTCGGCAAAGCTGCAACCGAAACCCTGAAATATTCTCCTGATGCTTTTTATATTGTATTGACGAACCCGCTCGATACGATGGCGTATTTGACCATGAAGAAGACAGGTCTGCCGCGCGAACGTGTGATCGGTCAGGCTGGCATTTTGGATTCTGCCCGCATGCGCGCTTTTGTTGCCATGGAAACTGGCGTGAGCGTTGAAAATATCAATTGCTATGTGCTGGGAGGCCACGGCGATGAGATGGTTCCCTTAACCCGTCATTCCAACGTGGCAGGCATTCCTTTGAAGGAATATTTGCCCGCCGACAAACTCGAAGCCATTGTCAACCGCACCCGCAAGGGCGGCGGTGAGATCGTCAATTTGCTCAAGACTGGTTCCGCCTATTACGCGCCGTCCATGGCTTGCGTGCAGATGGCGGATGCAATTTTGAAAGATAAGAAGTTGATCGTTCCCTGCGCGGCGTACATGAACGGCGAGTACGGTTTGAAGGATATGTACTTCGGCGTCCCTGTCATGCTTGGCGCTGGCGGCATGGAAAAGATCATCGAATACAATTTCGATGCCGAAGAGAAAGCCATGTTCGAGAAATCGGCGGCGTCTGTCAAAGAGACTCACGAGGCGCTTAAGAGTCTGGTCACATTTTAATTTGCTTCAAAGGTCGAAGGTCAAAAATGACATTCGACCTTTGTTATGAAAAATAACGAAGGAGCCTATCATGATCTTGCATGAAAAAATCTCTGCTCAATTGCCAGCGTGGCGCGAGCGCATTAAGTCTCTCTCCAAGGAACACGCCGAAGTAAAAGTGGCAGACGTCACTGTGGGACAGATCGTCGGCGGGATGCGTGATATCAAGTCCCTGCTTTCGGACGTCTCATTTGTTGACCCCGCCGAAGGCATTCGCTTCCGCGGTTTATCGATCCCTGAATTGTTGAAGGCACTGCCCAAAGCCCGCGGCGGCAAGATGCCTTTGGTTGGCGGTTTATATTATTTATTGATGATCGGCGAAGTGCCAAGCAAGGAAGATGCGCACGCAGTGGAAGCCGAATGGGCGAAGCGCGCCAGTGTCCCTGATTATGTTTACAAGATGCTCAAGACCATGCCGAAAGAGACTCATCCAATGACTCTCTTTTCGCAAGCTGTGCTTGCGCTGCAAAACGGCTCGGTCTTCGCCAGCAAATATCACAGCATGAAAAAAGATGTCTATTGGGAAGCTGCTTTGGAAGACAGCCTGGACCTGACTGCCAAGCTCCCTATCATCGCTGCCTATATTTATCGCATGAAATATTTTGGCGAAAAAGCCAAGCCGAAATACAACCCCAAGCTTGATTACGGTGCAAACTTTTCCAAGATGATGAAAGTTTCGGACAAGAAGGGCTACGCCGAACTAGCCCGTCTGTATTTCATTTTGCACAGCGATCATGAAGCTGGAAATGTTTCTGCGCACGCGATGCACCTTGTCGGGTCTGCTCTTTCTGATCCGTATCTTTCCTTCTCTGCCGCGCTTAACGGTCTTGCTGGACCTTTACATGGTCTGGCAAATCAAGAGTGTCTTGGCTGGTTATTGGAAGTGCACAAGAAGTTTGGCGGCGTTCCTTCGCGTGATGATCTTTATAAATTCGCCTGGGACACGCTCAACGGCGGACATGTCATCCCCGGTTACGGACATGCGGTATTGCGTGTTCCCGATCCCCGTTACATGGCGCAGATGGAATTTGCCAAGAAGCGTTTCCCTGATGATGAGCTTCTCCGTTTGGCTGATCTGGTCTTTGACGTGGTCCCTGCCGTGCTCAAAGAACAAGGCAAAGCGAAGAATCCAGCTCCGAATGTGGACGCCATCTCTGGTACATTGCAGTACTACTATGGCGTAAGAGATTTCGACTTCTATACCGTTCTCTTTGGCGTGGGCCGCGCCCTGGGTGTGACAGCCAACTATGTCTGGGCGCGCGCGCTTGGCATGCCGATTGAACGTCCCAAGTCCTTGACCACAAAGATGCTGGAAGATGTTGTCGCCAAGGCTGATGCTCAACCTGTGTAAATAAATAAAAACAACTCCCGAAGATATCTTCGGGAGTTGTTTTTATTTAAGTGATATCTGTTTTCTTATGTTCTTGGTCCGCGATCTCGAATTTGACCAGCCTTACAATCCGCACCTTGTCTCTCACATACCAGGGGACAATTTGCTTCGCGTGCTCAAGGCTTTCCGCTTCCAGAATTGCCCAGCCCGTATGCTCATTGTCTTTGCAGCCCCACTCAAATTGGTGCAAATAACCTGCTGCGTGAAGGTCTTGTAATATCT
>JACZJB010000056.1 GCA_014860805.1 Anaerolineales bacterium
ATTCGCGTGTGCGCGTGGTGTGATCAAGATCGAGCATCTCTGTCATGAAGGTTTGATTTGTGCCAGCCTGCTGCAGAATGCGCCCATCGGGGTCAATGATGGTGGAACGTCCCCCGCCCCACGCGCCGATACCGTTGATACTGACAAAGTAGCATTGATTGAACAACGCGTTCGCGCGCGCCATCACCAACTCCAATTCTCTATCAGAAGTCGGTGTCAGCGTCGGCTGGATGATAACTTCAGCGCCCATCCACGCCAGCGTGCGCGAGACCTCAGGGAACCACATATCGTAGCAAATGCACAAACCAAATCGCCCCACATTGGGAATATCGAACACACAGAATTGATCGCCTGCCGCCGTCCCTGCTTCGTATGGCAGCCACGGAAACATCTTGCGATACTTCGCCACAATATCGCCATCAGGGGAAATCACAACCGACGTGTTATACATTTTGTCATCTTCGATCTCCCACATTGAGCCGGGCACCAGCCACTGTCGAGTCTTGCGCGCCAACTCACACAAACGATCCGTCATCGGCCCGGGCACGGGTCCGCTGTTTTTCTTGTACCAATTAACATCTACCGGGGTCTTGAATTGCACCAACCCCGGCACCACCAGCTCGTGATATACGATCATATTGACCCACGGCATCTGCTTGTGGATGTTTAACGCCACGTCAGACATTTTCTCAAACGTTCCGTCCATATCCCACGCTTCTACGGACATTTGCACACCGGCGATTCCAAATAGACGACTCATAATTTTCTCCGACGGATAAATTTAATCAACAAAATGACAAGCAACCTGCCGCCCGCCTCTTACCTGACGCAAAACTGGTTCTGTCTCCTGACACAGTTTCTGTGCGAGCGGGCACCTCGTATGGAAGCGACACCCCGAAGGCGGGTTGACAGGACTTGGCACATTTCCCTCCAGTATTTTCAGTTCACGTTTATCTCCGACAACAGGCATGGGAATTGCGCCAAACAATGCCTGTGTATATGGATGCAGAGGCGCGTTGTATATCTCTTCTGCTGAACCGACTTCCACCAATTTACCCAAATACATTACACCAATACGGTCGCTGATATGTTGCACCACATTTAAATCGTGTGAAATGAAGAGATACGTGAGTCCTAGTGACCTTTTAAGATCGTCCAATAGATTGATGATCTGCGCCTGCACCGACACATCCAACGCGGACGTTGGTTCGTCCAGCACGATCAGTTTGGGATTCAATGCCAATGCCCGCGCCACCGCCACGCGCTGGCATTGTCCGCCGGACATTTCATGCGGGAAGCGGTCGAGATGCTGCCTACCCAGCCCGACTTGTTCCAGCAATTCGATCACCCGCGGACGAATTCCATCCTTTGCCAAAATATTATGTGTCGTCAACGGCTCGGCAACAATTTGTTCCACTTTTAACCGAGGGCTGAGTGATGAAAGCGGGTTTTGGAACACGATCTGCATTTCACGGCGGACGGGTTTCATATCTCGCCTACCAACCGCCGTGATGTCTTTTCCATCGAATACAATGCTGCCGGAGGTCGGGTCAATCAACCGCAGGATCATCCGCCCGAGCGTAGTCTTCCCGCATCCGGATTCACCGACCAGCCCAAACGTCTCGCCAGAGGCGATGGAAAGGTCAACTCCATCCACCGCATAGACATGTTTGATGTCGCCCGAAAGCCATCCGCCGGGCAATCGGAAATATTTTTTGAGAGAGCGTGCTTCAACAAGATAATTCATTGGCTGATAAGGAAACAAGCTGACTGATGTCTTTCACTTACATTAAAAAGGGAAGGCGCTTCGGTCTGGCATCGCTCAAACACAAATTCGCAGCGCGGCGCGAATGGGCATCCCTGTACAGCGCCCGGATTGGATGGAACTGTGCCAGAAATTGCTTCCATTCGTTTGCCGCGTGAGCCGGGTTTTGGAATGGCGTTCATAAGTCCGCGTGTGTAAGGATGCTGGGGCTTGTTGAAAATGTCCTGCGTGGAACCGATCTCTGCCACGCGCCCGGCGTAAAGGACTGCGAGACGGTCACAGGTTTGCGCGACAACACCAAGGTTATGCGTGATGAGAATAACGGAAAAATCGAATTGCGTTTGCAACTCGCGCAACAGCCGCAGGATCTGCGCCTGAATGGTGACATCGAGCGCAGTGGTCGGTTCGTCTGCGATGAGCAGGCGCGGCTCACAAGAAAGTGCCATAGCGATCATCACCCGCTGCTGCTGCCCGCCCGAAAGTTGATGCGGATACGCCGACAACATGCGTTTGATGTCGGGCAAGCCCACAGCCGTCAACATTTGTGCGGCGCGTTCGCTGGCATCTTTTTTACTCATGCCTTTATGCTGGCGAAGCACACGCTCCATTTGCGAGCCAATGGTGAAAACCGGGTTAAGCGATGAAGACGGGTCCTGAAAGATCATCGCGATGTCACCACCGCGAATGGATTCCATTTCCTTGGCCGGCAGTGTCAGCAGATTCTTATCCCAAAATACGATCTCGCCATTTGTGATATGTGCAGAACGGGGAAGCAGTCGCAGGATCGAAAGCCCGGTCACGGTTTTGCCGCAGCCGGTTTCGCCAACCAAGCCGAATATTTCACGCGTGAGCACATCAAACGAAATACCGTTCAATGCTTTGAGCGTGCCACGCTCGGTCTTGAATTCCAACGAAAGGTCTTTGACTTCGAGGAGTTTACTCATTTGTATTGCCTTGGGTCAAAGATGTCGCGCAATGTGTCACCCAGCAGGTTGAACGCCAGCACCACAACAAAGATCGCAATGCCGGGATACGTCGCAACCCACCACTGATTCAAAATCAGCTCGCGCCCCTCGCTCACCATCAAACCCCAATCGGGAGCGGGCGGTTGTGTGCCAAGCCCGAGAAACGCCAACCCGCCCATCGCAAGGATGACTGTCCCAAAATCGACGGTCGCTTGCACAAGGATTGGAGAAATGGTATTGGGCAGGATGTGCCGAATGATAATAACCGCATCAGACACACCCACAGCTTGAGCGGCCTCTACGAAATATCTTTCCCTCAAACTGACCGCCACCCCGCGCGCGATGCGCGTGTACCACGGCCACCACGAAATGACCAACGCGATGGCGGCGTTATCCAGCCCGCGCCCCATAGCGGAGGTGATCGCCATTGCCAGTAATAATGAAGGAAAGGCGAGGAATAAATCTGTGACGCGCATGATGGTTTCATCCACCCAGCCGCCTTTATAGCCTGCCAATGCCCCAAGCGGAGTGCCGATCAATACCGCGAAGAAGACCACACCCATCGGCACGATCAATGCCGCGCGTGAACCCATGATAATGCGGCTGAGCATATCACGCCCGAGTTTATCGGTGCCAAGCGGATGTTCCAATGAGGGAGCCAGCAGGGAATTGGACGCATTCGTCTTGCCTGCGCCTTCCAGCGGATTCGGCGCGATCTGCGCCGCGAAAACTGCAATAAAAATGAAAAGAATAATAATGACAGTACTTGCCAGCGCAAGTGGGTCACGCAAGATGACTGTGAGTACGTGACGAGATGTCCGCGTACGTTCGTTCTCTGGCGCGGGGATGATCGGAATGCTGGTCATTAGTGGAGACTCACTCGCGGATCCACCCAGGATTGGACAACGTCCACGATCAGGTTGATGATGACGTATCCTGCCGCGCCGAGCAGGGTCATGCCCATGATGGCGGGATAATCAAGATTCAACAACGAGCGGGTGGTGAAAAGTCCCAGCCCGGGCCAGGTGAAAATAATTTCAACAAAGAATGTACCCGTCAATGCAAAGGCGAAGGTCAAACCGATGACTGTCAGCGTGGGGGAGATGGCGTTTTTCAACGCGTATAGATAGGTGATGACGCTGTCCCGAATTCCATAAGCGCGGGCGGTACGGATGTAATCCTGCTCCAGTACTTCGAGCATGGTGGCACGTGTCATGCGTGCAATGAGTCCGATGGGGTAGGCAGCAAGCGTAAAGGCGGGGAGGATCAAGTGTAGGAGAGCGTCTTTAAGGGCAACCCAGTTTTGTGTTAAGAAAGAATCGAGCACGATGAAGCGCGTGATCTCGGTCACAGGGCTGACGAAGCGCATATCCGAATCCAGCCTGCCAATAAGCGGAAGCCATTCCAAATTGCGGAAGAAAATGATCTGAAGTAGAAGTCCAAGAAAAAAGGCGGGCATCGAAACGCCGATGATGGACACGAGGCGGACGATGAGATCGGGGAGTCTGCCTTGCCATCTGGCGCTGATCACGCCGAGCGGAACGCCGATGAGCATGGCAATGAACATGCCAGCCAAAAGCAGTTCGAGCGTGGCTGGCAGACGTTCGGCAATCTCTTGTGTGATCGGACGTTTGGTGGAAATAGAGTTACCCAGATCGCCTTGCAAGAGTTCGCCAATGTAAATTGCATATTGCATGGGGAGAGGTTTATCCAGTCCGAGTTTAATGCGCACCCGTTCAAGTTCTTCTTCACGCGCTTTCGGACCGGCATACAACGAGGCGGCGTCAGCGGGAACCACCCTTGCAATCAAGAAGGTGATGATGGAGACTCCCAAAAGGACGAACAGGGAAATCAACAGGCGGCGCAGGATGAATTCGAGATGACGCATCACATTGGGAGTCTGGGCGGAGGGTACCTTCCTCCGCCCAGACAAAATGGATTAATTGGCGGGGCGCAGTTCGTAGAAGAAGTACTGCACGAATGGATAGTTCAGATTGTACTGGAAGCCTTCGATATTCTTCGGGATGATGAAGACAGCTTTGGTATCGAAGAAGAACAAGCCGGGTGCTTCTTCCACGAGCAGGTTCATCGCTTCCACATACTTCGCCTGCGAAGCCGAGGGGTCGGTGACGGTCAGACCAATGGCTTCATCAACCAGTGCATTAAAGTCGGGATTGTTCCAGTAGGAGAGGTTGAAGAAAGGCTTTTCGGTGTAGTAGAACATCGACCAAAGGTTATCCGAACCGGCATCGGAGTAAGTGGGCCAGTAGAGGAGGAGGAACATATCCTGAGCATTGGCGGGATCGCTCTTGGCTTCTTCCCATTGCTGGCTGAAGGCAATTGGCTCAATGGTTACGTCCACACCGAGTTCGGCATAGGCATCCTTGATAAGCGGAGCGTAGGCTTCGTGGGTGGCGTTTTCTGCGGCATAGGTCAGGCGCAGGCTAAATCCGCCGCCTTCATAACCCGCTTCTGCAAGCAGCTCTTTGGCTTTATCAATATCGTAGGTGTATTGGTTCACATCCGGCGACCAGGGCCACACACCAGCAGGGACGGGTCCACGGCTTTGTGTGCCAAGGCCTTTGACACTTAAGGCAATGATGTCATCGTAGGGGATAGCGTAGGAAAGCGCCTGGCGGACTTTTGCGTTATCGAGAGGCGGGCGCAGAGTGTTGAAGAAGCCCACGTAGTTAAAGAAGGAAGGTTCTTCAAGATAGGTGTAATCGGGGTTGTCTTTGAACGTGCCATAGTTATCGCGTGGAATGCTGGTGACCAGGTCCACGTCGCCGGCTTCGAGCAATTGTTGCTGGGTCAACGCTTCGGGGATGATCTGCACGAGGACGGTATCGTATTGTCCAGCTTCCCAGCCGCCCCAATAATTTTCATATTTCTGGAAGACGATCTCTTGATCAGGGACATAGGATTCGATCACATACGGACCGGTTCCTGCTTCTATGCCATTTGACCAGTAGTTTTCGTCGGCTGCAGCGGCATCCAAAGCCTTGGGGCTGACGATCCAGGCTCCGTAGAGGGAAGAAGCGATCAAGTCAATGGGGGCAGACGCGCTCAGGTTGAATTGAACGGTCAAGTCGTCCACCGCTTCGATGCTGTCCACCATCCACCAAATGAAGGAAGCACCACCAGAGGTGCGGGCCGCATCCAGCGATTTGATCACGGCATCCGCGTTCATTGGCTCACCGTCGTGGAACGTCACACCAGGGCGCAGGTTGAATGTCCATACGGTGCCGTCAGCGTTGGATTGCCAACTCTCGGCAAGCAGGGGCGTGAATTGCTCGGCAGAACCGGGCGGGTTAATGCGTAACAACTGCTCGTACACATTCGCCATGTACGCCGCTTCGGTTGAGAACGACGCGATGGGATCCCAGGTGGTGATGTTGGCGGTGTTGGCAACTTTCAACACCGATGGCGCAGCAGGCTCTTCCACAACAGGTGCAGGGGCATCTGTTGCGGCAGATTCTGCCGGCTCAGCGGGCGCTTCGGTGACGGCTCCCCCGCCACAAGCGCTCAAGACAAGTGAAAGTGCAACCAGCAGGGACAGGAACAAGGTAATGCGTTTCATAGTATCTCCTCTTTTTGCATGGGTGATTTTGCAATCTTAACATAGGCAATTTGCAAAAAGTTTGCAAATTAGCTTTTTCGCCGACTATAATTGGCAAGCCCGACCTTCTTTATGAAACCTTCCATACTTCTTCGCACCAAGTTTCTCGTTCCGCGCCCGCGCCCTGAACTCCTCCCCCGCCCGCGGCTTCTGGACTGGCTTAATTCCACATCGGATAAACGCCTGACCTTGCTCTCTGCCCCGGCGGGATATGGCAAAACCACCCTGCTCGCCGATTTCATCCACGCCTCAGACTCCGCCTATGCCTGGTACACCATGGATGCTGGCGATTCCGACCCGACCGTTTTCCTCACCTATTTAATAGAAGCCTTGCGCAGTATGAAGCGCATCCCCGAACCACTCACGCGCGCCATCGGTCAGACCGCCCAATCCCTGCTCGATAGCGCCGATACAACCGTTTCTCCTCAACGCGTGTTGACCGTCCTCGTCAATGAACTTGCCGAAGAGATTGAAACGCCCTGGCTGATCGTGCTCGAAGATTATCACTACGTCACCAGCCCGGTCGTTCATCAACTAGTGGACTTTCTGCTCAAGAACGCGCCAGAAGGGTTGCGCCTGATCATCTCCACCCGCATGGATCCGCCGTTGGCGTTAGCTCGTTTACGTGCTCGTGGCCAGCTCGCAGAATTACGCGCCTCATCCCTGCGCTTTCGCGATGATGAGGTCGCGAATTGGATGCAGTCCAATCTGCCCAATATCTCTACTGAAAATCTAAACCTGCTCAGCGAAAAGACCGAAGGCTGGGTGGCGGCATTACAGATCATCCGTTCCTCCCTCAGCGGACGCAATGCCCGCGATGTGGACGCCATGCTGGCAGGGTTGAGCGGCTCACAGCAATTCGTCTTTGACTATCTGGCAGAAGAGGTTTTCAAACGATTGCCGGAAGATATACAAAAGTTCTTATTGCAAACTTCCATTCTCAGCCAAATGGATGCATCCGCCTGCAATGCTGTGGCGGGGGTGAAGAACGCCCAATCCATTCTGGAGGAGTTGGAAAAACAAAACCTTTTCCTCTCGTCGTTGGATTCGCAAAAACGCTGGTATCGCTATCACTATCTCTTTCGTCAATTTCTCCACAGCCGCTTGGAGCGGGACGGGACAGAATCGATCATCAGCGTGGAAAAAAGCGCAGGCACACACTATGAGTCGCAGGGCGAGTTGGAGGCGGCGCTGTCGCATTATCTCAATTCGGGGGATTTTGAATCCGCCGCGCGAGTCGTGTCAGTTTTTGCTGCTGATTACGTCGAGCGGGGACGCGTGGAGGTTTTGCATCACTATTTGAGCGCATTGCCAGATGACGTAATGAAATGCAACCCCGAGTTGTTATTGCAGCACGGCAACGCACACTGGCGGCTTGGTCAGACCGGTGCAGCGATTGCCGCCTATGAAGATGCGCGTTCATCTTTTTCATCACAAAACAATTCGAGCGGAGTCTGCCGCGCCCTGACTCATTTGGCGGAGGTCAACCGCGCGCAAGGCAATTATCGTCAGGCTGAGACCTTGTCCACTGAAGCGCTTTCTTTTGCGGATGAAGATCATGCCGCGCGTGCAGAAGCTTTGATGGCGCTTGCGAAAAGCGTTGGTTTTCTCACCGGGATGGACAAAGGACGTCAACTTGCCGAGGAAGCCGTGGAAGAAGCACGCCTCGCCAAAGACAAAGTGAGCGCATTGGCGCGCGCGAACTTTCTGCAATCGCTCGGTCAGATCTGCTGGTGGCATGGCGACCCGCAGGCGACGGTGCGCTATTGTCAGGAAGCCTTGCAGATCGCACCGGAAGAGTTTTCCCCCATCGGTGCACAGGCGTATATCTCACTGGTCACGCCGTATTTGTATTGGCGCGAATTGGATAAATCCCTGCAATATGCCGAGCGGGGGTTGCAGATCGCGCAGACGCTCCACCTGAAAGAACTGCTTCCAAGCGCGTACACAGCACTGGGAAATGTGCTTACGCGTTTGGGGGAAACCGCGCGCGCAGAAGCCAGTTTGCGGCAGGGCATGGAGATCGGTCAGCAGTTGGGACTGGCTTCGTATGAGCAGTTGATGGCGACGGGCTATCTCGCCTACAACCTGTGCGGACAGGGTCGCGTGGAGGAAGCTCACCAACTGGCGGAAGGTGCGTTGTGGTCGTATACAGGCAATCCCGATACCTATGAGGCGTATGTCTGCCGCAGTGTGCTGGCTGATGTTGCGCTGGAAAATCGTCAGCTTGAAAAAGCGGAACATTTATATACCGACCTGGTGGAAGTTGGGGAGAGGCGTCAATTCCGCATTCCGCTGGCAATGGTGTATTTTGGGCTGGCTTATATTCATCTCGAAACCAAACGTCCAGAAAGCGGGTTGGAATACGCGCGCAAGGCGTTGCGTCTTATCGAAGCCTCCCGCACCTTTCAACTCTTCCTCGATCAAGGGATCCGCTCGCAGGTCGTGAGCGAGGCGCTGATCCGCGAGGGCGAGAAGAGTCCATTTCTTGAGCGCGTGCTGGAAAATCTGCCAGAGATGCCCATCGAAGTTTTGATTCAGGATCGTTACTCGATTCAAGTGCAGTGTTTTGGTAATTTTCGCGTTTTGCTAAATGGAGAGGAAGTTTCCCAGGATCGCTGGGTCTCTGCCAAGGCGCGTGATCTGTTAGCGTATTTTGTTACCATGCGCGGCGAAAAAAGCCCTGCGGATAAAGTCTTCGATGCCATCTGGGGAGAAAAGGAACGCACCAGCCGTACTGCTTTTCATACTGCGCTCTCACGGCTCCGCAACGCCCTCAAAGTTGGGGACGACAGCCCGAGGTTGATCCTCGTTGAAGTGGGGGAATACTGGCTGGATTCCGCCCGGTTCAGTATCGATGTGGATGAATTTAACCTATCCATCGCCAAGGCGCGTTCTGCTACGAGTCATGAAACCGCCGCTGAGTGGCACGAGCGGGCGGTCGCTTCCTATCAGGGTGAATACCTGCAGAATCTGTATTACGAGTGGGTCTTCCCCGAACGCCGCAGGCTGGCGCAATCTTACCTGAACGCGTTGCAAGAACTGGCGACCTATTACCTGTCAACTCACGCCTCCAAACAGGCCGCTGTCTGTGCCGAAAAAGCCATCGCCCTCGACCCGCTGAACGAAGACATGTACTGCCTGTCCATGCGCGCGCACGCTGATCAGGGCGACCGCGCCGGTGTGGCAAGGGTCTACACCGAGTTGAAGTTACACTTGCAAACAGAGTTAAATGCCAAGCCCATGGCTGAAACGGCAAAACTTTACCGCGAAATGATGAATTTGAAATAACTGAACTACAGCTTTACAGATTAACTTATCTAAATCTCCATATTCCTGATTTCAAAACAAAACCGGCAATTTTGAACCTTTTCCAACCTGGGCGGTACATATAGATGAGAAGCAGAAACAATGCCAACAGCCGACCTTGCCCTTCCCTGGAAATCGCAAGAGACACAAGCCGCCATGACGCAACCCGTTGACGACCTCGACCTTATTCGCCGCTTGCAAGCAGGTGACGACGATGCCGTGCGTGACCTGTACGCGCAGTACGGTCAGCGACTCTATGCGTATGCCTTACGCCTCACCAATGATCCCGCCACCGCCGAGGACATAACTCAAAACACACTCGTCACCGCATGGCGCACAGCTCGTACCTTTCGCGGCGAGGGACGTCTCATTGCGTGGCTGTTGGGCATCGTCCATCACACGGCGATGAAAGCGATTCGGAACAGCACAAACTATCTCGACGACGTGGCAGAAGAAACCATCAGCGAAGATCAGCCGTCGCCGGAGGAACAGGCGCAGGTTAAGGATGAGAGGCGTTGGGTGCGTCAGGGCATTCAGAGTCTTTCGTCCGAACATCGCGCCGTGCTTGAACTTGTCTTCTATCAAGAGTTATCGCTCAACGAAGCCGCGCAAGTGTTGAACATTCCCGTTGGTACGGTCAAGAGCCGCCTGAGTTATGCGCGCAATCATCTGCGCGGCGTGTTGGCGCGCACGGAGGAACGATGAATCACGAAGAACAACTCATTCGCTACGCCGCGAATCAATTGAGTGAAAACGAACGCGCAGAGTTTGAACAACATCTCGCGAATTGTGCCGACTGCCAAACGGATTTGCTTCTCTGGAAAAGCGTTGCGGATGAAATTCACGCTTCAAACGCAACCGTACCTGCTCCTGTCCATTTAGCAGATTCTGCTCTGGAAGCGATTCACGCTCCCTCGAAGTTGACGCGCGCCTTCAAGAGTATGACTCAATTGCTGCGTATGCAACTACTTCTCATACACAACGAGTTGTGGGTCGGCTCGGCGGCGTTGATGTTCATCTTTTTAGCGATGGCGTTGCTCGTGGCGCGCGTGGAAGTATTGCACTTCTTCGTACCGATAGTCGCCGCTGGAACTGTGACTTTGATCTATGGCTCCGAGCATGACCCCGCCGCCGAGTTGACTTTTGCCACGCCCATCTCACCATGGAAGATTTTGCTGGCACGCCTGACGCTCGTCTCTGCCTATAACGTGTTTCTCGCTCTGTGCGCCACGGTTGGACTGCTTCTCATCTTGCCGCCACAAGCCCTCGGTGAACTCATTCTCGGCTGGCTCGCGCCGATGACATTTCTCTCAGCGTTGGCGCTTCTACTTTCATTGTGGATCGGCACAAGCAACGCCTTGTTCATTTCATACACGCTGTGGGCGGCGCAATATCTTGCGTTGACTTCTGTGGGCGAGTGGTTTGCCTTCCTCGCTCCGTGGCTTGAGTCGTATCGTCAGTTCTGGAATGACCCTGCTCTGCTTTTCATCTTTGGCTTTGCGTTGGTTCTGTTCGCGCTCTGGTCTGCTGGGCGTGAACAAGTGCAATGGCGTAGAACGATTGCATTATAAAAAACCTTTTTGACCACAAAGGGTCACAAAAGTACACGAAGGTTTTCCTTTGTGACCCTTTGTCTCCTTCGTGGTAAAGAATTTGGAGAATATAATGTCTCGATTTTTCGGCGTCTTACGCCATGAATTCAATATGTCCCTTCGCCGCCCTGGCATGTGGTTCGCTTATGGACTGCTCTTCCTCTTCTATTCGGTTGCGGTCATGTACCCCGTGCCCGAAGAAAAAGTGACCATTCTCACCGACAAACAGATCTGGCAATATGCCGGTCAGATGGCATTCACCTTTAATCTGTTTCTGCCCGTTATGGTTGGCATCCTCTCTGCAGATCGCTTGCAGCGCGACTTCCGCATGGGAGTACGCGAGCTGCAAGAAAGCACCCCACTCAGCATCCTCGAATATACGCTTGGAAAATATTTAGGTGTATTGCTCGCCTCGCTCACCCCTGTACTCATTTGGCTATGGCTCATCACATGCTTGTTCATCGCCTTTGGTAATGCGCCCATCGATTTCTTCTTCACGATGACTCTGGCTTTCTTTGCCATCATGGTGCCTACCTTCGCCTTTGTTATCGCCTTCTCATTAGCCTGTCCGCTCATCATGCCGTTGCGTGTCTACCAAATTCTGTTCACAGGCTATTGGTTCTGGGGCAACTACATCAACCCGGAAATGTTCCCCACTCTCAACGGGACCCTGCTCACCGTCAGCGGGATGTATGTCTATCAGGGATATTTTCTCGGCTTCATTAACGCCACCGAACCGTTGACCTACTCCGCCTCAGACGCGACCCTGAACTTGATCGTGCTCGGACTCTGTATTGCCGCTGTGATGGTTGTCCTCAACTATTACCTGCAATGGCAGTCCCGCCGCGCATAGGAAGGTAGAATGAAACGATTTTCGTTGAAATACACCTTGCTTACCTACCGCCTTGACCAACTTTGGTTCCCGCTGGCATTTTGGGCATTCTTCGTCATCCTGACACTGCTCTTGAGTAATGAAGAACAGAATTTCGACATCGCGCGTGGATATATCGGAGTCGCAGTTCCGCTTATTGGTGGGATCATGGCAGCCTACGCAATCCTCGATGACCCGGCCATTGAGTTGCGCTTTGCGACTCCCATCCGTGCCGCGCAAATCCTCTTTGAAAGAATCTCTCTGATTTTTTTCATCCAAGCCGTGAGCGCGCTCGCTTTCATCGTCTTTGCCCTGCTCATCGGCGTGGACTTCTATCCGCTTGGCGATTCGCTCAACTTGCATCTCTCATGGCTCGTCCCCACCGTGGTGATGATCGCCCTCGGAACTTTCGGCGCGATCCTCGGCGCACAGACCATGATCGGTTCTTTCCTCGTCGGTTTGGTCTGGATCATCGAGATCATCATCCGTGATGCGATGACATTCAACAACTGGAAGTATGCCTATATCTTCATGGGTATTCTTAACCCCGAACACCCCGACCTTGTGTCGAATCAAATTGCACTCTTTGTCACTTCAGCCGCTTTTCTTTTCTTCACATGGCTGTTGTTGCATCGGCAGGAACGTTATATCTAAAAGGACGCACTCATGATTCAAATTAATGGACTCACCAAAACCTATGGCTCTGGAAACAAAGCCGTTCACGCCCTCAACGGCATAGACTTGCAAATCAACTCAGGCATGTTCGGCTTACTCGGTCCGAACGGCGCGGGCAAGACCACTTTCATGCGCATCCTGGCGGGCATCGTCAACCCTAGTGGCGGATCCATCCGCGTGGATGGGCACGACCTCACCACCGAAGCGGGCAAGCATACCGTCAAGTCCATGCTTGGGTATTTGCCGCAGGAACTCGGCATGTACACCGAACTGACCGCCGAACAATTTGTAGATTATATGGCCATCCTCAAAGGCTTGGATGATTCAAAGAAACGCAACAAGCGCGTGACCGAAGTGCTGGAGATGGTTGGCTTGCGCGACGTGGCGAAACGCAAAATCAAAGGCTTCTCTGGCGGGATGAAACGCCGCGTCGGAATCGCTCAAGCCTTGGTCAACAATCCGAAGATTCTCATCGTGGATGAGCCAACAGCGGGGCTTGACCCCGAAGAACGGATTCGCTTCCGCAATTTACTCGTCAATCTTGCCACGGATCGTGTCGTATTGCTATCCACACACATCGTCGAAGACATCGGTCAGACCTGCCGCGACCTGGCTGTGCTTGCCAGAGGACGCATTCTCTTCCGTGGCAGTCCATCGGATTTACTCACGGCCACTGAAGGTCATGTGTGGACCTTGACTATGTCTGGCCTGGAGAAACCCAACCACGATCTGACCGTTGTTTCCATGCTACACCTTGCAGAAGGGACGCAGTACCGCCTCGTTGGCAGATCAGCACAGGAATATCCTTCCGCGCAGCCGACCCAGCCGGGCTTGGAAGATGGTTATGTGTGGCTGATGAAGCAGTCAAATCAGGAAGTCCTTGCAGGCGATCCATAACGATATGTACCTTGACGGTCAAATCAAACTGTGGCTCTGAATCGAAATTTGACAATTGGTTGCAATCCCTACACCTTCGCTCCTCTGTGAATCTCGGGAGACCCATTGTTCCATAAGATCTTTTGTGTAATGCCGCCAATTTTCCATGTCCCTGCTTCATTCACAAGGCGGAACGTGTAAAGGCAATGCGTGTTAAATTCGCCTGCCGCATCCCGAAGGGTTCGACCCTTCGGGATGCTTTGTATGCGCCAGATGAGCATGGATGCGCGGCAAATGGCCTGGTCTGGGGCGGAAAAATCAATTTCCAGATTACCCAGCAGGTGATGGGTTGTCAGTGACGCAAGCGCCTCCGTTCGCAGACGAACGTATTCGGCGGCGGGGAGTGTTTCGGGCGGCGTGCCGCGCAGATCGGAGTAGTCGGTAAAAACCTGCGGGGCGAGACAACCCTCCAACGCCGACCAGTCTTTCAGGTCAAATGAAGAGGCGAAGCGGGCAATCAAGTTTTGGATGGCGAGGGCGTCGTTCATGCTGCCTGCGCTTCCATTTTTCCCATTTGATTCCAGACATACCATGCCATGACCAGCAAGATGGGAAGTAATGCTGCGCCAAATTCGCCGGTGAAGTAGGCGGTCTTGCCCGTGTCGAAGGTGATGCGATCCAAAAAGGTTTGAATGACGCCGTTGTGTGTGGCGTGCATGATGGCAACCGGGATGATGCTGCCCGATTTCATCCTGATCCACGCCATGACCATGCCGCTGGCAATCACCATCAGGGCAAAGCAGGCAAGCCGGTATGCAAGGGGCATTGCCTGTGCGCCATAATCACCGGAGAGGATGCCCGGCAAATGCCATGCTGCCCATATCACTCCGCTCAACCAGGCGGCGTTTCGCAAGCCCAGCCACTTTGTCAGTTCGGGAACGAGAAAGCCGCGCCAGCCGATCTCTTCACCCAGGCTCAACAACATGGATGGAATCAGGTTAACGAGCGTGATGTAGAAAAAGGCGGCGATAATGAGCAAATTGTTGGGGGCGTCTGGCATGTTGAGCGTGAAACGGGCGCGTTCTAAAAAGGTTAGGTTGGGGACTCCGCCCAGTCCCGTCAGCCAGATCAACGCGTATGCAGGGAGGGCATAGAAGATGGGCAAAATCCAGCCCAGGCCCAACCATTTGAGCGGCGTGACACGCCAGCCAATATCTTTCATCGAACGGCGGGTGATCAGGCTTGTCAACAGGGCAGCCAGTGCCGGACTGGTCATCAAGATTAACGCAGCAAGAGGCGAATCTGCCAGCCGGGAGGCAAGGAGATTGGCGATGATCGTGGCAAGCAGCAGTAATACAAGGTAAATGGTAACGCGCCATTGGGGAGATTGTTGTTTCATGGTTGTTCCTTTTTTGGGCAAGTCAAAGAATCTTCTACTTAAGCCGCCAGCCGAAGTTGGCGGTTTCTTCTCTCACAGGGCGGACGGTGATTTGCCGGGCAGAGGAAAGAGTCATCGGGAAAAGCAAGAGCACCAGCAAAATGCGGGGCATTCTTTTTTTTCCTTTCTTACGAGATTTGAGTCAACACAGGCTTGGCAATCTTAAGATAATCATCCTTGTGAAGAAAAATCGAGCGGTCGAGTCTTCCGGCGTTAAAGACCAATTCTTCATGTTCCAGCAAAGCGGGATCAAGGACAAGCGTCAATTGGGCGTTGAACGAAAACGGCGGAACAGCGCCCATTTCACAGCCGGTCAATTCGCGGGCTTTTTCGGCAGGCGCAAACATGACGTGCGTTCCGCTGCACAGAGCTTTGACGGCGTTCAGGTCAGCGCGGCGGTCGCCGGGGATGTTGACGAGATAGTAGCGGCTCTCTTTTTTGCCGACCTTGACCAGCACGACCAGCGATTTAACAGCTTGCGAAAGCAGGTTGCCGCGCATATGACTCACGAGTTCGGTTTGCCCTTCGGGGGCGTGTTCCACCACGCGGTAGCGGGCGTTGGTTTCATTCAGCAAGGAGATGAGTTTTTGGTAGATGTCTTGGAATTCCATAAAAAATCCTTTTTATAACAAACTTGCATTTAGACGATATCGCACGATTTTTGTTTCCCGCGCAGCCAGGTAATCACTTCTTCGGCGTTTTTGTCGGGCGGAAAGACGGGATAAAAGACTTTCTGAATGACGCCATCGCGGGCAATCAGTGTGACGCGCTTGAGGAGCTTCATGCTGGCAATTTCAAAAGTTGGCAGGTTCAGATGAGTAGCAAAGGTCAGCGCGGAATCACTCAACAATTCAAAAGGAAGGTGTAATCGCGCAACAGCTTCCTTTTGATAAGGTGTATCTTGTGCGCTGAGACCAAATACCTGCGCCCCAAGTTGCCGCAAATCTTGATGATGGTCGCGGAACGCGCAGGTTTGCGGGGTGCAACCTCGCGCGCCAGGGATGTCGTTCCAGCCAGATGGCGGGTCTTGATCGGGCTGTCCAGTTCTGGGATAGCAGTAGATCACCACCCAGCCCTGGAGTTTCGCCAGATTGACGGCTCGCTCGCGGGTGGATGGCAGCGCCAAAGATGGCAGAGACGATCCCGTCAGATGACTGCACGCGCCATCATCGGCGGGGATGGGAAGATTTTCGGGAAGGGTGTAAAGGTTATCACTGCGTGACATGCTGAATACTCCAATCGAAATTTAGGATTCTTTTCCAGACTGCAAATAGGGTTGTACGTCTGCACCGCTCCAGAGACTACCCATGACCATCGCACAGCCGCCCTGTTGGATTTCATCGAACATGGTCGACATTCGCGCCAGCAGCGCGCGGAAAATGTACGGCCCAAAACTAACGCGGTTAATGCCAATCTCCTGCAATACTTTCAAGCGAGGCGCTTGGGCAGTGGCAAGTACGTTGATGGGCGCCTGGACGCGCTGGCGTAAACTGACGAGCGTTTCTTTATCCGAACAACCGATGGGATAAATACAGTCTGCGCCTGCCTGAATGTAGGCGTTTGCCCGGCGGACGGCATCTTCCATGCGTTCTTGATGCGTGGCAAAAATATCTGCCAGAAAACTATCGGCGCGGGCGTTGATGACAAGGTGTATGCTACGCTTTTCAGCAACACTGCGGATGGCTTCGATGCGCCGCGCCTGTTCCACGATGGGACGCAGTTGTGCGCCGTCCTGCCAACTGTCTTCGATGTTGATTCCCGCCGCACCCGCATCCAACAATTGAGCGGCATTCTCCTTCAAGCCGTGAAGGGATTCGGCGTATCCCGATTCAAAATCAACCGAAACGGGAATATTGACGCTGCGGGCGATGCGTGCAACTACATCCAGCATGGTCTTCCATTTGATTTGTTCGCCGTCAGCATACCCCAGCGATTCGGCAATGGCGGCGCTGGCGGTGGCAACGGCAGGAAAGCCTTTCGCTTCCAATAGCCGTGCGCCAATTGGATTCCACACGTTTGGCAGAATCAGCAACGTGGGCTGATGATGCAGATCGAGCAGGGTTTGGGCTTTCATGTTTTATTTCCAATTCTTTGGCTTCTTTTTACTGTAGACAGAAATTCCATCAATTGTCCTGGTTCGCTTGTCAGGTATTTCAAACAAGCTCAGCCACGGTCATGGACAGTAATAAGGTAACCGTCTGGGTCACGAAATGTGAATGTCTGACCAAATGGGCTGTCTGTCAATTCACGGACAATGGGGACATTGCAATTTTTCATGTGCAAATGCAAGGTGGCGGAGTCTTCGACTCGAAACCATATTGCGACGCCATGCCCAAGTTGGGTGACCGCATCCAGATCCACGAATGGCTTTCGAATGGCAAAGGGAACTGGGGTTATCATAAAGACTATTGCCTCTGGCGGGCTGGAAGGTGCAACAGCGAGACCGATGATTTCAGTGTAAAAGCGGCGGGATTCTTCCATGTCCCGGACCTGCAGTACAATAAAATCAGGACCTTTAACATAGTTTGTCATTACGCTTCTCCTTGATTTATTGTTGCTCCTATGTGACCGTCACTTGGCCAAGTGACGGTCACATATTTGTTAACTTACTCTTGCGGCGTATGCATCAGTGTGAAGGACGTGTCCGAAGTGACCGTGCCACCTTCAATGGTTCCGCTGCGGTTGAGATAAAAAGCTTCGGCGTAGATCTGCCCGCCGGTATATTCCCAATTTTGAATCAGGTAACTCTGGTTTTCCTTGCGTAACAGGTCGGGATGCACATACCAGAAATAGGTGTTCCAATCCAGTGGAATTTCCACCGGCGGGGCGCTGGGGCAGTTCATGATGAGTTTTTCCGTAACCGGGTTGGGCCAGAAATATAGGCGGATGCGCATGGTGTTGTAGTAAATCTTCAACGTGGAATACTCCTGCACACGCAGAACGCTGTTCGCCGTTTCGGTGGTGGAGGTGCAGCCGGGTGGCAGGGGCATATCAGGAGTAAATTCCGTCACCGTCAGTTCGCCTTCCACAGGTGCAACCAGTTTTCCGTTGTGGTCAAATTGCAGCTTCAGCACATCGCCGCTGACCTTGCTTGTCCAACTCAGGGCTGACGAACCCTGCTGGCTGCCGGTCAGGATTAACTCAAACGTGCCGCATTGCTTCACCTGCTCGCGCACGGTTTGCAATGCGGCATCGCCCAACACCCTGCGCATATAGATTCGGTTTGGGTCCAACAGGAAATGAGCAAAATACATCACGTTGTACACTTGGCGGGCGTCGCCTTCCATACAGCGGTTGTAAGCGCGGTTGAATTTACGCATGGAGTGGCTGGCAATAAATTCTTCCATCGCTTTCATGTCCAACTCAATATCTGCATCGTTTTCAGACGTGAGCGGGGTGATCATCGGATCATCATCTTTATTGCTGTTGGTTGTGACAGGGGCAGCCAGCGGTGTAATTTCAACGCCGTTTTCGTCCAGCACGGGCTGAGCGGGTTGTGGCTTTGATTCGGCAGTCATCCGCACGCTGACGGTTTCACTCGCCGCCGCGTGGACTGTCTCACTGGTGGTCGCCGCCACTGTGCCGGTCAACATCCGCACCTTCATCTCGCCATTTGGCTGGGAAGTTGCCACTGCTGTCGAGCCGAGAGTCAGCCCTACGCCATTGACTTCCAGCGAGAGCAGATCCTCTTCACTTTCGTTGATGATCACCAGTCCGCTGCCGAAATCCGCACCATCAGTGGCGGAAAAGACCAAACGCGGTAAGTTCTGGTTGGTCTCGTCGCGACCGATGAAAATCTCATCAAAGCGAACTTCGGTGTTGCCGGCCGCAAGAATCAGTAGACTTTCGAAGTCGCTGTCCACACCGGGGGCTTGCAGGCGGAATACCCAAATATCATAGGAATCGAGGGCAGACGATTCGACGCGGAAACTCTGACCGGCGGACAAATCGCTCATCTCGCCGCGATGACAGGCTTGATTCAACCCGGCGCCCTTACACTGCTCGATGGCGTTGGTGATGACTTCGCCAAATAATGGCTGGTCGGATATTTCCGGCTTGATAGGGGTCGACTCCCCGTCCAATGGCGCAGGCACTTCAGTCGCGGTCATAGTGGGAATGTGCATACATGCAGTGGTCATCAGGCTAAAAAGAAAAAGCAGAGACAATAATTTTTTCATGGTTTATGGTTCCTGTTATACGTGTCATATTTCTCGTACAGCGCCAAAACTTTGCTCATATCCTGTGGCGGCCAGACTGGCTCCGATTGCGCCATTGCCGCCAGTTCTTTGAAATATTCTTCAAAGCCGCCAGGCGAAAGGAAGGTCAGAAAACGCGCAGGCTTATCTTCATTGTTGGAAAACGTATGCAGCACACCCGTTGGGATGTACACCATCGCGCCAGGTTCGCCTTTGAATAGCTCATGCTCCCTGCGGAAAGTCACCGTGCCTTCCAAAACATAAAAGACTTCATTCGTCACCTTGTGCCAATGCAATGGCGGACCCGCAAACTTTGGAGGCGCAACATATTCCAGCAATGCCCACGCGCCGTTCGTATCGGCGCTTGAAACTTTGAACGCCAAATTCACGCCTAAAAATGAAAGCGTTGGCCCTGCGCCCGGTTTCAATAAACGTGCTTGTAGTTGAGTAACGTTATTCATCTTCGTCTCCTTTCGATGGCGGCATGATACGCGCTGTGTTCGCGCAGTAGGTGGCGCTCGGTGACACAAAAAGCGACACAATTGGGTGATACAATCCGCCTCGATATAAAACTTACTGGCAAAGAACGTGAAGCAGATCATCGAATAACTCCAAAAGAAAAAGAAACTCCCCAACTTTGAAAAGCATGGGATGAGAATTTTCACCTTTATAATTGCTCCTATGCCGTTTCCAATCCTGTTAACGAAACTGTATCCACCGCTGCCAGCAGAGGGATTTGTTCATCGACACAGCTTGATGGATCGTGTGCAAGCAGGCATAAACGGCAGGATAACCATCATCTCCGCTCCGCCTGGGTTTGGAAAAACGACGCTGCTCTCGGTGTGGATTTCGAATAAACAAAATAAAAAAGTGGCTTGGTATTCATTGGACGAAGACGACAATGAACCAGGTCGCTTTTTTGCATATATTGCCGCTTCTCTGCGTCCGCTCGAACCTGATTCCGTTCTCACGCTAGACTCCCTGCTGGAAGCTGGTTTCACAAACCCGCGCGAATTGACCGTTGCGCTCCTCCATGATCTGTCCGAGTTTGTGAGTACAAGCGTCGTCCTGGTGTTGGACGATTATCATCACATCACATCGCAGGCCATCCATGATGCGGTCGCCTACCTGATCGACCATCTGCCATCCAACATCCACCTGGTTTTCATCAGCCGCGTGGACCCACCGCTCCCGCTTGGACGCTGGCGCGTGCGTGGACAGTTGACCGAGATCCGAGCCGATGACTTGCGTTTCAAAAAAGAAGAAGCCGCGCAGTTCCTCATTCAAACGATGGGGCTTTCGTTGAGCGCCGAAGACATTCGCACGCTGGAAGCGCGCACCGAAGGCTGGGTGGCAGGACTGCAACTTGCCGCGCTCACCCTGCAAAAATCCACAAATTCTAGTGAAATCATTTCTGCGTTCGCGGGCAGCAACCGCTATGTAGCAGACTATCTTACCGATGAAGTGCTTTCGCGTCAGCCCGAGACCCTGCGTGATTTTCTGTTGAAGACTTCCATCCTGGAACGCTTCAACGCCTCGCTGTGTGACCAGGTTCTACAAAGCGAACAATCGGAATCTCTGCTTGCGGAATTGGAACGTGCCAACCTGTTCATCATCCCACTTGACTCTGAATCGAATTGGTATCGTTATCACCATCTCTTCGCCGATCTGCTCAAACGCCGTGCTTCAACAGAAACCACAGACCTGCACCGTCGCGCCGCGGAATGGTTCGAGAAAAATAATTTTCTACTCGACGCCATCCGTCACTGGATCGCGGCAGATGAGCCTGACCGCGTGGCTTCGTTGGTGGAACACTCCATTGCTCATACCTGGGGGCAGGCGGAACTTGCGGGTCTCATGCGCCGCATTGAGTCCCTGCCCGAACCCATCCTTGCAAAATACCCTGCTCTCAGCGCCTTTCTTGGTTGGATGTGGCTATGGCTCGGCTATGGCAGTGAGCGTATTCTTCCATTGCTTGACCGCGCTGAAAAAAATTTGGGGGCCGAATCGGACACCGCGCTGGGACGCTTCAACGTCATCCGCAGTTTTATCGTCCGCATCAGGGATAACGACGCCTCAGACTCCGTTCGGCTGGGCCGCCTTTCCTTGAGCCAACTCTCCGCTGACGATTCGCTCTGGCGCGGCTTCGCCAACATGAGCATCGCCATATCCCTGCATTCATCGGGTCATCTGATCGAAGGCGAGGATGCGTACAAGGAGACCATCCGTTTATGTGAGCAGGGCGGAGATCCGATCACTGCCTTGATGGCTGCCTGCGCGATGACCCAATTGCTCTTCGACTGCGGCGACCTGCAACGTGCATTATCGTTCAGCCAGCAAATGGCGAATGGATTACGTGAGAAAACCAGCACAAGCCTTGTTCGCGGCTGGGTACACATCAACAAGGCACGGGCATATTATCTGGTCAATGACTTGAAGAACGCCTGGCTGGAAGCCAATCGTACATTGGACCTGGAGACCCAAACAGGCGGCATGCCCGATGTGGGTCTGCGCCTGTATGCGTTATTGACCAAACTCGAATTGCTGAATGGAAATGAATCCGCCGCCTGTAAAGCTGCCGATGATTTGGTGGCTCTTGCCAACCGCGGCGGTGTGACCAACGCCATTGACTGGGCTCATGCCGTCCATGCTGAGTTGATGTTCAGGCTCAAGGACTGGGCTGCCTTCGATTCGTATGCGCGGATGTATCGTCCGCCGCAGCAGCCGCTATTTTTTCCCTATCGCTTGCAGACGTTGTTACAAGTCCGCTATTTGGCGCGGCAAAAGGCTTGGGATGAGGGTCGCCGTCTGGTGGAGGAGCAGGTTCGATTGGCGCGTGAAGCGGGGTACGTCGAATATGAAATGGAACTTCACATCGTCCACGCGTTGATGGAGCAGGAGGCAGGCAAGTCGTCCGTTGCCTTCAAAACACTCGAACGCGCCTTGGAAATTGGCAAGACAAACGGCTATGTGCGTGTCTTTCTTGATGAAGGCGATGGGATGAAAAGTCTTCTTGCGCAGATTCAGAAATCACGCAAAGACGATTTTGTAGCAGATCTGCTTTCTGCGTTTGGCAAGTCTGTGCATATTGACCAATCTTCCTTGATCGAACCGCTGACGGAGCGTGAGATCGACGTGTTGAAGTTGATCGCCGAAGGATTGTCGAACCCTGAGATCGCGGAAAAACTATTCCTGTCGGTCGGCACGGTCAAGACACACGTCAAACATATCTATGGAAAGTTGAATGTAGATGACCGCGTCAAAGCGGCGAGTAAGGCACGCGAGTTAAAGCTGCTCGGCTAGTGCTCATTTGGGGGGCAACACAGTATGTGGCGGATATACCCCACATATACCTCCAATGGGAGATGTGGGAACTTGCTTTCAAGCATAAGATGGGGGCATGAACACAAACCAACGCCCGATTTTCTACAAGATCCGCCTGCGCGGCAAACTGGACCTCGAACAGGCAACGTGGTTCCCGGAGTTGATCCAAGCCGAAGATGACAACGGCAATACGCTGCTGGTTGGCGAGTTGTCCGATCAAGCCGCGCTGATGGGTGTTCTATTCCGCGCTCACAATCTCAATTTGACGATTTTGTGTGCGAAGATGAAGTTCCCCCGCGCGTATATTGAAAGAGATAAAGATGAGCAGGCTGTCTGATTTCCTTCCCGTCTTGATCGAACATTTCGGTTCGCAGCGACTGCGACGAATCGCAGACCTGCTCCTTGCCATTCCATGGGCTATGATGGCAATTGTTGCGGCACTGTATTTCCTACTCTGGCACACGGATCCACTAATTCGTTTCACGCATATGTTCTGGGTTCTTGGGTTTTGGATGATTGGAACCATTGCGATGTTCGCCTTCATTACCGCTGTACGGCTGAGACTCGGCATGCGATTTCAAATATTGCTCCTTTTTGCCATCACCATCGCGATTGCGATCTATTTCACGCCTTTATCTATATTTACAAGCATGTTTCCAAGACAGATAAGTTTGATCTTGCCTGCCTTGATTGGTGTGTTGAACCTCACGATATGTTGGTTTGTGGTTCTTCGTTTTCGAAATAAAGTGATTGAAACTCAAAGTCATTGAAAGGAAAAACTAATGGAATTACTTAAATTCATCAATATCGGACTTCGCTTTCTGCTTGAACTCTGCATCCTCGCTATTTTCGGACACTGGGGGATTCAAGACAGGCAATAACGCCTTGATGAAATTCCTGCTTGGATTAGGCAGTCCGATCCTGTTCGCTATAGTGTGGGGAACATTCCTTGCCCCAAAGTCCTCCATGCGGTTGGACGAACCGTGGCTGTTCCTGCTCGAACTCATCGTGTTTGTTCTTACGTGTTGGGCGTTATTCAGCACAGGCAAAGTTGATCTGACCGTCGCTTTTGGCGGTATCTATGTTCTAAACAAAATTTTGATGGTGATCTGGAGGCAGTAATGAACAAAAGAAATTGGCTCGCGTTTTTCGGTTTTCTCTATGTCGCAGTGTGGGTAATCGGACTGTTGATCCCCACAGGGACGCTCTCTCCGTCCATGAGCAATGCGGAACTTCAGCAAGTCCTTCTTGCCAATCAACAGGCACGCTTGATACAGGTATATCTCATTGACGGAGTGGCAGGCATATCCATCCTTCTCTTTGCGGTGGCAACAGCCAGCCTGTTCCAATCCGCAGAGGATAGGAATCTTGCCCGCGTGGCCATGAGCGCAGGAGTCGTTGCAGGTACGATTTCACTCGTGCAGGCAGGTATTCAGCAAACCCTCGTCAGCACCGACCTGCTTGCCTCGACAGAGACTCCCTTTCGCATGTTGCTGGTGTTGGTCAACCAAATCGACACCTTCAAGTTAATGGCACTGGCACTGCTCAGCATTTCCACATCCATCCTTGGCTTACGTACTCGCCTCACTTCAGCATGGATTAACGGTCTGGGAATCATCCTTGCCATCGCCCTCATCCTCGGCGGACTTAGTTTCGCCTTCGCAAACTCCCTGCTTACTGCCATCTTGTACGCTTCCCTGCCCATGTTGCTCGTGTGGGTGGGAGCGGTCAGCGCTGTTGGATTGAGACAAATAAAATAAAATGAAAGGAAAGGATTGCCTATGGAAAAACTTTCTCAAAATACTGCCCTGATCATTATCGATGTTCAAAGAGGATTTGATGAACCTGTCTGGGGCAAAAGGAACAATCCACAAGCCGAGGATAATATCGCCAAGTTGTTGGATGCATGGCGCAAGCACAGACGCCCTGTCTTCCATATTCAGCACATGTCCCTCTCGCCAGCGTCACCGTTGAATCCCGCTTATCCTGGCAATGCCATCAAAGACGCACTGCAACCACGGGCAGGAGAACCGTTGATCCAGAAAAACGTCAACAGCGCGTTTATTGGAACGGATCTGGAACAGCAACTTCGGGAAATCGGATGTAACTCGCTTGTCATCGTGGGTCTCACTACTCCGCACTGTGTCTCCACGACGACGCGAATGGCAGGCAATCTTGGCTTTGAAACATACCTTGTCTCTGATGCTACTGCCGCCTTCGAACTCACTGGTCACGATGGATGGAAATACTCCGCGCAAGAGATCCATGTTGTGACACTGGCTACCCTGAATAGTGAATTTGCCACAATTGTAGATACTGCTTCATTAATTTAGATTTTCGCAATCTGAAAAGGATCTGCCGGAATTCCGATAAATTAGAGATTGTTGTAGTTCAACTGGGTCTTTTACCGTATTGGATGATCATATCTCATAACAATATAAAAATGCCCTGACAGAATTCTCTCAGGGCAAAAAGTCTTACATCCGCTGATTATGCAGTGATGGGCGGATGATTATGTGTATGCGAACTCAAACAAATTCAGTTTTTAGATGGGATGCAACAATGGGTTAAAGCGCAGGCGGCATCCCTTACTTAGAGACCGCCTGCATATTCTTCGTGATTGGAACATTTACACTTCAGGATTCCTCCAACCTCGCAACAGATAAATACCATAGATCATCAACAATGTGACCTGTACAACATCGAGTGGAATAACAGGGAAGTTGGTGTACTTCAGAGCCAAGTCGTGCAGTCCGTGCAGGATGACGGGGAACCAGATCGTGTTGGTTCGCAGACGGATGGCACTGAGTCCAATTCCATGCACGAAGGCACCTATCATTTGAGCGAATACGATCATGGGATTGCGATAGAGCAGGTTGCCGATGTGCATCAATCCGAAAAGCAGGGAGGAGATGACCACACTGCGAGTCGTGCCTGTTGGCTTGAGCACACGTAGTACGATGCCGCGCATCAGGCCTTCTTCCATGAAACCTGTCAGGGCGTAGCCGATCAAGAGGTAGATGAGAGTACCTGCATCGGTTGTTTTGATTCCTTTAAGAAAAGGTAATCCAAGGACAATGATGAATGGGATTATCAGACGGGATTCGCGCCATTCGGTTGGGAGATTGAAGCCCGCGACCTTCCACCATCCCAGCATAGATAAGGCGACCGCAACCAATACCGAAAGAGCGATCGTCGCAATAAATTCAGGCTGGTACTGTGGGAAGAGAGCTTTGGCGGAAAGACCACACAAGGCGGAGACAACTACAAAGGTGGCAAAGATAAGTATGGCGGAAAGGATGGGGTGTTGTTCAAAGAACACGTTCGATGTGTTGCGCGGATTGTTGGACGATGAAACAGAAATTTTGGTTTGCATAGGTTTCTCCAGGAAAATAATGATTTGAGATCTTGAGGTCATTGTAGCCAATACAATTATTTTTATCTTCGGTCTTAAGGCGGAGGCAGCTGACCCACCTTCGTCGGATGAACGGAAATAAAAAACGCTCCAAATCAAGGAGCGTTTCAAATAACTTACTATTTCTCAATGTTACAGGCTTACTGTGATCGTGGTTCCTTCACCCGTCTGACTTTGAATTCTGAACTGAGCCCCAATCTGCGCAGCACGTTCAGGCATGGATTTTATGCCAAGATGACCAGGGAACTCGCGGTTCGTGTCAAAGCCTTTACCGTTGTCGTGGATTTCCAGAGTTAATTTTCCAACTCTTTCCTCCAAGGTTAATTCGACGTGTGTGGCGTGAGCGTGTTTGACAACGTTGTGCATGGCTTCCTGCGTGATGCGATACAGGGCTTCTTTGGCTTCGAGTGAAATCTCAGGTTCGGAGTCGAAGCGGGTAACTACATCCAGTTTATAGCGGGCACGCAGGGCATCGGATTGTTTCGTCAGCGCAGCAACCAGCCCTTCGTTCTTGAGTGACTCGGGACGTAACTCAAAGATCAGGGCACGCATTTCGGAGAGTCCTGCCTCGGCAAGGGAAAGTATGTAATCGAGCGGCTCCGCCAGTTTGGCAGGATCACGCTCAAGTTGAGTCTGAGCCGTACGCGCGCCCAGCGCGATCCCATATAAGGCTTGGGAAACCGAGTCATGTAATTCGCGCGCCAGTCTTTGTCGTTCTTCCAGCGCAGCGACCTTGACCTGCGTATCTTTGAGTTGCAGTTCAGCGCTGGTTTGGGCAAGTTCATTTGTACGGCGATTCAGCTCATTGGTCATCTGATTAAATGAAGTTGCCAATTCACCGAGTTCGTCATTCGCTGCCACAGGCACAGACACGTTCAGGTCGCCCGACGTGATGGCACGCACGCCGTTCAACATTTGCGCGATAGGCCGCGCAAGAAAACTCTGACTAAGCCAAATAGTGACAAGCGCCGCGCCAATGAAGAAGAGCGCCATCGTTAGCAAGGTGTTTCGCACAGTGAGAATACCGTCGCTTTGGATGGAGAGTGCCACCTTCTGCGACTCGGCAGTGACTTCGTTGAGCGGGACCACAATGGACAGAGTCCAGCCCAGGCTGGGGAGAGAAGCGTGCGTGATGAGGACGGGCTGTCCATTGAGATTCATTTCCAGCGCGTCACTCGCGGACGATTTGATTGATTCCGTTATAGTTGCCAGTTGCGGGTTGATGTCTGTCAGCGCTGATCCTAGCAAACCATTCGGCGCCTGCTCTTGTGCGGTCAACGCGCGGTTGGCAAGTTTCACAGCGCCATCCTGCGGAACCGCGATCAGGCGCCCATCCGCATCCATCAGGAATGCAAAACTGTTTTCAGTCGGTTTGAGCTCATTCAATCGTTCGATCAGGCGCATCAGTGAAACGTCAATGCCAATGAACCCTTGAAAATCACTGCCATAGTAGATCGGTGTATTCGCGCTGATGAGCAGTCCCTGACCCGCATCGTCAAGATACGGTGGAAGCCAGACAGTCTTGCGTTCGGGATTATTATTCGGTGCAACGGGGAAGTCTTCGATGCGCGCGGTCTGCGCCGCCTCCGCCGCGCCATTCTGCAATTCGAGTTCGGGCAATCCACGTACGGGATAGTAGCGAAAGGTCAGTTGTGGCCCCTGAAAATATATGCCAACGCCGGTTTGGGTTTGCGCCAGCAGAGATGGGAAGATATCTTCGAGCACCGCCGAGTCGCGCAGGCTTTGATCGGTGATATCGTCTGGCTTGATGCTGCCAATGTGCAGGATTTCCGTGCGGCGATTGGGATTGGCGTCGTAATATAACAAGCCGTTATCGCTCAGACTCAACTGAGATGCTTGATAGACTACATCCGGCGCGGTAGACCAATCTATGATTTTGTCGGAGCTGTGTGATTGCACTACAAAGTCGGCGGCGATCTTCGTCACGCGCGCAGCTTGTTCCATTTCCAAATCGTAGAGCAGCGCTTCCTGTTCCGTGAGTTGGATCAATGTAGTGCGGCTTTGTTTCTGCAAACTGTCGGCACTGCGCTGAACGGCAGCGCGCTCTGCCTGATCAAAGCCGCGCGTCAAGAGCAGGCTGGTCGCAACAGCCAGCAACAGGACGAACGCCATCACGCCTGCGGTGATCTTGATACTGATACGGTTCATTCGCAACATGAATTTATTTCTCCCCATCAATGGATACCAATCCGATTCGCACGGCATATAACGCCGCCTGCGTTCGGCTGGGCACACCCAGTTTTCGCAAGATACTGCTGACATGCGTCTTGACCGTCTTCTCGCCAATGTTGAGTTCGAGCGCGATCTCCTTGTTGGCGCGTCCCAAAGCCAGCAGGCGCAGCACGTCCGTTTCGCGCTCGGTCAATTTCTCGGGACTTTCGGGCGCGCGCACTTCACGCATGAGTCTTGCCGCGGCTTGAGGCGAGAGCTGCACCTGTCCTGCCGCCGCGGCCTTGATGGCACGCCGCAATTCTTCCGCCTGTGTATCTTTGAGCAGATATCCAATTGCGCCGGCGCGCATGGCTTTCATCACGGCTTCGTCTTCAAGCACGCTTGTCAGCGCAATGATTTCCGAGTCTGGAAAATCACGGCGGATGATGGAAATGGCAGTAATGCCATCCATGACGGGCATGAGCAGATCCATGAGGATAACATCAGGATTTAATTCCTGCGTCAGGCGGATGGCTTCCTCTCCATTTTCCGCTTCGCCTACAACCTCCAGGTCTGAATCCAGACCGAAGAACATTTTCAACCCCTGACGGACCACTGCATGGTCATCAACAAGCAATATACGAATGGACATAAGTATCTCTCCTGACAACCTTGATTATAGTTTTTATTTTGCAAAATCATCTCAGACTTAAGACGGAGATGGTTGCATAGCCTTTTACCGATGTGCAACTCTGCACCATTGGCTACACTGGGGGCATGATCAAAATCCTACTCGTCGACGACGATCCCAATATCCGCCGCGGGGTGAGAATGCATCTCGCGCTCGAACCAGATCTCTCAGTAGTCGGTGAAGCGCGAGACGGCTGGGAGTCCCTCCGTCTCGCGCGCGAGCTCCAACCCGATGTGGTTGTGATGGATATCCGCCTGCCCGATCTTGACGGTTTATCTGCCGCAGAACGTTTGCGTGAATCCCAGCCGCATTGCAAGGTCATCATCCTGACCTTATATGATGAGCCTCTCAATCGAAAGCGAGCCGAGCAGGCTGGCGTGTCGGCGTTTATCCCCAAACAAAAAACGGACGGCGAGTTGGTGAATGCCATCCGAAAAGTGATTTTAGAAAAAGGAGAGAACAAATGAATACCAAACGTACAAAATCTGGCATAGCAGGTGGAATCTTTTTAATTGGTCTCGGTGTGCTTGTCATCACAGGAAGCTGGTGGCCCGGTATCATGTTCGTTATCGGTTTGGCAGTCGGCGCCGACCGTGCTTTCCACGGCAATTACATGCAGGCATTGACTGCTTTTGCAGTTTGTTCCGCCGTCGGGTTGATCTCTGCAACAGATATTCCATGGAATATCTTTGGCCCATTCATCTTGATCTCCTTAGGTGCAGTGGTCTTGGCGCAAGGAATTTTGTCAAAACAGAATTGATCGTCGCTTTTCATTATTAAGAGGAGATCGCCATGACAGCTTTGCCTCGATCCATGGAAACACCAGCCATTCGTATTGCCTGGGCAGGTCCACTTTTCATGCTCTTTGCCCGCTTCCTATTCGCCTTACTCTTTCAAGGTCTTACAACCATATTCTTATCCTTGCGCGGCGACGCAACACCGCTCCAATCCGCTGCGCCATGGTGGACGGTTTATGGCTCATTGATCGACATCGCCTGCCTGATTTCCATCACTTTTTTGTTACACGGTGAAGGTTTGAAGATTTCAGCATTGATCGATTTCAAGCGCAAATTCTTCTGGAGAGATATTCGCATGGCGCTTTTGCTTGTGTTCATCTTTCTCGTGGTCGGGGTTATTGGAGGAAGACTGACAGGGATTTTGATTTACGATGGGCCGCCGCCTGCGGCCATGGGCGCGCTTCCGTTATGGGGAGCTTTGTACAGTTTGATAATTTGGCCTGCGCTATGGGGCTTTACCGAACAATTGACCTATCAAGGGTATGTGCTACCTCGCTTGCAAAGTTTGAGCAGAAGCACATGGCTGACAGTTCTCATTCTTGGGTTTGGATATGCATTTCAACACACTGCCCTACCTCTGATATTTGACTGGAAATTTATTCTTTTCCGATTTCTGTCCTCTCTGCCCTTCATCATTATGTTTCCAGTTTACCTGCGCACAAAAAGACTGGCACCTTTCATGATTGCCCATTGGGTCACAGATGCGCTTTCGGTAGCAGCTGCAATCTTTATGCACTAGAAAGTTAATAAGATATCAATCCCACGGAGGTACAAATGCACAAAAAGTCCCAACGTCATTTTTCCATCGAGGATGAAAAAGGTTTGGAACGGATTGTATTTTTTAGCGACGCGGTCTTTGCCATTGCCATCACATTGCTGGCGCTTGAAATCCGCCTGCCTGACATTGCTGGGTTGGGCAGCGCTGAATTGCTAAAGGAACTTTTATCCATTTGGCCTAAGTATCTCAGTTTCATGGTCAGCTTTTTGGTCATTGGCAATTTCTGGCTGATCCATCATCGGCAATTTCGTTACATTGAACGCTATGACACGCGCCTGATTTTCATTAACTTGTTCGTTTTGATGGCAATTGCGTTCATTCCCTTTCCAACCGTTGTCATCAGCGAGAACGGCAATCGAACTGCAACCATCTTTTACGCAATGACAATGTGTGTAGTGGGATTACTCCTCACGTTGCTCTGGCTACACGCTTCGAGCAGACACCACCTTGTCTCCCCCGACCTGGATTCCGCCATCGTTCGTCGCAGCATTCTTCGCAACCTAAGCGTGCCTGCCGTCTTTTTGCTCTCAATAGCTGTAGCATATATCGATCCCGACTTTGCCAAGTATTCGTGGACATTGATCGCACCTGCTGTTTTTCTGGTCAAATAGGATATCCCTCCTTTAACCTTCGCATGGGCTTTTTATCCTTTTCCTGCTCTATCAGCTCGCCGAAGCCAACGGACAGGATCAGCTGATATTTCCAGTCAAGAGGTATCCCAAGTTTAAACGCACAAGTTCAAGAAAGCGAAATCACCCTAATGCTATGCTGAAGCAATCAGTCCCGTTTAGTGGCAAGCAATACAGATCAGGCTCGATTCATTCCCAACACATGCGTCATTCGCATCATAGATTTCGCATCAATACCAAGACCAGCCAAATCCACCTGCGATGACCGATGAGCCGTAGACAGCCAATCCTCTTAGTAAGCTGCCTGGCATATAGAGTAGATATCGCGTCCAGATTTCGATCGGGATTTCGATCGGCGATGGGGTAATGAACGTTGTCGTCGCATACGTGATGACAAAGGCAATCGGGACAATTAAAATTCCCGGAATAAAAATACTCCACGCTGGAAGTGGATTCAAATTATTGAGCATTCCCCAGCCGAACCTTAAAAGAAGGAGTCCGGTCAAGAGATGCAACGTGACCCGTAAAATACTTAGAATATTTGCGATCTCTTGGAGTGACCCGCTCGCAAGGAACATATCCACCCAGCCTGCTGCGCCCCCGACAAAGCCAAAGGAAGCCAGCCACGGCAGTTCTTTTTTTAGGGGAAAATCTCCCTCTCGTCTCAACTGCAAATACGCGGCAAGCCCCAACCCCTCAAATGCCAAACCGTAAAAGAAAAAGAGAAGTATCACAGGTTTTGTAGCCTGAAGACCAGGAGGATCTTTGTGTTTGTGAATATTTTCTCAAATATTCTAGTGTTTTTTTCTATAACTGGCAACTGACTAAAATCCCCATTTAGATATTGTTTGTCATGTACAGTTACCAACAAACCGTCCCTTTCGAAAATTATTATTCCCTATCATGATCTTCGGATGGTGTTGCAGCGCCTCCGCCAAATGCGTGGACTGATCTCTTCACTCCCCACAAAGTCCGCGATGGTGCGTGATATTTTCAGGATGCGGTGATAGCAAGTGCCGACAAATTGAGCTAACCATGAACAGCGCGATTTATCTTTTTTACAGTATTTATATTTGAAATAAAACAGTCGGAGATAAGAAGTTAGCTAACCAATAGAGCTTTCAAGAACTCCCAAGTATTCATAAGCGACGGCACATACAATCTCTCATCAGGCGAATGCAAATCTTTGATAGTCGGTCCCATTGAGATCGTATCCAACCCGCCGCAGCGGTCACTGATAATGCCGCATTCAAGTCCGCCATGGGTGAGTTCCACTTTTGGGTCTTCTTCTTTGATGGATCGATAAGTCTCGGCACATTTCTTTAAGAGGGATGATTCCATGTTCGGCTGCCAGGGGGGGAATATCTTCGTTCTTTCGGTCTTTGCGCCTGCCAGCCATGCGACAGTTTCGACTCGTCTGGTAATTTCTTCCAGTCTCGAAAAGACCGAGCTGCGGTGATTCGAGATGATGGACAGCCCATCTTCTTTTAATTCCATCACACCAATATTGTTGGATGTTTCTACAAACTCAGGCATGTCCGCAGACATGGACGAGACTCCATGCGGCAGCGCCGCCAGCAGGCGGATCACTGCCTGAGTTTCGGCATGGCTAATGGCGCGGATGGCTTCGCTCTTGATCTCATTCAGAGATAACACAAGTCCCGTTTCTGTTTTGGCAAGTTCACTTTGGACGGTAGCCTGAAGTGCAGTGAAAATTTCTTTACATAATTCTTTTTTATCGGTTGCACAAACGAACACCGCTTCCGCGTCACGCGGAATGGCATTACGTGCCGTTCCGCCTTTGAGTGTGGATAATCGAATGGGAACATTGCGTTGAATTTCATCTAATATGCGAGTGATGAGTTTGTTGGCGTTGGTGCGGAATTTGTTGATGTCTTCGCCTGAATGTCCGCCCTGCAAGCCGCTGACTTTCAATTTAAAGGCAACTTCATTTTGATTCTGCGCATCCCATGTGACAGGGAGTGTAATATTAACACTCCCGCCACCCGCACAGCCAACGGTGAATACGCCTTCGGTTTCCGAATCGATGTTTATGAGTGTTTTACCAGAAAGCAAAGCAGGATCGAGATCGTCCGCGCCGACCACGCCCATTTCCTCTTCGACGGTCAACAGCAACTCCAGCGGCGGATGTTTAACTGTCTCATCTTCCACAATGGACATCATCAACGCAATGCCAATGCCGTTGTCCGCGCCGAGGGTGGTGCCGTTGGCGCAAATCCAATCGCCGTCGCGGATGAGTTGAATCGGGTCATGCTCAAAGTCATGCATGGACTCATTTGTCTTTTGCCAGACCATGTCCATGTGACCTTGCAGAATCAATGTGGGACGATCTTCGTAGCCAGCACTGGATGGGACGTAGATAACCAAATTCCCCGCCGCGTCGGTCTTGGATGTGCAATTGTGTTCCGCCGCCCAAGCGATAAGCCAGTTGCGAATCCCTGCTTCGTATTTTGTGCCTCGTGGGATGGAGGAAACTTTCTCAAAATTTGAGAGGATGAGTTCGGTTGGGTTCATGAAGATTTCCTATATTCCGCTCTATCGTTGAGCAAAGTCATTGTCTTGCCATCAGGCGAGAATGCAATCATCGAGTCATCCATAAACGCGCCGAGATTCCAATGCGCGAGGAAGGTATCGCCTTGCCAATGTTCGAGCATGGCGGTGTTGGCGCCGTAGGTGAGTTGTAAAGCGTTGTCTTTGTGGGTCACGGTCATCTCGCCGTAGAGGTCGTTGGAAAATGCCCCAGTAAAAGAATCCAGCCCGATGGACGGAGGCAGGTTCAGGTCACGTTTGAGGCGCATTTCGTCCACTTGATTTTTGACTTCTGCCATGTATCCCTGCGCGACCATCTGAAATTCGGTTGACCAATCGCGGTCATTTTTATCGAGCAGAATATCTGAAATCGCATAAAAGAGCGCGGCGTGGGCGAGGGTTTGATGGACGTTGACCATAACGGCGAGCGCGAGTTTGCGCTGGGGGAAAAACGCGACGGCGGAATTGTAGCCAGGCATTTGACCGCCGTGCATGAGAACTTTTTCGCCGCGATAATCCATCGCCCACCAACCGAGCGCGTACGTCCAAAAATGCGTGGCGGGTTGAAGATAGGCGAGCGGCGCAAGTTCGGAGTTGAGCACATCTTGCATGACGATTTGTGGAGAAGTTATCTCGTTGAAGGTGGCGGTTTGCAGGACGGGCGCGCCGTTGTTGAGCAGAGCCTTGAGCCATTTTGCGAGGTCGTTGGCGGTGGTGTGAATCGAGCCAGCGGGTTCGTGGACAATTTTGAATTGGTGGGTGGGACGCTGCTCACCAAGGAATCGCACGCCCGCGGGATAGGTTTCATCGGCGACGGCGTGAGGCGAGGAAAAATTTTTGTAGTCGGTGAGTCTGTCATAGCCGCTGAAGGTGCGGGACATGTTCAATGCGTTGAAGATTCTTTCGGTGATGAAATCGTCCCATGACTTGCCTGTGACCGCTTCAACAAGCAAGCCCGTCACGCCGTATTGTTGATTGGCATATTGAAACGCAGTGCGGAAATTAGATGTCGGTCTGAGATAACGCATGCGGTGGATGATTTCGCGTTGGTCGTATCCGCGATGATAATAGAGGCGTTGGGCACGTTCGAGTCCTAGACGATGACAGAGCAAATCGCGCACGGTGACGTTCTTCGTGACCCAATCATCGTAGAGTTGAAAATCGGGCAGGTACTTGATGACGAGGTCATCCCAATTAAGTTTGCCTTCGTCCACCAACATGCCAATGAGCGCAGAAGTGAAGGCTTTGGTGGTCGAGCCGATGGCGAAGACGGTGTCCGTGTTCACCGCTTCGGGCTTGTCCGCTTCGAGTACGCCGTAGCCTTGTGTAAAAATCTCATCTCCTTGGGCAACTGCCACTGCGCCGCCAGGGATGTTCCATGCGGTGAGTGTTTTTGAAATTGTTTCATTGAGTTGTTGTGTGTTCATGGTTTTATCCATATTCTGGTGGTTGAGTAGCAAGCGTTCTTTGCGAGCGTATCGAAACCACCGCGTTATCAAAATATTTTCTGTTGCTTCATCAACTGTTGGTTTCGATACGCCTTCGGCTGTCGCCTCAGGCTACTCAACCAACGGATTACTCTCACCGCCAAACCTTTTCAGCCGCGTCATAACTTCCAACGCGTAAATCCGCTTTCATCTTCACTAACTTATGTTTCTCCACTCGCTCCGATGGCGTTCTCGGCAGATCATCGGCATACTCGATAAACCGTGGAACTTTGAAGTATGCCAACTGCTCACGGGCATAATCCAAAATCGATTCGGGCGAAGCGTTTTCTTTTGTGTACCCTTCCTTCAATACGATATACGCCTTCACCTCTTCGCCGCGCAACTCGTCAGGGACGGGAACCACAGCCGCCACTTTCACAGCGGGATGTTCCATCAACACGCCTTCCACTTCCACCGATGAAATATTTTCTCCCGCGCGTCGGATCGTATCTTTCAATCGCGCCTGCCAATGGAAATATCCCTTCTCATCTTTTGTGACCATGTCGCCTGTGTGCAGCCAGCCGTTCTTCATTGTTTCAGCAGTCGCTTCGGGTTTGTTCCAGTACCCCATCATCATCGGCTCACCGCGCAATATCAACTCACCAACTTCACCATCTGCTACATCGTTTCCATTCGTATCCACCACCCGCGCTTCTTTTGTTGAGATCGGTTTGCCCATCGCGCCACTGCCCACAGTCTCCACATCATCGAGCGGCACGATCAAATCCACGCCTGTTTCGGTCATGCCAAACGCTTCACGCCACGGCACATTCCAACGCCTTTCAAACTCAGCATGGAACTTCGGATGGATTCCCGAACACAGGATCATGCGCAATTTATGTCCGCGCTCTAAAGTAGCATCTTCTGGCATCTTCAACAAAAAGAATGGCATCGTACCAATTAGATACAACACGGTCACGTTATGTCGAATCACTTCGCCCCAAAAATGCGAAGGCGAAAATCTCGGAAGAATCACCAAAGGAGCGCCACCAATTAAACTCGCCACCGTGTTCCATTGCGGATCCATGTAATAGAACGATTGCGCAGTCAGGTTACATTCGGATGGTGTCAGCCCAAAATAATCCGCCGCGATTTCCCCGATCTGAATCCAATATTTTTGTTGCAACATGCAGCCCTTCGGAAATCCCGTTGTGCCAGATGTGTATTGGATGTTGAGCAAGTCTTCGCCTGTGACATTGGATATTTCAAACGAGTCGGATGACTCATCCACCAACCGCCTCCACTCTGACCCGTTGCCTGATTCAGTCACGAGCAGCGTTTCCTTCACGGATGGCAAGTGCGCGCGCACGCGCTCCCATTGCTCCAGATAATTTTCATGGACGACGAAGAATCCCGCCTGCGAATCATCGAGTGTGTAGGTCAGGTCATGGTCGTGGTAGTTGATGTTGACAGGTACGATGACCGCGCCCACCTTCGCCAGCGCAAACCAGACGATGGGGAAGTCCACGCCGTTGGGCAGCATGACCGCCACGCGCTCGCCCTTCGTCACGCCGATGGAACGCAATGCGTTCGCAGTCTTATTCGCCAGTTTGTTAACTTCCACGAACGAAAGCAGCTTGTCTTCAAAGATGAACAGCGGTTTCTCCCCAAACCGCTCTGCTGCGCTTTCTACCAATTGACCCAGACTCTTCCACTCCATGCATGCTTCTCCTTTGGTTATTCAGACCTGACAGGTCTTTTACTTATTTTTTCACACGTTTCACAAACATTTCACTTAACTCACGGCTGGCTTCCTGTAAATTGACTGCCTTCGGATCAAAGACCCATTGCAGCATAATTCCGTCAATTGCTCCCTGAATCACGGATGCCATGTTCTGCTCATCGAACTTGCCAAATTCCTTTTTCTCCACACCCACGCGGAATATCTTCTTGAGATGAGCACGGCACGGGTCATACGCCGAGTCGCTGAATGCTTTTTTTTCTTCAGGTGAAGTAAAACTTCCCCACAAATCCACAAGTGCCACGAACTGCGAACGGTTTTGTGAGATGTATTCAAAGCTTGATTCAATATAAGCGCGCAGTTTCTCACTGCCTTTGGTTTCCTCTTCAACACGTCCACGAATGTAGGCACCTTGTCGATTCAAGATCGTATGAATTGCGGACGTAATCAAATCATGTTTGCCGTTGAAGTGATAGGCGATCAGTCCCTTGGTGATTCCCAGACTCTTGGCGATCTCTGCAAAGGATGTTTGGGTGTAGCCTTGCTCGGCAATCGTCTGCAACGCCGCGTCAATAATCTGCTTGCGGCGGGCTTCTTCGATGAAGGTTTTCTTTTCTTCGGTAGGTTTTTTTGTTGGCATTTTTATTTCCTTTTCCATATCATTGCGAGGGCGAAGCCCAAAGCAATCTCGTGGATTTTGTTGGAGATTGCTTCGCCGCAAAGAACAAGAGCGCGGCTCGCAATGACATCATCCGCCAAATTCTACCTGACAGCGGAAGAACTCGCGCAACGCTTCGGGATTCATCCCAGGGTAAATGCTGTTGCACGATGACAGCATGTATCCGCTTTTGCCGCCTTGCTCGTAACTGCGCTTCACATCAGCGCGGATAAGTTTAATGTTCGGCTCGAAGAATAGGTTGATGTCCACATTTCCCATCAAGATTAATCGGTCACCATAGTCGCGCTTGATTTCATCCAACTTATTGCCAGATAAAGTTTCGAGTCCATGTACGCCAGCAAAGCCGGCTTCAACGGTGAAGGGCAGAAGCTTGTCCATCTTTCCATCGCTATGCCAGATGACGGGCAGAGAAAGTTCTCGCGTCACGCGTTGATGATAAGGCAGCACCAACTCGCGCCACATCTGCGGGGAAATCATCGAACCGCCGCGGTGGGCAGCGTCATCGCCCATCACGATCAACTCTGCGCCAAGTTCTGTTGCGCGTTTGTATATCTCAATACACCAGTCCGTGCGCGCTTCCATCACGGCACGGACAAAAGACATATCCTTCTTGAACATGCGGAACATGTTCTCCATGCCCATTGCCATATACGTCCCCATGAATGGACCGATATGCGTGCCGAAGAAAAGGCAGAGGTGTGGATAATTCGTCCGAATGTCTGCCACCCGCTTCTCGTCGAAGAAACGAAGCGCGTACTCCATCGGCGGGGTGTAGCGAATCAAATCATCAGGCGTTTGAATCGCGCCGTAGAAATACATCCCCTTTTTCCACACGCGCCCGAATTCATCCACGCCATCCTTCCAAGCGTTGCTATCTTTTGGAGTTTGGTATGGCATGAGAATTCCATCCTGACCCAACTCGGCATAGGCGCGATACGGATCCGTGACACCAAGTTCATCGAACATGCCGTCTATCCAAACCTCAAAGCGCGGAACACGGTCTGGAGTTTTTCCTGCGAGCACAGCCTGGACTAATTCGCGTGAATTCATAACATCTTCGCCACAATCTCTTTGAACACTTTTGCCGCCACCATTTCAGTGACATCCGAAACATCTTGCGTTGGATTTAATTCCACCACGTCTGCGCCGGTGATGTTTGCAGTGAGCGACTGAATCACGCTCAATGCTTCACGGGTCGAAAGCCCGCCAGGTTCGCGGTGAGAAATGCCAGGCGCAAAGGCGGGGTCGAGACAATCCATGTCGAAGGTGATGTAAAGTGGCGAGTCAAATTTCAAATTGAAGACATCGCGCCAGCGTTGCATGGTCAACACTTCCACGCCAAAGCGCTTGGCTTGCTCGCGTTGATGTCCGTTGATGGTGCGAATGCCCACTTGCACAAGCCGCTTCGCCAAACCCGCTTCCATGATCCGCGCAAAAGGGCTGGCATGTGAATACGGGTTGCCTTCAAAGTCATCGTATAAATCGGGATGTGCGTCGAAGTGCAGGATGGTGAGGTTGGGATGATTCTTTGCTGCGGCTTTTACCAGCGGATACGTGACGGAGTGGTCGCCGCCGAATGCCATGACTTTCAGCCCCGCTTCATACAATTGACCTGCGGCTTGCTCGGTCTCTATTGGCATTCTCTCCGCTGACGGTGTGATGTTGCCCATATCCGCGAAGAGTCCATCTGCGCCGAGATAGGTTTCGTTCTCCGTCCACAGATTGGACGAGTCACAGAAAAAGGCTTCGCGGATTCTTTTCGGCGCCAATGCCGAGCCGCGTTTGTAGGATGAATTTTCATCGAACGCCACGCCGAGTAAGCCGATTTTTGCAGGAGAGGGAAAGGGAGGAAATTTATTCATAATTTTTTATCCACAAAGAACACGAAGTTTCACGAAGGAAAGCCACTGTTTATTTTTCACTGATTACTATCTTTTTACTTCTCTCCATCCACTCAGGGCTCACATCCGCGCCGTGACCGTGATCGTCGGAGAGAGTCACCGTGCCGTTGGGTTGGAAATCCACACCGCCAATGGAGGGTTCTTCGGTGAAGTGGAAAGGAGAGTCGAGGTCGTGCAGGGAAATGTTCGGGCAGGCGCAAATCAGGTGCGCGCCCGCGCCGACTCCGATTAGCGACTCGGACATGCCGCCGAGCATACATTTGATTCCTGCTACTTCACCAATGGCATTGATTTTCATGGCACCGTGAATCCCCGCAGACTTGGCGAGTTTGATATTGAAGTAATCCACTGCGCCGTGGGAGGCGAGACGAAACGCGTCATGCGCATCGAAGATGGATTCGTCCGCCATGATGGCGATGGGACTGCGCTCGCGGACGCGCTTCAAGCCTTCGATATTCCAATAAGGCAGCGGTTGTTCGCAGACTTCAATTTCGTATTCTGCCAGCGCGGTGAGGATGTTTATAGTAGTGATTTCGTCCCAAGCTTGGTTGGCGTCCAACCGCAGGGGAACGCCGTTACCAATGGCTTCACGGATGGCGCGGATTCTTTCAATGTCTTCCGCTTTGCCTGTGCCAACTTTGACCTTGATGGCTTTCGTGCCGTTCTCAACGTGCTGTTTGGCGATGGCTGCCATTTTGTCGGGTGAGTCAATGCCGATGGTGCGGTTGGAGTAGATGACTTTCTTTTCGCCGCCGAGCAAGGCATATAAAGGAAGTTCGGCATGTTTGGCGAGCAGGTCATACAGCGCAAGGTCATACGCGCAACGGATGGCGGGATTCTTGAGCATGTATTGTTCAAGTTCGCGCAGGCGCGTGTCAATCTCCATTGGATTTTTACCAATCAGAATCTGGGCGTACAGTTTGGCGGCTTCAAATGCTGTCTCTGGCGCTTCGCCTGTCACAAAGCGCGGCGGACAGCCTTCGCCCACGCCCACCAACCCGTCACTATCATGCACGCGGATAACGATATTGCGGGCGCTGTTCATCACTGCTAACGCAATTTTGAACGGGTGCGGATATGGAATGTCAAGTTCGATGATTTCGATTTTGGTGATGGTTGGCATAAAAACCTACTTCGCCCTGAGCGGAGCCGCTTGTTTTTGCGGCGAAGTCGAAGGGCAGGTGAATAGAGAAAATAATTTTAGAAAATGTCCTTCGACTACGAGCCTCACAACGAACGTTCGGCTCTCCGCTCAGGACTGACTACTTTCCTTTATACACAGGCACGCGCTTTTCCAAAAACGCAGTCACGCCTTCTTTCAAATCTTCACTGGCGATACATTCCAGCGTGCCTTCGGTTTCGAGCGCCATGACCGCTTCCAGATCCAGGTCATACGATTTATGCAAGACCTGTTTCACCAAGCGCATGGAGATGGGCGCATTCGCCGCCAGCGCCTTCGCCATTTCCAACGCTTCGCGCATGAGCATTTCAGTCGGCAGTACACGAGTCACCAAGCCCATATCCAACGCCTGTTGCGCGGATATTTTTTCGCCCGTCAACATCACTTGCGCGGCGCGTCCCATGCCGATGAGTCGCGGCAGGCGGTGCATGACTCCGTTGGTCTCAAACAGTCCGCGCTTGACTTCGGCAAATTCAAAACTCGCCATTTGCGAAGCAATACGGATGTCACTTGAGATCGCAACTTCCGCGCCGACGCCAACCGCCACGCCATTGATTGCAGATATGATCGGCTTTGGCAGGCTCACCATACGGCGCGTCAACTCTTGCATTTCGTTCAATTCGGCGCGCGCCTGTTCCATCGTCATCGCACCATCGAACAGGTGCGACACTTCGTCCAGGTCAATGCCCGCCGAGAACGCCCGCCCCGCGCCCGTCAACAAAATCACGCGGATGGAATCGTCCCGCTCAATTCGCTCGAACAAATCAAGCAAATTCTGAAACATACTGCGCCGAAACACATTCAACACATCGGGGCGGTTGAAGGTGATAACGGCAATTTGGTCTTTGGTTTCGTAAAGAATGTCTGTCATGTTTTTTAGGATAATTGGGAGTCTGGTCTGACCTTTAGCGGAATCTCGATGAAGGAGCCTTGCTCACCCCCAAGCATTATCACCACGCTCGGACTACCCGTGAGCGGGATTCGTCCAAAGGTGTCTTTGTCTGCGCCTGAAATGGAGACTCGCACCTTCCACCCGCAGCGAATCAGCGCCGAGATGGGATTCAAGCCGAAGGTGATCTCTGCCACTTCGTCAGGGATGAGCGGCATGGCGTCGGCACGTTTGAAGGAATGATACGGGATAAATTGTTTGTAGGGCGGCATATCTGTTGAAACTTTGCGATGAATTGCGCGAAGCATTCCTTCGGTGAGGTAACGCGCGTTGCCTTGCTCATCAATCGTTTCGAGATAGACGAAGAAGTTGCCATCGTCATGTGTTGATTTGACGAACAACGTCACAACGGGATAGCCTGTGATTTCGGTATCCTGTTCGAGCGGCGCGGATGTGTACGCGAGTTGACCTTTGATGGGCGCGTACTTTACAGGGCGCTGGTCAAGTTCAGTTTGCCAGCGGTTGTTGAGTCCTGTTGAGGCGTTGAAATCTGTCTGGTAGCGGTCAGCAGGCTGGGGCGGAGGGAGAAGCGAGGAGAGTCCGCTTTGGGGTTGGAAAAAGAATCGGGTGTTGGAAAAATCCGCAGGTGGAAACGAATCTCCCGATTTCCAAACATTTTCAAAAATGGTGAAGTAGTGCAACTCGCGGGTCGTGGGCGGATTATCGAAGAAGCGCAACGATTCTTTCATCTGCGCGAGAAGTGGAAAAGGATTTTCCTTCGCGCAGATGTGTTGGGTCGCGCCGTGATTCCACGCACCGATGACGGCTCGCTGCGGGCGGGGATTGTCCGCGAAGCGATGAATGACGGCATTCGCGGTGGCGGCGTCGAACCAACTGCCCCAATGGTCGAGCGCGTGCGCGGTGGGACGATTGAACATGCTGATGTCATCCATGCGGATGGCGAGTTCGGGGTCGAGGTCATCGCGGAAGGTGATGTGACGCAGAGCGGAATCAACTTGCTGATTGTAGTGCGTGGGAATGGGATTGTTGCTAACGGGCTTGACACCTTTGACAAGAATCTTTTCGAGTGCGCTCATGCTCTTTGGAAGTTGATTGGCGTCGAGCGCGCGGTTGTAGTCTGCCCATTGCGTGAGCATGAACTCGTTGGGCACGCCGCCAGGAAACGCGATATCGGTGTAAACGTCGTACTCGTTGAAACGCACGAGCGCGGAGGTGACGGCGGGATGTCCGCACGCCCCAAGCATTTCAGCAGTGGTGGCTTGATACGAATTGCCGAAGCCGCCAACTTGTCCGTTGCTCCACGGTTGCTGGGTGACCCATTCGGTTAAGTCGTAAAGGTCGGCGAGGTCGGCGGCTGACCACGGGTGCGGATGATTTCCTTCCGACGCGCCCGTGCCGCGCATGTCAATGCGAAGGACGGCGTACCCAAAGGCGGTGAAAAAATTGCGAGCGGAATCGGGGAGCGAGAGAAACCAAGAGAACGGCGCTTTGAGTTGTTGCGCGCGCCAATAACGCGTGGCGGCAAACAGCACGGGGATTTTGGTTTCGGGCGCAAGTCCGCGCGGGAGGTAGATGTCAACGGCGAGACGAGTCCCATCGCGCATGGGGATGTACAACGTCTGCTCGGTGGAGCCTTTGTATGAAGGAGGGCGGAGGGGAGTGGTGGATGGGAAAGTCATTTGGAATGAAGAATGATGAATGCGGAATTAGGAATTAGGGATTAGGAAATCGGTGATGATTTGCTGAAACTTTTCTGGTTCTTCGAGGAATGCCCAGTGTCCGCTTTGGGTAAATTCTACGGATCGGCAGTTGGGAAGCGTGGCGCAGAGTTCATCGGCGACAGGTTTGCCTGTGTAGGGTGAGTCGGCTGCACCATAGATGAAGAGGGTCGGCGTTTGTAGTTGGTTGAGTTCTCTTTTGTAGTCGCAGCCTATGATGGAGAGCGAAATCTCACGCCACGGAGCAAAAGATAAGGCGCCTGTGTCCTTGAGTAAATCCGTTTTCGTTTTATCAAACAGCCTTTGCAGATTATCCTTTTCGGATGACTGGGTAAACCACTCGTCAGCAGATTTTGAATCCGCAGGCGGGAAGCCGAGCGCAGTGGAGTACAACGCGCCGCCAAACCATTTCCAGATGAAGCGATTACTCATGCCGTTGTTGATTCGAATCCCGCCAGCAATAACTATCTTCTCAACGTTTTGCGGATATTTGAGTGCATATCTCTGCACCAACGCGCTGCCGAAGGAATGACCGACGAGGATAACCTTGTCCGCTTTGACCGCGTCACGGCGCAGGGCTTCGAGTTCTTCCACCAATTGCTCGATGGTGTAATCTTCGGGATTGGGCTTGATTTGCGAGTTGCCCGAACCACGCTGGTCGTAATAGATAATGCGGGTCTGCTCGGCGAGGAAGTCAAATCCGTTCTTGAAACTCAGGCTCGAGTGACCAGGTCCGCCGTGGACGAGGATGACGGGCGGCAAACCTTTGTCTGTGCCGAGTTCGCGGTAGTACAAGTCATAGCCGTTGACATGGGTGGGAGTGGCACAGTCCACACATGGGCGGGATTGGGGCAGGACGCGATTGTAGGCGTGGTTGGCATACACCACATAAATGGCTAATAGGATGAGAATGGCAAGAACAACGTAAATGACAATCATGTTTGAAGGTTGGAAAGTTGGCAGGTTGAAGGTGGGTTGAACTTGTAACCTTCAACCTGCCAACCTGTAACTTTACACTTCTTTCTTCGCTTCACCCTTTGTCACGGGCAAAATCGCAACGGTGGCAAGGATAAGGAACACAAACATGATGAGCCAGACCCAGCGGTAGTCGTTGCCCATGGCTTCGACGAGAGTCCCACCGAGGATGGGGCCGATAATGAAGCCGAGGGTCACGGCGATTTGGCGCAAGCCCGTGTAGGTTCCCATCAGCGTTTCGACGGGGGCGCTGTCCACGATCATGGCAACTTGGACGACGTTGGCGAGGGGCCAGGTCAGACCGCAGATGAGCAGTCCCACGTTGAGCATGGTCGCGTCGGGAAAGAGGTAGATGACAAGGGCGCCGATGGCGTAGCCAACCAAGCCAATGATCTGCGTGTTCTTGCGTCCGATCTTATTCGAGATTAGACCAGAGGGTATAGCCATCACCATGAACGCCAACGCAGGGATGGCAACCAGCATGGCAGCGGATGATTCTTCCATACCGAGGGCGAAGACACCGTAGGAACTGAGAAATGCCTGCATTTGTGACAGCGCGACATACGCAAGCAGGTTACTGAGCAGCAGATACATCAAGCTGCTGGCATGTTCTTTGGGGAGTCCGCGCAGGAAGGCGATAATTCCTTTCAGGTTGAACGGTTCACCAGCAAGCTCCTTGGCACTAGCAAGTTCTTCAGGTTCTTTGACAAATGCCCAGGTGAGGAAAAAGATCAGAAGCGCAAGACCCGCTGCGATCCAGAAAGGAAGCGGTCCGTACACGTCATAGAGCGCCGCGCCTGCCAGGGCGGTAATCACCACCAGCAGCCCCGCAATCGCACCTGCGATCCCATTGGCGGTAGCGCGTTGGGGAGACGGTGTCACATCAAACATCAACACATCCGCAACGGGACGGACAACCGCGAAGGCAAACAATACAAGGAAGAGCGAAATGATGAAAGGAACGAGCAAGCCCGTGAGCTGACCCGTCTGCCCGTTGAGTTCGGGGGCGATGCCCATTGGAATGAGAGGGATGAATATGAAGGCGGCAATGGCAACAGGTACGCCAAAGAGGATGAAGGGCATACGGCGTCCCCATTTCGAACGCATACTGTCGCTCCACGCTCCGACGATGGGACTGATGAACAAGCCTGCGATGTTATCGAAAACGAGGATGAAACCTGTTAGTGCGGGTCCAAGACCGAAGCCAACGGTGGTGGCTCCCGCTTCAGTGAAAGCAGGGTTGCCCGCCTGCAAATAGATGGGAACGTACGTGTTGTACAACTGCCAGATGACTTCCATCACAGCGGGCAGGGTCGCTGCGATGATGATGTTGCGCCAGCTCAACTTGATATGGGACATTTTCTCTTCTCCTGTAGAATTTGAACGATTGTACAAAAAATTGTCCTATCGTTAAAACAGCATACAGGAAAAATAGTTGCGAGTCAAGAGGGAAAATTGGCAAATCAAGGCGGGGATAAATCAACACGACCAAACCTTATACCCACATTCCAGATTTGTATCTCGTCGAGCAGATTCGATTGCGGTTATAAAATTCAGGCTGGTAATTCTATTTTATTGTGGAGGAAACAGTTATAGAAGATGTGGGAGAAGGATATACTGGCCGTCGTGGGAACCTAGTTTTGTTGTGGCAAGCTATATTCACACCAATCCCTGTTTCCTCGCAATGTCGGCGGCTTGCGTGCGATTTTCAGCCTGTAATTTTGCGAGAATGTTCGAGACATGGTTTTTCACCGTCCCTTCGGTGATGAAGAGTTTCTCGGCCATATCTTTGTTGGAGGCGCCTTGTGCCAATAGAACCAGCACCTCTCGTTCACGGTCGGAGAGCGATTCAATGGTGGATGTGGTCGGGCGCATCATTTCGCGCAAGGCACGCGAGGCGATCTCCGGTTGAATAAAAACTTCACCTTCGTGCACCCGCCGAATCGTTTGGATCAATTGATCGGCAGGCGTATCTTTAAGAAGATAACCCATTGCGCCTGCTCGCACACCCTGATAGACATAATCGTCACGGTCAAAGGTGGTCAGGATAATGACCTTCGCCGCAGGCCACTGACGGCACAATTGCGCCGTTGCTTCGACACCGTTGAGCACAGGCATTTGCACATCCATGAGAATGACATCGGGACGGAGTTTCAGCGCCAGGCGGATTCCGTTTTCACCATCCCCCGCTTCACCGACGACGTGCAGGCCTGGTTCGAGATCGAGAATCGTTTTCAGCCCCTGACGCATCAGAGTCTGGTCTTCGACGAGGAGGAGTTTGATGGGATCAGGCATGGGTGGAGAAAAACCTCTTAAAGGATGGGCAATTTCACGTCGACGCGTGAGCCGTTGTTGTTGCCAGTTAATGTCAATGTGCCGCCGAGTCCTTCCACACGTTCGCGCATCCCGCGCAGACCGTAGTGTCCGGGTTGTTTCTCTGCATCGGGCGGCAGGCCGCGTCCGTCATCCTGAATCGAAAGCAGCGCGGCATTGGATTCGATATCGAGTTGAAGTTGAACGGTGCGCGCAGCGGCATGATGCTCAATGTTCGTCAACGCCTCCTGTGCCACCCGCCAAAGTGTTTCTGCGTGCGTGATGGAAAGACCATCCACTCCTTCTGCGATGTGACAATGAATTTGAAGATGGGCGCGTTGACCCAAATCCACACTGAGAGTTTGGAGAGCTTCGCTCAAACGTCGTTCACCCAAGCCCGGCGCGCGCAGACCTGCCAGGGAGCGGCGCAGGTCGTCCATGCTGGCGCGGGTAAGGTTCTTGAGTTCATCTATCTGTTTGGAGGCTTGCCCGGAGTCTACTTTATAGAGGCGCTGTATGGCTTCCAGTTGCACAGAGATCGCAACGAGGGCATGACCGAGGCTGTCGTGCAAATCGCGGGCGAGGCGTTCACGTTCTTGAAGTGTTGCCAGTTCAGCATCCCGTTGGCGGGCTAACTCCAATTCTTTTTGAGTGGCTTCCAATTTTTTGATGAGTTTCGCGCGCTCTCCGCTGGTACGGATGATGCCAGAAATGAAGAGAAAGATCGTCATGCCGCCAATCCATTGGAACGTAAATCCAATCACGGCGCCAAGCGGAATCTGCCTGAGGTTCCAATCCGAAGTAATCAGGGCGATCAGAAATGTAACAATGGCTGTTCCAGGCAGGACCGCCCGAAGCGGCAACAATCCAAACATTTGTCCAAAGTAGGTGAAACCCAGCCACCATGTAAATGGATCGAGCCAACATGCCACTCCCCACATACAAACTCCACCCACAAAATACAAGGCAAGATTTCGGCGTGAAACGGGCCAGCCACCACGCGTGATGCAGAAAAAATATAACAGCCCTTGTCCAATGGACAATGCCGCAATCGTCCACTCCCGCCAAGTCAGTTCATTCCCATTTGCAATGAGAACCGCGGCGGCAGCAAGGCTGAATATCAATAAGGATGCCACATCCCAAAATCTGCCATAGAGTTTAAAGTATTGAGCAGGTATTGGGAGTTCGCTATCAGCCAGATGAGATGGGCGAGTTTCCGTCATGTGGAAAGTGTACTCTGGAAGAAGGAAAGTGGAAAGTGAGTGCAAGAAAACCTCAACCCGCTCCGAGTGGGAGTGGGCTGAGGGACGAGAACAATTACGCCTTCGGCTCCCAGCGGAACAACTTTGCGGCGATAAAGGTCGCGCTGATGCCATAGATGCCGAGCAATAACAGGTGCATCAGCCATTTGGGATCAAGCGCAGTTTCCAACAGGGAAGAACGCACCAGTTGAACCACCGGATAAGCTGGCAGATAAGGCACTATATTTCGGAGCCAGTTCGGCAGCATATCAAGGGGAAAGACTAGGTCACTGATGAACATCAACAAGAAGTAGATCGTCATACCGATAGCAGTGGCGGTTCCAGATTTGGTCACCATGCCGCTGATGATGCCGCCCAGCGCCATGAAAGCGAGCAAGCCAGCGAGAATCATGGGATAGGCGAGAAGAAGACTGGTTGCAGTCACTGGCACATCATAAAGCAAAACACCTGCCAGAATGATGAGCGTACTTTGCAGAACGCCAATAATGACATTCACCACCAGATACGAACCGATCAACTGCCCGGCGGGTAAAGGTGTCGCTTGCAACCTGCGTAAAACGCTCTTCTCGCGCATCTCAAGCATCATGGTCGAACTGCTAACCAATCCGAAACTGAGGGCGTTAAGCACAATGACGCCGGGGGTCATATAGTCCATGTACTGACTCATCACCACGCCGTAAATGAGCATGAGCAAAACTGGGAACACAAAGTTCCAGAACAACACATACCCGTTGCGCAGGTGCATGAGAGTCATGGCTTTGGTAAGGATAAGAAATCGTTTCATGGGTAATTCCTTTCAGAGTACTATTAATTAGATTCAGATAGCGCGTGGCCGGTCAATTTTAAGAAGACATCCTCCAGATTGGGTTGGCGCAACATCACATCACGGATGGAACTTCCTGAGCGGGCGGCTAATTCATGGAGGGCGGTTAATGTCACTTCGGGCTTGGCAGTTTCCATTTCCAGGTGCTGACCGGTGTAACGCGCATTGTTCACGCTGGGCAACGACCGCACTTGTTCCAATGGCAGTTCAACGGTTGCTTTCAGCATCGAGCTCAATTGCAGATTGGCAATCAGAGCGGAGGGCGTATCAGAGGCTACGATCTGACCACGGTCAATGATGGCGATGCGTCCGCATAATGCCTCGGCCTCCTCCATTGCGTGAGTGGTGAGGACAATGGTGCGTCCTTCATTGTGCAACTGGCGGACGATGTCCCATACTGCGCGGCGGGCATGCGGGTCAAGCGCGGAGGTGGGTTCATCGAGCAGGACGATCTGCGGGTCGTTGGCAATGGCAACAGCCAGTGCAAGGCGTTGTTGCTGTCCACCGGAGAGGCGGCGCGCCAGTGTATTACGTTTTTCGACCAGGTCAAATCGCGCTAAGAGTTTGTTGATTTGCCCAGAGGTAAGATACACCTCATAGAGTGCGGCATAGACTTCAACAAGCTCAGCGACGGTCAAGTCGTCCATCAAGGCGGTCCTTTGCAGTTGGATACCCAACTGACGTTTGGTCGCCGTTGAGTCAACTTGAACGTTAATTCCGCCAATGTGAACACTTCCCTGACTGGGTTTATGCAATCCTTCCACGCAGGCAAGCAAGGTAGTCTTGCCTGCGCCGTTGGGACCCAGCAAGCCAAAGATTTCGCCCTTTTCCACTGTCAGGCTTACATCTTTAAGGGCCTGCATGGAACCATAGGCAGCTATTAAATTTCGTGCGTCGATAATCGGTTTAGACATTTTTAAACTCCTTTGTTGATGAACCTATGGTACGAGAAAACCACGCTCAACCCCAGTCCCCAAAGCACGATTATGGATATGTCAAAAGTCATGGTGTGGAGTATGGCGAAATATAAGGAGACTGGCTCATCGCCAGTCTCCTTATATTTCGCCTCTCCGCCGTTTACTATCATATGATATATGCCATACTGGGCAGATCCGCCTATAGTTGTGATGTAGAAGATAATTATTTTTGATATCGATACTATCTCCTTTATCGATAGTTTATTCACTTATTTTGAAAACAAATTTATAGGTTCAGGCATTCAACAATATTTTTCTAGCGACATCCTCAAACTGGTCATCGGTTTTGAAACGCGAGGCAGCATCCATCTCACGGGGAGATACTTTATCTTTCAATTCCTCTGCCAATCTTTCAGCGCGAGCTCTGGTCTTCAACAAAGCAAAAGAATTGATGAGGCAATAATGTGACAATTGCAGAGCATACGAATAATTACCGCGCCTGGCCTGCAAGTCTGCGATATCAACGAGCACATCCAACGCCGTGAGTGGCCCCTGCGTATCCAATGAAAGCTTCAGGGATTCATGCCAGAGAGCCTCAGCTTCGAGATCATTTCCCAAGGCAAGGGCGCTGCGTCCCATCTCTGAAAGCAGGCGCGCAATATCCCAGCGCGCGCCAAGTTCATTGAAGTAGTGCAGGCTTTTTTGAAAGGCTTCATAGGCTTCAACATGTTTTTCTTGCGCCTGTGCCAAAAGCCCCAAGCTGCGATAGGCATTCCCCAACCCCATGCGATCTCCGATCATCGCGTTAATCTCAATGCTTTCTTCCAACGCAGCTTGGGCTTCATCGTATTCTTGTGCATCCTTCGCGCTCAAACTGAGGGAGGTGAGCCCAAATGCGGTGAATCGCAAGTCGCCGGTTTTTCGCCAGGCTTCCACGGCGGCTTGAAATTGTTCATGCATTGTTTCAGTTTTTCCAAGCAGCATATCCACGCCGACGAGTTCCGTCAGGCAAAGCGCTTCATACCATTTATCGTTGATACTGCGGGCTGTCTTCAATCCTTCTTCGAATAGATTTGCAGCCCGGGCAAGGTTGCCCATGATGATGTTGATAATCCCTAAAAAGGTAAGAGCCTCTTCCAACGTATTTGGGTCGTGAACAGATTTCAATAACTCCAGACTTTCTTCAAGCATGAGTTGGGTTTCTTCATGTTGTGACGTTCGCAAGGCAAAGAGTGAACGTGCAGTCAGTACATGTGCCAGAGATTTCTTTTCTTCATCGCTTAGAGACCGATTCGACAAGACATCTTGAACACATTTGAGGTAATCCAACCCTTCTTGATACCAACCCAGCATATCGTATAACGTCGAGTAGGCGCGCAACCCGGTTTCGATGAGCACAAATTCTTGACGCGCCAATGCCCATTCCAATGCGCTGCGGATGTTGTCAATATCCGCGACGAGTTTTGCCAGTGACTCGCGCTGTGTCGAACTTCGTAATGGCAGATCTTCTTGGCCAAGGAAGTTGATAAAGTATCGCCCATGAAGAGCCTGCGCCTCTTCCTTGACCTCGGGCTGGTCTGCCAACCGTTCAGCCGCGTACTGTCTGATGATCTCGTGTAGATCATATCGCCCCATTCCATTTCTGCGGATCAATGATTTCGAAACTAACGCTGAGAGCGCAGGCAAGGCTGCATTCGCGATTTCTTGCGCGGCTTCGCGTGAAAACCCACCCTGGAAGATGGCAAGATGGAGCAATATTTTCTGCTCTTCCTCAGTTAGAAGTTTCCATGAATGGTCAAAGACCGCACGAATAGAACGGTGACGGGTTGGCACATCTTTGGCTGAGATGGATAGAAAATCCAATCCATGCTCGATCTCACTGGCGATCTCACGGCAGGATAACGTCCGCACCCACGCGGCAGCGAGTTCAATGCCAAGCGGCATGCCATTCACCAGGTTGCAAATGCGAACAATGGCAGGATAGTCTTCCATGGTGGCATCAAAGCTGACATGTGCGCGGCGGGCGCGCTGCAGAAACAACTCTACAGATGTTCCATCAATGTCCGTCCCTTCGGGAATGGGAAGTCCATGAATTTCATACATCCACTCGCCCTGCAAGCCAATCGACTCGCGCGATGTGACCAAAAGTTTGAGTTTGGATGTTTTTTCTAATAGCTCTGCAAAGAATTCTGGGACAGTTGCATCGCCGAGAAGGTGTTCAAGATTATCGATCAGCAGAAGGGTGTGTTTATCTTTGAGATAATTGAACAACTGCTCTTTTGGCTGGTGCTCGCCTTGAAGCGTAAAGCCCATCGAGTCTGCAATTACGGGGATGAGGAAACGGGAAGAGTGAATCGGCGCGAGAGGGACAAAATAAACACCATCTTCATAATCGGTTTGAGAACGAGATGCAGTTTCGAGTGCAAGGCGGGTTTTGCCCATGCCGCCGGGACCCGCTATAGTCAACATGCGGCAATGCGGGTCGGTTAAAAGTTTGCAGAGTTCATCCACTTCCTGCTGACGCCCGATGAGAGGAGTGGGCAGAATGGGGAGGTTGGAAGATGAGGTTTGAGTTGGGGGAAAGTTTGGGGGCTGAACCCGCTGCGATACGGGAGAGAGGCGATCTGTTGTCCATTCACCTCGGGCTACTTTGACGAAGGTTTCCCGATCATCAATTTCCAAACAATTGGCGATCAATTCAGCGATCTGTGCAGAGGGACGGCGTTCATCGTCTTCGATCTTGCGCAGCATGGCAGTTGAACAGCCAACGCGGCTGGAAAATTCCTCGCGCGTCAGCCTGCGTGCTGTGCGTTGCTCACGAAGCCATTCGCCAAATGTTTTCATGTAAAAAAATTGTAACACTTTTTGTAACACTGAATTGACACCCAAAGGGCGGCTGGAAAGCGTTTAATGTGCGCATGTCAAATTTATCTCTTCAAACAAAACCTTATTCGCTCGACGACGAGTGCCAGCGATTTGAGTCGGTGGGCGCGTCCATCTGTATCAAGGCGAGCGTGGAACAGACTGGAGGTGTGTTCAATTTATTCGATGTGCTATGCCCGCCTGGGTACGAAACACCGCTGCATATCCATTATGCGGAAGATGTGGCGATCTATGTATTGGCAGGCGTGCTGGATATTTTTTGGGGTGAAGAAAGCAAACGTGCAAAACCTGGCTCGTACTTTTTTCAGCCGAAAGGCACGCCGCATGGGTTTCGTGTGAACGGGACGGAACCTGTGCGCATGTTGTATCTGACCTTCCCGGCAGGCTTCGATGCGTTTGTGATGGAGCGGGCCAAGCCATTTACAGACTTTGATGCGATGATGCTGGAAGCCCGTCATAAGATCGAGATTCTAGGTTCATTACCCGCTTTAGAAAAAGGAGAAGACGATGAGTAAATTTTTGAAATGGATGAAAAGGATGTTGACCGGATTGTTGATCTTCGTATTGGTCTTGGTTGCGTTGACCTGGGTGGCTGGAAGCATTGCCAAGAACAGCCTCGCCGCGCAATACCCCGCGCCCGGAAAGTTGGTGGATGTTGGCGGATACCGCATGCACATCCATTGCATCGGTGAAGGCAGCCCCGCTGTGGTGATGGAAGCAGGCTTGAACGACTTTTCCGTGCAATGGTCTGCAGTGCAGGCGGAGATCGGTCAGTTCGCGAGAGTCTGCGTGTATGACCGGGCAGGCTTCGGGTGGAGTGAGGCGAGTCCGCATCCGCGTACGGTGGAGACGATGGTGAGCGAGTTACATACTTTGCTTCAGAATGCAGAGGTGGAAGCTCCGTATGTGATGGTCGGTCATTCCTTTGGTGGGATTGTGGTGCGGGAATTTACGCATCAATATCCGAACGAAGTGGCCGGCATGCTGTTGGTGGACTCAGCGCATGAACAGCATTTTGTGCGCATCCCTGCCTTTGCCACATTGACGGAAGCAATGGCGAGCCAGTTTAAGTTGTTTGCCACGCTTAATTCGTTTGGGATCATGGCTTTATCCCCCGCACAAATCCCTGCACGCGGATTGGAAGGCGAAGCGCTTGAACAGTATCGCGCCCTGCTGGCAACGACAGATTACTTCAATACAGCTGTGATCGAGTCTTCATCTTTCCTGGCAGAGTTCGGGAATGGTCCAATTCAAAAATTGAAAAGCCTTGGCAACTTACCCCTGATTGTGTTGACGCGCGGCTTGCCCGACTCGTTACCCATCCTTTCGGAGCAGGAAAACGCTCAATACGATGCGACCTGGCACCAATTGCAATTTGAGCTGGTTGGCTTGTCTTCAAATAGCAAGCAAGTCATGGCACAGCACAGCGGACATTACATCCAATTGGATGAACCGAATTTAGTCGTCGATGCGGTTCGTGAATTAGTTGATAACAAAAAATAAAAGGAGACTCTTATGTTTGCTGGACATTTAGCTGCTGGTTTGGTTCTTAAGAAAATGGAACGACGGATCAATTTAGGCTGGCTGTTCTTCGCCGCCCTGTTCCATGATTTTCTGCTCGGCATTCTCGTGCTGGCTGGTCTGGAGCAGATCCACATCCCCGCGAACTTCGCGCAGACACATTACCTGACCTTTACCTTCCCATATTCGCACGGGCTGACTGCTTCGATCATCTGGTCCTTGCTGGGTTTCGCCATCACCTACGCCGTTCTACCACGTTGGTCAAGCAAGGAGCGTAAGCAGGCAGGCTTGGCGATCGCATTGGCAATCTTCTCACATTTTGTTCTGGATTGGTTCGTCCACATCCCTGAGATGCCTTTGCTCGGCGAGAACTCTCCAAAACTTGGATTAAGTCTCTGGAATAACCTTCCGCTCGCGCTCGGACTTGAAGTTGGTCTGGTCCTCATCGGCTTTGTCTACTACCTGAGCATGGTCAAGCCCAAAACGAACCTTGCGAAGTATGGCATCGCAGTCCTCATGCTTTTGGTCACTGTGTTGACGGTCACAGGGCAACTATTCTCCGAAACCCCTCCCCCCGCAAACGGCGCCGCCATGTCGTGGATATTTCAACCCTTCCTTCTCTGCGGACTGGCATATTGGTTCGACCGAAAGGAAAAGTAACCAAATAGAGATATGTTCTTCACCTGCCATTTAATCGTATTCAAAAAACTTTAGAAAAGGAAAAACATAATGTCGACTTCAGTTTTGACCGCAAATAAAACCAGTTCCAACTCACTGGCATCAAAGTATCCGATCCTCCTGTTTATCTTTCTTGCGTACGCACTGACCTGGCCCTTTTTCATCCTGGAAGTGATGGTGTCGTATGAGATGCTGCCTTTCGAACTCCCCATGCCGCTCATGATCCTTCAGGGATTTATGCCAGGCTTGGCAGCCGTGATCGTCACTGGCTTGATCTCAGGGAAGGCAGGCATTCGAGCCTTGCTCAGTAAACTCCTGATCGCTCGAGTCGGTTTTCGATGGTACACCTTTGCGATCTTCAGCCTGGCGGCTGTCTGTGTAACTGCGATTGCCCTGAATAATCTATTTGGCACGTCTATTGCCCCGTTTCTCTCGACCAAAATGCCGCCTTTTTCTGGACCGATCGAATTGTTGATCAATATCGTGGTGCTCCTGATCTTCTCAGCCATTTTCAATAGTGAAGAAATTGGCTGGCGTGGTTTTGCCCTGCCTCGGTTGCAGTCAAAGTACAACGCTTTTACATCCAGCTTGATCCTCAGCATTCCCTGGCTGTTTTTTCACCTGCCGCTCTTCTTCAAGCTGGGTTCATCGCAGGCAGACTCCTCTTTCATCGGCTATGGAATCGGGATCATTGCCCAAACGGTGATCTTCACATGGATGTACAACAATACACGCGGAAGTGTCCTGCTTGCCACTTTGCTTCATGCCTCTTCAAACACATGGACACAGATCTTTTCGATCAACAGTGAAGGCACCAATCAATTTCTTGCCTGGATGATGACTCTTGTGCTTGTGGTCATTGCGGTGATCGTAAATCTGATATCCGGCGCTGAAAACCTCTCTCGAAAGAATCAAAGAATTCAAGAGTAACGTAATCGAAGGGGACGGTCACTTTTGCGAAACATCCCGTAGCATAGTGGAGTGGGCAAAGTGACCGTCCCCTGACTTGAAAGGTAAAAATGAAAAGGCAAGCCATGTTGATTCTCTTTATTGTTTTCCTTATTGGTTTAACTTTATACACTTTCACTCCTCACGTTCCACCTGTTCCAAAAGAAGTTGAAAGCGTCCCTAAAATGGAAGCCTATTTGAATCGATTGACCGCTTCGGGAAACCCGCCCGGCTTATCCGTGGTCGTAGTCAGGGATGGCAAAATCATTTACAACAATGCCTTTGGGGTCGCGGACGGTCCGCGCAACATCAAAGCCACGCCGGAAACCGTTTATCACTGGTGGTCAATGACCAAGATCCCTACCGCCATTGCCATCATGCAGTTGCAGGAAAAGGGGAAATTAAGTCTCGATGACGAGGTCACCAAACATCTGCCTTGGTTCAAAGTTACCTATCCATCGAATGATAGCCCAGCCATCACCATTCGTCACCTGATGCAGCATACATCCGGGCTGCCCAATCCTGTCCCTGCCATGATCGGTTGGGTTCACTACGATGACGTGACGCCGAATCAAACCGAAGTGCTGAAAAAATATCTACCGACTTTCAACAAGGTTAAATTCGAACCTGGTTCACAGGCAGCATATGGCAATCTGAATTACATGGTCCTGGGTGCTGTGATCGAAGCTGCATCCGGGCAAACTTATGAAGAATATATTGTTGAGAATATTTTGGCACCGCTTGGCATGAACCAAACGAATTTCATCTATACCCTTGAGATGTCCGTACATGAAGCGGCAGGCAGCATCCCTCTTGTCCATTTTTTTACGCCACTATTGCCAACCCTTCTGGACACGAACGCACTCATCCGCGAACGAGAAGGCAAACTGCTTTGGTTAAATCGCGTGTACATCGAAGCGACACCATCTACCGGCTTGATCGGATCCGCGCCGGATGCCGCAAAGTTGATGATCGCATATCTCAATCGCGGCACACTTAACGGACAGCTGATCCTGTCTCCCCAATCCATTGCCACGCTGACAAATACTCCACCCATCAACGGGCGCGGACTTGGCTGGGCAGTGAGCGAATCAGATGGAGAACGCTACCTCGAACACGGCGGAGGCGGTCCTGGTTTCGCCACCACGATGCGGCTTTATCCCGAAAGCGGGATAGGCATTGCCATCCTCACCAATGGCACTGACCTGAACCGCGATGATCTCGCCGATTTATTCAAAAGGATAAACTATCAATAAAAGGATTAATAATATGTCTGTAAATACCTCTTCAACGGAAAACCGAATCATTTCTTTTATAAAACAAAACCCATTGATTTCGATATACATCATCATGTTCACGATAGCCTGGTCGGTCATGATTCCGCAAGCGTTGTACGCACAAGGAATCATATCAGTTCAGCTTCCTGGAATCCTTGAGATCTTTATAGGCTGGTCTCCGGCGATTGCTGCTTTGATCGTCTATGGTGTACTGGCAGGGCGAACTGGCATTCGGGAAATCTTCGGTCGCTTCTTGATCTGGAGAGTCGGATTCCGATGGTACTTTATTGGAATATTCCTGCTGGCAGTCATCATTCTCGGTGGCATCGGTCTGCATGTACTGTTTGGCGGCGCGAGGCCAGTCATCCCAGCGGCAGGCAAACCTTTATGGGAAGTTGCCGTAACCGTTCTCGTCTTTTTACTGTTGCTTTCCCTGTTCAACACGGAGGAGATCGTTTGGCGGGGCATTGCCATCCCGCGCCTTCGAGATCGATTTGGAATGCTGGTTACAGTTCTTCTCATTGCCATTCCCGAAGTCATCCTCCATCTGCCCTTATTTTGGGACACGTCCATTCCGTTCTATCAAACCGTTGGTATATACTGGTTCTCTGCCTTCTCGATTGCCATGGTGGTTATCTACGTATACGTTTTCAACATGACGAAAGGAAGTCTGATCATCGTAACACTCTTGCATGCCTCACAAAATGCCTGGTCCACCCTGCTTTCAGATAACAGCGCCCGACCTTTCCATTTCACCGTTGCCTTGGCGTGGGTGATTGCTCTTATCTTAATTGTGGCTACGCGCAGTCATCTGGGGCATCAAAGAGACAAGGAATAAAGAGTACACACCATCCCTACTGACAGGATGCAGCAAAGTTGATGATGACATATCTCAACCGAGCCGTTCTTAATAGAGAGTTGATCCTACAATCCAAAACGATTTCTACACTGACGAATACTCTACTCGCCTATCATGATCTTCAGGCGCTATTGCAGCGCCTCTGCCAAGTACGTGAACTGGATCGCTTAACTATCCCGCCAGATCTGCGATGGTACGCGCTCACTTGAGAATGCGATGATAGGCGCGCACTGACAGATTGAGTTACTTCAATCGACAGATATCAAAAGCGGAATGATCGTTTAAGGGAATTGTTGAAAAACCCAAAAAGCACCCCTATAGACAGGGGTGCTTTTTGGGTTTTTTCTCTGTTTAGCAGATATAAAATTTTGTTGTCTGAATTTATATCCGTATAAAATGATATATTCACTCTGGACAGATTTGATTGCGGTTGTAAGAAAGGCATCTCTCTTTATGCAAGCATTAATTTGTCAATCAATACTGTAAAGTTTTATATTGAGATTTCAACAAGGATATTTTCTTGACGATTCCAGTATCGGACAATCGAACAAGGTATCCTACGCCACTTAATACAAGTGTGAAACCGACAAGCGTCATTGTCGTGTTAAACGCATCTGCATAATTAATATTGCCCCAGGTATGTGTGGAAGACATTGTATACTGAATTGTGAGCGTGAATACCCCAAGCAGGATCGCCGCTGAACCGCCCGCCAAGCGGTTGCCATTGTTTTTACCGTTTTCGAAGTTGACGCCATTCCAAAGATACGGAATACGGAAAAGAAGAAAAACGACCAACGTCGCTAATGTTGTGTATACAACAGCGTCCACTGGCATGGAACTTCCACGTAGCATGCGTGAGATATAGATATGAACGAAACCGACGACAACGCCTGCCGTCAGCACGTATAACGCATTACGGTAGGATTTGTCTGTACCCTTGACAAGCATGATCGTAGCGCGGATGCCGTATACTCCGATGGCAATTCCTGATAAAACAAAAAGAATATATAGCCATTGGAGTTTTGCCAGCGGAGCCATGCTTTCTCCAAATCCGGTTGGGTTGAATGCGGCGCAAGATGTGCCGATTCCGCCGAGGAGAGTGAAACCACCCGTGAAGGCCATCAGAAGAATGCCGATGAAGCGCAAGGTTTTTGCAAAAAAACTATTGTTGGACATTATGTGCTCCTTTCAAAATAAAGACCTGAGGTCTTTGAGTCTTTTAGCGGGACGCTACTTATATTGATTCGATCACAACCAAGATCATTGCGGCAAGCATATACACCGACGCGTATTTGAATAGACCAAAGTTCACACGCTCCGATGGGTGGAAGACGACGGCAAAGGAGAGCAGGAGTAGACCCGCGGATAACGCGCCAAGCAAGCGCAGAAAGCCCCAGGCCATGCCGATGCCAACGCTCGCGACGATCATGGATAATGCGGCGAGGATAGATGATATCGTAATGGTGGCTCGCGTTACAGCCATCCCGTAGGTGGAGGGAAAAGTTGGGATACAGGCTGTGGCGTAGTCTTTGGCATACTTCATGCTGAAAGTGAGGGTGTGGGTGGGAATCCAGAAGAGAATACCGAGGGCAAGAGTCAGACCGATCCAATCCACATTGCCAAGACCGAGTGTGCGTCCTGCCAGAATGGGCATGGCTCCTGAAACGCCGCCCCAGATGATGCTCCAAGCGGTGCGGCGTTTGAGCCAGATGGAATACACGATCACATCGAAGAAGAGTCCCGCAAAGACGATCAGCCCGTAAATTGTGTCGATTATCGCCGCCCAGCCAACACCGAGTACCGACAAGATCAAGCCAAGCCATAAGACCTCGTTGTCGCTCACCAGACCTGAAGAAGTGGCGCGTTGTTTTGTGCGTCCCATTTTGGCGTCGATGTCACAATCCCACCACATGTTGAGCACTGTACTCCCTGCAATTGCAAGAAAGAGACTGCCAGCCGTGCCGAGAAGCGCCCCAATGTTGAACACGGGACAGCGCGCGCTCATGTAACCAGCCAGCCCTGTAGCAAGTAACAGTCCAGTTTGCAGCGGTTTGATAAGTGGCAGGTATAGGCGAATTTTTTCAACAAGGATGGACATTGGAACTCCTAGGACGGGGTTGGAGCGTGGCGGCTGCTCCTCAAGCTCCCAATTACTTCACACAGCGGAAGCCGACACCCGGGCTGAAATACATGGGCGGGGCGCTGTTGCGGACCCAGACGCGCAAGTCCATATCATAGGTATCTTTCGATCCGCCGTGCATGAGGCGGTCGCTAAAGCCCTCCTGTGGCTGGACATCGCCGATCCATTGCCAGACATTGCCAGCCATGTCATAGAGCCCGTAGGGAGAGGCGGAGTCGAGCGTGGTGTAGCCGTTGTAGGTCTTGCCGTTGTAGAAACCGACGGGACTTGTGCGCGAGCCAAACGATGACATATCTTCAAACGGGTCGCGGCTGGAATAGAAGTTGGCGTTTTCACGGGCAATCTCATCGCCCCAGGGGAAGGGACGATCATCCTCGCCGCGCGCGGCTTTGGTCCATTCTTTTTCGGATGGAAGGCGGTGGCTGTAGTATTCACAATAACCCCACGCGCCAAACCATGTGACCATCGTCATCGGATGGTTCTCGTATCCTTTCTGGACCGTGAAGCGGATTCCGTCATATTTGATTCTCTGTGACGGGTCGTCGAGAGGAATGTATTGCCAGTCGCCCGCTTTGATTTCGATCTCATGATTGATGCTGTTAAATGGGTCGCCAGGATAGTAGCCGAGCACGGAGGCGCCTTCGATCTTAAGCGTGCCATCCGCGACGGCTGCGTTAAGATAATCCGCGTATTGTTGGGTGGTTACGTCCGTGACCATGATTTCGTACGCGTCGGTGGATTCGATATCCTCGTGCTGGCCGAAGTAAAACTCTCCAGCAGGGATTTGCGCCCAGGCGGTCGGGTCAATGCCCGTGTCGTAGGCGGGAATCGGAGCGTTCAAATCTACGGGGGCGCACGAGGCGAGTAGCGCAGCAACCAGGATGAAGGGCAGGAGGAAGCGGTTCTTCATTTCGCCACCTCCTCCGCAAGTTCGTGAGTCGCTTCTTCCGTCCAGCGTCCTTTCGGTTTGAATAAATCTGTCAACCTCCACACCATGACAATGGCAAGCAGCACGAGCAGGAAACCAAGCCCGAAATCGATCATGTACATCAACGTGTTGACAAGCGGCTGCTGTTCGGCTTCGCTGATGAAGAGGCGTTTCATTTCAAAGACGGTTACCGCGCCGAGCGCGAGGTCGGAGAGGAAGATAATGCTCCAGCCATAGATCTGACGGACTTTGCCTTTCAGCCCGAGCATGTCGCCGTAATACATCAGGATGATGGTGGCAATGATGGCGGAAAGCGCGTGCCAGTGACCCGTCAGTTCGATGCGTTCTTCACGGGCGGGCCACATGCGGAAAATTTCGTCAAGGCGGATCGCCATGAAGATGCCGATGCCACTGGTTGTAAAGTTCATGAACAGCATTTGCCACGTCGGTCCAAACTTGAGCGGATCGTACACCAGCGCGCCGAGTTTTTGCAGGAAGGTCGGCTTGGCGAGGTGGGCGGTGCCTTCCTTGATAAGGTTGTTCCAACTCCAGATGAGCAGGAAGAGCGCCGCCAGCATGGACGGAGTCGCGCCGACATAGATGATCATGTGTGCAATGGGTTCGAGCGGAGTGACCACGCCCCACACGCCGAGGTTAAGCACGATACAACCGAGGATCATCAGCGGCATGGCAATCTTGTGCCAGATGCCTTTGAAATTAAGCCAGCGCCCGATGATGAGCGTAATCATGATGGCGATCAGCGCCAGCATGATGTGCAGGTGCCCGATGACGGAATATTCCATCGTGGTTTTATGCGGCAAGCGGATGATGTTTTCCGCGAGGAAGGTCTCGAAGCCGTTTCCGTAGAACGAGCCAGGCACCGCGCCAAAGAGGGCGGAAATGACCGTGGTTACGGCGGTCGTGAAGAAGGCGACGCGCTCAAGGTCAACGCCCTTTTTCGTGCGGGCGTAGTCTTTATCGGTGATGTAATACTCTGGATTCCAAGGCCAAAGCGCGATGCACAACAGAACGCCTGCAAAGAAGATGAGCGAGAGTCCTGTGATGTACAGTCCGTGGAACGCCCAGTTGCGACCGAAGTACGCAAAGCCCATGCCAAAGACCATCGTCAAAATATAGCCGACAGTGATAAGCACACGCACCGACAACTTGAAGAATTCCTTCATCTTCAAGAGTCCCGTCACCATGTAGGTCTCGATGGCAATGACAGCCATAGCAATGGAGTGATACAAAATGATGATGCGCCCTTCGCGTTCGGCTTGGACAATGTCCATGCCAACTAGTTTGATCACCACCTCGCGCACACCCATCTCTGCCATGGGACCCGACAACATGCCCCAGACGGCGGTCTCGATGCCGATCATGGCGATGGCAACGAGGATAAGTCCCTTGGTGGAGTTGAATAGATAATTGAATCTTTCTTTCATGTGCAATCCTTGATGTAACTGGTAATTGGAGGCTTGCGTGCTAATTACCAGTTACCCTCTCTTTGTAAACCCCAGGGCGAACGTGCCACCGATATAGGAAGATGGTAATTATCAAGGCATTCTCCTTTTTATTCGACTGCCTTTATTGTGAATTATTGCACATAGAAAAGGGGAATCCTGTAACTTAAGTCACACTTCCATTTTCCTGCTTCTTTCCTGACCTGAAAACTGGCTCGCGGACACAAGCCTTTTCTACCCTGCGGCACTCCACGTTTCGAGCATCTTCCGCGTGGATGGTAGCAGGAGGTAGATTAACAGCCCCGTGCTTAGAATGGGTGCAGGCAAGAACATCGAGAAGCGATGCACTTCGACAAACGCGTTATGCAGCCCCAGCGGATAGCCCGCCAGCATGGACATCGTCCCCGCGAAAATTCCCAGCGGAATTGCCCAGGATTTCTTGCGCAGTACCGCAAAGATAAAAATTGCCCAAGCCGCCGCGCCCCACCAACTGACCTGCTGACTCATCACATACATTCCATTCCAAAACGGGTCATCGTGCGAGGTGGTGTACTTGGCAATTGGCGCGACGCCGTCAATGAAGGTCAGCACATAAGCTAAACCTGTGACAAAGGTCAAGGTGATGATGCTCTTTTCCACACCGCCGATGATCAACATACCAAACCACAGGACGAGCGCGATCCCAAAGACGGAGATCGTCGGTACGGGGAGGTGGCTGTCCATGGCAGGGATGGCAGGGAAGAACCCCGCCAGCAATTGGATGGTCGCTGCGATCACGCCCAAAAACCATGCCCACTTTTCTTTGTGGAGGAATCCGTACAAAGTGGCAGCCCAGATCGCTGTCGTTGCGCCGCCTAGCCAACCCAGCACTGCGTATGTGATGCGGACGGAGGTCGCTTCATCGAGCCGACCATCGGCAGTCTTCGAAGCGATCAGCAGGTTGTACTGGCTGGCGATCAGGTAGAATGCCAGCAGTCCTGTCAGGATGCCTAGAATGGCAAAGGCAGTTCCGATTTTGTGATTGTTTTTCATGTTCGCTTCTCCTCAAAGGTATAATCTTTTGTGAAACATATCATAAACAGACAGTAAAGTCTTTGACTTAAAGCAAATGGATGTGCCCCCCATGGAAACCCTGAAAAACCTTCTCCACGCAAATTCGGTCTTCGCCTCCCTGACACCTGCCGAGTTGACTGTCCTGGCGCAACTCGCGTCCAGCCGCTCCTACGAAAAAGATGAAACGGTGATCCTTTATGGTGATGTATGGTCCTATCTTTTTCTGGTGAGTAAGGGAAGTGTGAATGCGGTGAAAGAGTCGGGCGAGGGGCGTAGTTTGATCGTCACGACGTTTTTGACGGGCGACCTGTTTTGGGGACTGGCATTCTTTCAAGACAACGCGCCAATGCCCGTCACTCTGAAAGCGCGCGAGGCAAGCCGCCTGCACTTGTGGTCGCGTGAAACGATAGCCCCCATCTTTGAACGTAACGGACGCGCAGGCTGGGAGTTGTGCCGCCTCATGGCGGGACGGATGCAGCGCGCCAGCGCGATCCTCGAAGAGATGGCATTCCACCCTGTGGCTGGGCGTCTGGCCCGCCTTCTGCTTGATCATTTTGAAATGGCGGGGGATGCGGCGATCTCACGCCATTTGACACTCGACGAAATGGCCGCGCGGATCGGTTCCACCCGCGAGATGGTCTGTCGCGCTTTATATGGTTTCTCGGATAAAAAACTGATCGAAGTAACCCGCACTGAATTTATCTTGACCGATCGTCAAGGTCTCTTTCGACTTGTCGAAAATGGTTGACCCAGACAAGGGCATCTTGCCTGTTTCAGCGGCGGAACCACATCAACCCCAGAATCACGATCCAAACCGCCAGCCGAAAGACCATCGCAGCGATGCTTTGGACTGCAACCTGGTCACGAAAAGCGATGAGAAGAAGTATAAATATGAGTACATGAACGCCGAATGTTGCGATCGAAGCCCCCAGCCCGAAACGATGGTTGATCCATAACAAAATGGCGGGGATCAGTGAGAGAAGGCCCATCACAAAGTTATAGACGGGCAGCCACGAAAGGACGTTGTATCCTGGGTTCCAGCCTTGCATGGCTTTTCCACCTGCGACGATGGACATGATGCCGACAAGAAATGCAAGAATTGACGCAATTTGATTCAAGGACATGCTTTTTTTCCTTCTAAAGCGGATCATGGATTTCACCATGACCCGCTTTATTTATCTATGCCATCTCGTGTTTATGTAAACCATCACGCGTGATCTGGAAAAGTTCCTTGACGGGTTGAAGTAATGACAGCGCGTAAAGCACGAAGCCGATGCCATACAACACGCCTCGAATCGGAACGAGGAAGATGCTTACCCACACGAAGATGCTCCCCGCTGTGACAGCCAGAATGCTCATCCATGAACCGCCGAGTTGCGGATTCTCTTCCTTGAGAAAGTATTTGCGCGCAATGTACGGGACGAGGGCAATGCCAAATTGCAGCACCCAGCCATAGATCAAGGCTTGAGGCGCAGTCGATTCGATGGGTGGCCCTGCGGTGTATCCAAGCAGGATCAACGGCGCGATCAACACGGGCAGCAAAATCCACGCATAGGATGCGAGCAAATGCCAGCCGCCAGCGTGATCCAAATGCCCACTGGCTTTGAGTGCGCGCGCCATCAGCACCACCAGCCAAACCGTCGCAGAGATGTGCAGGATCAAGCCTGCCACAGTAGGAGGCAGGCTTCCGCCCAACCACGGACCGATAACCAGGCCGAGCGCGCCGAGTGACATGCCCCAGAAAATGAACGAAACTTCTTTCGTGCTGCCAAGCGGACGACCCGTGACCATCGGGATGAAGTCCACAAGCAAGCCTGCAAAGACCAGCGACATGAAACCCCACGAGTTGGCGTGGATATGAACTTCAAGCGGCACTTGGATGTAAAGCGCTTCGCTCCAGTTCAGCCATAAACCTGTGCCGACGATGATACCGACGAGCAGGTAAAAGACACCTGTGATGTAAAACTTAAGGCTGGCAGGTATGTCGCCGCTGCGCACATTCCATAATTGGAAGAGCAGCAAAGTCGCCGCTACAAAGACCAATGTGCCGCCCGCAAAGATCAGTGGATGATTGACACTGGCGAATCCTGCAATCAGCGCGACAAAGCCGCCATTGAGAGTCAGCCAGATATCCCAGCGCATGGCAGGGCGCGGCTTCTTGGAAAGTGATGCGACCAGCAAAGGCAGTAACCCGAACACAACTTGTGAAACAAGTCCCAACGTGATGAAGTGCACACGCACCCATCTCAAGGCTGGGAAAGCGCCTATTAAATTCAGGCTGACGAACGAAGCGTCCGCTGCCATGAACAGCGCGACGAATGTGAAGAGCAGGGTGGTGATCAAATATGGAATAGGCATTATTCTTCTCCTTTAGAGCCTAAAAAGACAACGCGTGTTTTCGCATTCATGCCGCGTTTCGCGCCGCTCGGCACAACGACTGTCACACCGGGCTTGATGGCAAAACTTTCATCGTCCACGGTCATCAAACCTTCTCCTTCGAGAAAGTGATACATCGCCGCCTCGCCAGGATGATAGGGAATTTGCCCACCCGCCTCCAGCCCGACGACCAACGCCTTGAACTGCGGCGTATCGAACAAGAATTGCGGTTTTGGGCCCTCTGCCGAAAAGACAGCTTTCGATTTTGTGTCTGCGAAATAGATATCAGGCATATCGTCTCATTTTTAATATGCTCTGACTTTAATGGAAATCCCCGCTTCCCACCCCGACTTTTGTCGGGTTTATCAACCCAATCTTTATTCTCCCCGAATCATGGCTCGCTCCGCCAAACCCGCGCGATCTAAAATGCGGATGTACTGTTTGTCCATCTCGATCAATCCCGCCTTCGTCAACTCGCGGATAACGCGGCTGAGCACATCAGGTACGGTGCCTAAATGCGCTGAAAGTTCGGTTTGATTCGTCCAGCGGCGGCGCTCGATCACATCCTCTTCGGCTGAATCCAGCAGCAGTTTGGCAAAGCGCGCTTCGACGGTTTTCAACGACAGATCCGCTGCGAGTGTGACCAGGTTGATGATCTTATCCGCCATGTTGCGGATAATTTGCAACGCCGTCTGCGGATGTCTCATCATAACCTCTTCGAGTGCGTGACGAGGAATAAGCCAGATGCCCGATTCCTCCAACGCCACTGCGGTGGCGGGATTGGGACGTTTTGCCAGAACGCCAACCTCGTTGAAGATCTCGCCTGCATCCAGAAAACGTAAAACCTGCTCACGTCCGTCTGGCGAAGTTTTCAACACTTTCAATGAACCATATTGCAGGTAATACAAATTGGATTCGGTATCGCCCTCCCAAAATACGACCGCATTGGGCGGAAACACCTTCCAAATCGCACTCTTTGCCAGCGCCGCAAGAGACTCATGATCCAGCCCGTGCAGGAATTCAAAGGTTTGCAAACGCTTGAGAATAAAAGAAGAATTTCCCACCAAATCTCTTGGCATGGTTTTTTACCTTTCATGTTGCTCTGAAATAATCATCCCGGTGCATCCTTATCGGATGTCTTTTTGTACAGCAGACTATCATGACCTTCAGGCGGCATGGTAACGTCTCTGCCAGATACGGGATTGTATCCCATTGTTTCCCGCATCAAACTCCGACCCTCAGCCTGCAATGAACTACATTGCCCTACCTCCCCGATGTAGAAGTCTGCATCCCATAGGACAACTACTCGCAGTTGCGAATCTTGCTGCTGAAGTTGTGTAAGCCAGGGGGAGCGTTCAGTGGGGAAACGAAATACCCCTCGACGCGGTAGATTGCTTTCGAGACACAACGGCTGAATATGGCGATTATAGTTTTAGATACGGCATAGCCGGGCTCCCCTAAACATACAAATCATTGAAGTAGTTGACCAGAAACACATTGCACAATGCATCTGGCAGATTGTCGAGGACTTCGTTGATGAATGCCATTTCGCTGGGGAGGTCGGTGCCTGTCAGCCCGGCGGATGCGGCGAGTTGACCAAATGCCGCCTCAGGTTCCGGACTTTGAAGCGCTGCGCCCACCATTTGCTTGATCATCGCTGAATCAATGGGTGTCTTCGTCTTAACGATCTCTACACATTCACGCAGGTCTTTGAGTAGGGCGTCCACACTGTGAGCGTTGCCAAAGTTGATGGAGATGTGCAGGTTGCGGGGAGTCAGAGGCGTGGAGAATTGTCCCTGAATGTACCAGCCACGTTTGGTCATCTCATCTGCGAGTTGATAGACGTTGATCGAATCCGAAGCGAAGGAGAACATGCACATGGCAGGTTCGCCCAACACGTGCAGATCAGGGATGGCATTGACACCCTCAATCAGTTTTTTTACGGCATCTTGCACGGTTTTGATGATGCGCATATAGCCTTCCTCGCCGAGAAAGTTGAGTACAGCCCACGCGCCTGCATATGGACCACCGCTTTTGGTGCTCAGTACTGTGGGATTGATGAGCGTGTATGCCGTCGTATCAGTGCAGGCAAATATTTGATACTTGCGGATGTCTTTATTGCGATACATGATCACCGAACAGCCTTTTGCTGCATAACCATATTTGTGCAAGTCAGTGGAGATGGACGTGACGCCAGGTACGTTGAAATCGAAATCGGGAATGTCGTATCCGAGTTTGCGCATGAACGAAAGATGAACGCCGCCCACACAGCCGTCCACATGGAAAAGCAGGTTATGTTTTTGCGCGATCTTCCCGATCTCTGTAATCGGGTCGATCACGCCTTGCGAATAACTCGGCGCAGAGGCAACCAGCAGAATCGTATTTTCCGTGATGGCTTTTTCCATATCCCCCGCGCGGACTTTGAACGTGGCTGGGTCAATATCCACGAGGACGGGCTTCACGCTTAAATAATGCGCGGCTTTGTGAAATGCGGCGTGCGCGGTCTTGGGCAGCACCATCTCCGGCTCTTTGATGTGTGGCTTTTCGGCGCGCGCTTTATCTCGCGCGGTCTTGACCGCCAACATAATACTCTCCGTCCCACCAGTGGTGAGATGCCCCACTGCATTTGAGTCACCATGCAGCAGGTTGAGGACCATGCGCACTACATCGGTTTCCAATTTCAACATGGAAGGGAAGACGCTTGGATCAAGCCCGTTCTCGGTTAGAAATTCCATGTACGCTTCACGTGTCACTTCAGCCGGGTCTTCACCAGGGTTGTACACATAACAAAATACCTTGCCTGCTTTCCAATCCATGTCGCGTGATTTGAACGCCTGCAATGTGGTGAGAATTTCTTGTTTTGATAGTCCTGTTTGGGGGATATGCATGGGAACTCCGAAGGATGAATTTTTACAATAGACGATCAGACGTGAGAAAACAAATCCAAATAATGAATCACCGTTTCGATGCCATGATAAAAATTTGGCAGGTGAAATTTTTCGTTAGGCGAATGCGTGCCGTCATCAGGCAGACCAAAACCGATCATCACCACGGGGATCTCTTCATTGGGTTTGGAAAGCACGTCGATCATGTCATGCACGATGGGCAGGGAACCGCCTCCGCGCAGGTAGATGGGTTTGTACCCGAAGCCCAGTTCATATGCTTTGGCAGCGGCTTGCACGGCGGGATGTTTGTAATCCACTTTGACAGGAACAGCTTTGCCGATGGCGCGCACATTCAAAGTGACAGTGGGTGGGCAGATACTTTTGAGATGCGACGTCAACGCCTCGAAAACCTCATCCGGGTCTTGGTGCGGCACCAGACGCAGACTGACCTTCGCTGTTGCCTTTGCCGGAATAACCGTCTTCGAGCCTTCCCCTGTGAACCCGCCTGCAATGCCGTGAACGTCGAACGTTGGGCGCACACTGACCCGTTCCGCGAGCGGATAACCCACTTCGCCGCCGAGTTTTGGCGCTCCAGTAAGATACAAACCAACATCGTCATTGATTGGCGCCTGCGAAATGAGTGCGCGTTCTTTGTCGTTCAGTTCTTCGACTTTGTCATAAAAACCGGGGATGAGGATTCTACGTGTGTCACTGTCCTGCAATTGCGCCAGCAGGCGAACGAGCACATTGAAGGGATTATCCACGCCGCCGCCAAAGGTGCCGGAATGCAGGTCGCGGGCGGGGCCTGTTGCTTCGATCTCAACATAAAGGATTCCGCGCAAGCCCCACATGACGACGGGGTGCTGCGGATCGAGCATGTCTTGATCCGCAATGAGGATGGCATCCGCACGCAATTCGTCCGCGTGTTGTTGGATGTAGGGGATCAGGCTGGGGCTGGTGATCTCTTCTTCGCCTTCGAGCAGCACTTTGATATTGACGGGAAGCTTTCCACTGGTTTTGAGATAACTTTCCAACGCGGCAAGGATGGCGAAGGCTTGACCTTTATCGTCTGATGCGCCACGGGCATAGAGATTGTTTCCATCTACTGTGGGTTCAAACGGCGGACGAGTCCAAGCTTCAAGCGGGTCGGCGGGTTGGACGTCGAAGTGACCGTAGATGAGAAGGGTTGGAAGGTTTGCTGTTGCAGGTTGAATATGTTCAGCATAGACAACAGGATGCCCCGTCGTCTTGCGGACTTCGACCTTGTCCATGCCAAGTTCTCGCAGGAAATTGGCGGCAAAGTCGGCGGCGCAGCGCACGTCAGGAGCATGTTCAGGCGTTGTCGAAATGCTTGGGATGCGCAACCAGTCACAAAGTCGGGAGAGGTGCGCAGCTTGGTTTTGTCGAGCGTAGTTGAGGGCAGAGTCCAACATGAGATTGGTCATGACCGCCGACCGCAGATGGCGGTCCATGGTCGGCGGTCTATCGTCTTTTTATGAGGCTTTCGGAATCAAAACGTAAAACGCAATGGCAAAGAACAAGACCAACACGGCGGAGAGCCAGACGGTGGGGTTGGTGATGCCGACGGTAGCGGCATAGCCCATCATCGTCAGGAAGGCAACGGAGTTATCCCACACGGCATAGCGGACAATGTCGCGGTTTTTTACGGGGTTTTGATAAGCGAGCCAATACAGAAAGACCAAGCCGATCTGCGTTGCGCCGAAGATGCGCATATAAAATGGCGGGTTGGGAATCTGTTCGCCGAGCATTTTGAGAAAGGACTCAGGACCGAACAGGGTGGGCAAGCCCCAGAGTAAAGCGACCACAACGATCTTGAAAATCAAAACACGTTTGAGCCAGATGAGTTTGGTATCTTCGTTCATGGGATATCTCCTTATTGAGGTTCTTTCTTTTTTCGAAGATGAAAGATGATTATGCTGCTTCTTTCATTAAGTTCGTATCGCGCCCGAGCGGATACTTCCACATGCAAAGGGCGATCAACAGCGCGGCAATGATGGGTGTGATGCCGATCAAGAAGCGGATGCCCCAGATCGCGGATTCAGTCTGCACGTCGCTGCCTTCCGCGAAGCCTGTCATGGCGGTGACGATGGCAAACAGAATGCCTTGCGCCGAGAATGCCAATTTGACGATGCCGCCATTCATGCCGAAGAACAATCCTTCGCGGCGGAAGCCGTGTTCTTGTTTGGCGTCATCGTCAATGATCTCGGAGATGACAGGGAAGGGCATGATCATGGAGTTTGCCAAGCCGGGGATGATAAGCATGGTGCCGAGCAAGCCCGTGTAAAAATCGCGGGCGAAGGTCATCACCAGCAAACCGGGGATGAAGGTCAGCGTGCCGATGATCCATGTTTTGCGGTAGCCGTTCTTCGCAAGGAAGGGGCGCCACAGCAGCAAGGTGGGGATGGCAAGCAGAATCGGCAGACCCAAAAGCACCGCTTCCGCGTCGCCGCCGCTCATGGAGATGCCGAACACATCCACTTCGCCTTGAATACCCAAGGCATACTTGCGCCAGAAAGGCAGCATTGCCGCCAACAGCAGCCAGATATATTCCTTTGAAATGTTTGCGCCGAGGAACCAACGGAAGGCATGATTCGAAAGCACCAACTTGAGCGATTGCCCCAGCCCTAACGACTGTTCCTTGGTCTCGTCAATGGGGCGTTCCTTCACGCCGATCATGGCAATCAGATAACCAACTGCGATGAGTGTTCCCATGATGGCGCCCATTGTGAAGTACCCAACCTCTTCCGCGATGATGGGCGCAAGGATGAACGATGCCAGCAGGGCAACCGTCGCGAGGATTTCACGCGTGGCGGAAAGGTCGATGCGGTCGCGCGGGGTGGGGGCAACTTCTGTGAAGAGCGAGTTGTAGGCGATGATGGTCAGGCTGTAAAGCGTATCGAAGATGAACAAGATCATCAGGAAGTACGCCGCCAACACCCACGGACTTTGTGTAGGCGGAGTCCATAGGAAGAAGAAGGAAAGTCCCAGCGGGATGGCGCCGAACGCCACATACGGCACACGCCGACCAAAACGCGAGCGGGTCTTATCGGAGAGTTGTCCCATCAATGGGTCGTTGATGGCGTTCCACAATCCGTAGATGCTCCACAAAATACCCGCAATACTGGCATTGAGTCCCAGCACATCAACGTAATAAAAATTGATGCGGTTGCCGAACACCTGATAAGCAATGGTGTTGGCAAAGTTGCCGAACGAATAACTAATGAACTTCAGAATCCTCATAACATTCTCCTCTTTGGCAATAGGTGGTTATAAAAATGCGAAGCCTTCTCCTCTATACGTCTTCACTCTCTCAACGATCTCTCCTCCTTTGACAAGAATTAACTCATTGAACCGTTCGCATAATTCGCCCGCCTTGGCGTGTTGAAAAAATACAGGGTCACCCAACGATAGGTTTATGCTTCCCTGCGGCAAAACCAATGGAGTCTGCACTTCTCCCGCACCTTCCAATTCCACGTACTTCATTCCAACCGGCATAACAGGCAGGGGCAACTTACTTTTTTCGATCGCACCCGAAGCGATATACCCACCGCCTGCGCAAGTCACCATGCCGTCTTTCGGTTTACGCACCACTTGCAACGCAAAGAACGCCGCAGGTCTGTAATGAACATCTCTAAAATAATGGAAAAGACCCGACGCATATAACCCCGAACCAATAGTCGCTTCTGTGACGGATTCATCTGCAAGTGTGGAGACGAGGCTGCCGCTCCCCCCGCCGTTGACGAATCTCAACTCCACGCCTTCGCCTCTCACCGCGCTGACAATTGCCCGGCGTCTATTCGACAGTTCCCTCACCGACGCATTTTTAAGTCCGCGCAGGAGGACATTTTTCAATCCCTGATTTGGCACGTCATCGTTGGTCCCGGCAATGTGACCTTCATAGCCCATGATCGAATCGACCTTCACGTTCGATAACGTCTTGGCGATGCGAACCAGTTCCACCGCCTGTTCCACCGTGCGGATGGGACTGCGCCGCAAACCAAGATGCAGCGAGTCATTACCGAGCGGGCGGTATGCCATGTCAATTTCGAGACAGGCATGGAAGGTGACATGATGTGCCTTGCCGGTTTCATTTAAAACTTTTAGGTGTTCGGGAGAGTCAACCATCACTGAAAGTTGCTTCCCTTTGCGGGCAACCCAGGCAAGGATCTTCATATCTTCAGGCTGAACAGTGGGGTAGGCGAGCAGAAAGTCATCGTGACCTCTGTCTGCGAGAAAGGCTGTCTCTTCGGCGGTGAAGGTCAGAAAGCCGCGAAAGGCGAGAGAAGCATGGGTGAGTACCCGCTCCATTAATGGCAAACAGCGCAGAGATTTTGTCCCGATGCGTAGCGTCTTGCCGTATCGCTTCGCTAGTTCGGCGGCATAGTTGGTGTTTGTGTCGAAGGCATCCAAATCAACGAAAGCCAAAGGAAGTCTCTGGCTCTTGAAAAGGTCTCGCAAGGTTTCGTACCGTTGGTTGGTGAATGCCATGCTGATGGTGATAACACGAGATGAGGCGGATGGTGTTGGTATTGTAGCAGAGGCGATATAATTTGACCACTGATGATTGACAACTGGAGTCCCCATGCCCCACGTTCTTATCCCTCTGCCTGATACCGACTTCGACCCAACCGAATCTGCGACACCCTGGCGCGTCTGCGTGGAGCGCGGCTGGACTGCAACCTTCGCCACCGAACACGGAGCGATTGCCGCAGCAGATCAGCGTTTGTTGATGGGCTTTGTGCGCGGTCCGCTCGGGGCGGGGTCGATGGGCTTGCGCGATTACAAACGTATGGCCGAAGCTCCCGAATATCAAAAACCAATCCGTTACGCAGATATCAATGTGAATGATTACGATGCCATCTTGCTCACCGGCGGACATGCGCCCGGGATGAAACAATTTTTAGAAAGTAAGGTGTTGCAGGAAAAAGTGGTTGGGTTCTTTAAACAGAATAAAGGTATTGGCGCGATCTGCCATGGGC